>NZ_DFRO01000020.1:0-72583 GCF_002381195.1 Acinetobacter sp. UBA3461 | reverse complement strand
TTACTTTTTTAAAAAAGTAACGTCAATTAGCTACTTAAATTGAAATTTTTCCGATACGACTCCGTCGTGCCAATATCATCAAAGTTAATACGGAAACGTTAGAGCTTCATCGCCTGTACTAAACAATCCGCGTTAATATCCTTAATCGACTTAGCACCTGTCATCGTCATCGCAACACGCATTTCTTTATCAATCAAATCAAGCAAGTTCGACACCCCTTGCCCACCTGCTGCTGCCAAGGCATATACAAACGCACGGCCAAGTAAGACTGTATCGGCACCGAGCGCCAACATACGCACCACATCTAAACCATTACGAATGCCTGAGTCAGCCAAAATCGCCAAATCACCTTTCACTGCATCAGCAATTGCAGGCAATGCACGAGCAGACGACATCACACCATCTAACTGACGACCACCGTGATTCGACACCACAATCCCGTCAGCACCAAAACGCACAGCATCTTTGGCATCTTCAGGGTCTAAAATGCCTTTAATCACCATTGGGCCATCCCAAAATTCACGAATCCACTCAAGGTCTTTCCATGAAATCGATGGGTCGAAGTTCGAGCCTAACCAGCCAATATAGTCTTCAAGCCCAGTCGGCTTACCTAAATATTTAGAGATATTTCCCAAGTCGTGCGGACGACCCATTAAGCCGACATTCCACGACCAATGTGGATGGAACATAGACTGCATATAACGACGCATTGCAGCATTTGGCCCACTCATTCCCGAATGTGCATCACGGTAACGCGCACCCGGTACAGGCATATCTACAGTAAATACCAGTGTTGAGCAGCCTGCCGCTTTTGCACGTTCTAAAGCATTACGCATAAAACCACGGTCGCGTAATACATAAAGCTGGAACCACATCGGGCGGTTAATTGCAGGTGCAACTTCTTCAATCGGACAAACAGAAACCGTTGAAAGCGTAAATGGAATGCCCTTTTTGTCGGCTGCCATCGCTGCCTGCACTTCGCCGCGGCGTGCATACATACCTGTTAAACCAACCGGTGCCAACGCAACTGGCATCGACAATGTTTCATTAAACAGTTTTGTCTCTAAACTTAACGCTGACATGTCATTCAGCACACGTTGACGCAATGCAATTTCTGACAAATCTTGTACGTTACGCTTTAAGGTATATTCCGAATACGCTCCACCATCAATGTAATGAAATAAAAATGGAGGTAAGCGACGTTGTGCCGCAGCACGATAATCATTGCCAGAAGAAATAATCATTTTGAATCAACTCTATTTAAACGGTTTGCACGTTTCTGGCGAGCTTCATCTTCATCCAGAGAACGCACATGATTAATCACAAATTCAATATGACCGCAGACAGCTTGGCGTGCGGCCTCGGGATCTTTACGATCAATAGCATCCATCACCTGAAAATGCTGCTCGCTCAGCAAGTCACCATTTACGGGGTCGTTATAAACTTTCTTACGCCCTAACAAGACGTTATATTGCAACAAATCAAACAAGCTACGCATCATTTGGATTAGCACCACATTGTGAGATGCTTCAGCAATCGCTAAGTGAAATTCAGCGTCTGCCACCGCAGCCTGTGCTGAGTCACCTACATTTTGATGGCGACTAATTTCATTAAAATAATGATGAATTTTCGCGCGGTCTTCAGGCGTTGAGCGCAATGCGGCATACCATGCCGTGCCACCTTCAAGTAATAACCGCGCCTCTTGTACATCAAAACGGTACAGCGGATCTTCTTCAATCAAGTTACTAATTGGGTTCACAATCAATTGCTGTGGCCACTGTTCAGGTAACTGCTGAATATAAGTCCCATCGCCACGGCGGCTACTGAGCACCCCTTGACTATTGAGCTGTTGAATTGCTTCACGCAAAGACGGACGAGAAACTCCTAAGCTAGTTGCAAGCTGGCGTTCGGCAGGCAAACGGTCACCTTTTTTCATGTGACGCTCTTCAATTAATGCCTGCAATTTCATGACCACTTGATCGGAGATTCTCATCGCGTTTCCTTCACTGGAGTTATGGAATCATCCACGGAACCAGATAAGCCTGAACCGTAATAATGATGCCAACAAAGACAGTGAATATGATGCTATGTTTTACCGTGAAACGGAACAAGTCAGATTCTTTTCCAACTAAGCCTACTGCTGCACACGCAATCGCAATCGACTGTGGAGAAATCATCTTACCTGTTACGCCACCGCTGGTATTTGCAGCCACAAGCAATACTTCTGGAATACCAATTTGCTGTGCTGTAGTTGCCTGTAATGCCGAGAACAAAGCATTTGAAGAGGTATCTGAACCCGTAAGGAATACACCAAGCCAGCCCAAAAATGGCGAGAAGAAAGTAAATGCATGCCCTGTATGTGCTAGAGCCAAAGCCAAAGTAGCAGATAAACCTGAATAGTTCGCAATAAAAGCAAAAGCTAACACCATACCAATTGAATAAATCGGTGTTTTCAACTCATTAAGTGTTTCACCAAAGGTTGTTACTGCCTCACTTGCTTTCATTTTTAAGAAAATAGCGGTGATGATTGCAGCAATAAAAATTGCAGTACCTGTTGCAGAGAACCAGTCAAACTTATAAATCGCTTCGTATGGCTTCATCTCTGCCACAATTGGCGGCATTTTTTCGACCAATTTATGCAAATATGGTACTTCAAGTTTAAAAATCCAGTGTTCAAGAGCACCATCTTTTGCAAATAATGCTTTAAATGGCTTAACGCTCCAGATCGTCACCATGACTGTTAAAATAGCAAATGGAGACCACGCCTTAGCAATTTTCCCAATGCTATAACGTTGAACCGTAGTAGGTTGCTGAGTCAAAGTTTGACCCGCTTCAGGCTCAAAACGGAAAATATGTTTTGGTTTCCAGAAACGGAACAACACAGTCAAGCTGACCAATGATGCAATTGCAGCGGTAATATCCGGTAATTCAGGACCAATGAAGTTAGATGTAAGATATTGGGCAATCGCAAACGAACCACCACCAACGACTACCCCAGGCCAAGTTTCTTTAACACCACGCCAGCCATCCATAATCGCCATAATCCAGAACAGCACAATCAGCGTTAAAAATGGCAACTGACGACCAACCATCTGGCTAATTTCCATGGTATCTACGCCAGAAACCTGCCCTGCCACAATAATTGGAATACCCATTGCACCGAACGCAACTGGCGCTGTATTTACAATCAAGCACAAACCAGCAGCGTAAAGTGGCTTAAAGCCTAAACCAACAAGGAGTGCAGCGGTAATTGCCACAGGAGCACCGAAACCAGCAGCACCTTCAAGGAAAGTACCAAATGCAAAACCAACCAATAACATTTGTAGACGTTGGTCTTCAGTAATTGACAAAATGCTTGAACGAATAACCTCAAACTGGCCTGTTTTTACTGAAATTTTGTATAGAAAAACTGCCCCAATAATGATCCATGAAATTGGCCATAGACCATAGAAGAAACCGTAAATGATTGACGCAAAGGCCATTTGACCCGGCATTTGATAGAAAAAGAGCGCAATCAATAGTGCAATAATGACTGTGCCTGTACCCGCAATACTGCCTTTTAAACGAAAAACAGCCAATGCCAAAAAGAAGAAAATAATCGGGATTAATGCAACCGCACTAGACAGCCAAATATTATTTAAAGGGTCATAAAGTTGTTGCCACATATTGAGCATTGTCATCTCCTTGAAATGCCGAGGCGAAATTTTTTGTACCTTAAAAGTTTAAACATTTAGCACAATTGGTATTACCAATTTAAATTTAAGTGCAAATATTCTTCCTTAAACCATAGATCTCATCATAAACACAGATATTGGCAAGATCAATCATTAAATTAACATCATAATTGGTATGACCAATATAGCTAAGAAAAATAAAGCTATTTCTAATTTATAAATTTATTTATTAGACTAAAGTCGTAAAAATCTTTCTTATAAATTTAGATATGAGCTACCGAAATGAAGTGAAAAATTTGAATATAAAAACTATAAACATACCTGTTTCATGATCTATGTATAATGTGCACACAACTCAAACCACATGTATTGAATTGAATAATGACTACTTTAACGTGTTTTAAAGCTTATGATATCCGAGGCAAACTCGGCACCGAATTGAATGAAGAAATCGCCTATAAAATTGGCCGCGCATACGGACAAATCTATAAACCAAAGACCGTGGTTGTAGGTTGTGATATTCGTCTAAGCAGTGAGGGTTTAAAACAAGCGACTATCCGCGGTTTAAACGATGCGGGTGTGAATGTGCTTGATTTGGGCATGACGGGAACTGAAGAAGTTTACTTCGCCGCTTTCCATTTAGATGTGCAAGGTGGTATTGAAGTCACTGCCAGTCATAACCCGATGGATTATAATGGCATGAAACTGGTGCGTGAAAATGCCCGCCCGATCAGTGCCGATACAGGTTTAAAAGAAATTCAAGCGCTGGCTGAAACAGGTACTTTTAATGCGGTTGCAGAAAAAGGCACAACCAAAAAATATAATATCCTGCCTGAATTTGTCGATCATCTAATGACATATATCGACCCTGCAAAAGTTCGCCCGTTAAAACTGGTGGTGAATGCCGGTAATGGTGCTGCAGGTCATGTGATTGATGCAATTGAGGCAAAGTTCAAGGAACTGAATATTCCTGTCGAATTTATTAAAATTCATCATGAAGCAGATGGTACATTCCCGAATGGCATTCCAAATCCAATTCTGGTTGAAAACCGTGACAGTACCCGTGATGCGGTCATTCAGCATGGTGCGGATATGGGGATTGCCTGGGATGGCGACTTTGACCGCTGTTTCCTGTTTGATGAAAAAGGCCAGTTTATTGAAGGTTATTATATTGTCGGTCTGCTGGCGCAGGCTTTCCTGCTGAAACAGGCGGGTGAAAAAATTGTGCATGACCCGCGTCTGGTCTGGAACACTTTTGATATTGTTGAGCAGTTTAAAGGTGAAGCCATCCAGTCCAAGTCTGGTCACTCTTTTATTAAAGAAAAAATGCGTGAGCACAATGCCGTATATGGCGGTGAAATGAGTGCGCATCATTATTTCCGTGACTTTGCCTACTGTGATAGCGGCATGATTCCATGGTTACTGGCGATTGCGGTACTGTCTGAAACACAGCAATCTCTATCTTCGCTGGTTGAAGAAATGATTGCCAAGTTCCCATGTTCAGGTGAAATTAATTTTAAAGTGGCCGATACCCAGGCAACCATCCAAAAACTTTTCGATCATTATGCCGATCAGAAACCTGAAATTGATCAGACTGATGGCGTCAGCCTGAATTTTGGTAGCTGGCGTTTTAATGTGCGCGCATCTAATACCGAACCATTATTGCGTTTGAATATTGAAAGCCGTCGTGACCAGAATCCACGACTAATGCAAGACTATGTGAATGAGCTGACCCAGCTGATTCAAGGTAGCTGAAGTCAGAAAAAAAAGAGCCATATTAAAATGGCTCTTTTTTTATGCTTGATACTTATCTGAAAAAATTAATCGCGATAGCCTTGTGGATTCTGCTTCTGCCAGTTCCAGCTGTCTGCTAGCATATCTTCCAGACCATATTGTGGCTGCCAGCCCAGTTCTTTTACTGCACGGGTATTATCGGCAAAAGACGTTGCCACATCACCTTCACGACGCGGAGCGATTTCAAATGGAATCTGCACCTCGTTAACCTGCTCAAAGGTATTTTTGATTTGTAAGACTGAACAGCCTTGTCCCGTACCAATGTTCCAGGCACGGCAACCTTGTGCTTGCAAACGGTTAGTCAATGCACATAAATGCGCATTGGCCAGATCCACCACATGAATATAATCCCGTACGCCTGTCCCATCTACCGTATCGTAATCATCACCAAAAATAGACAGCTTTTCACGACGACCCACAGCCACCTGGGTCACATACGGCATCAGGTTATTGGGAATCCCTTGCGGGTCTTCACCAATCTGACCACTTTTATGTGCTCCAACCGGATTAAAATAACGCAACAAGGCAATCGACCAGCGATCATCGGATGCCGATAGCTTTTGTAATAGCTGCTCTACAATCAGCTTGGTATAACCATAGTTATTGCTCGTCATACCGGTCGGCATATCTTCATTTAAAGGCGAGATATTGGCTTCATCATAGACTGTAGCCGAGGAACTGAAGACCAGACGGAATATACCAGCGCGCTGCATGGCCTGCACCAGGCTGATGGAACCTGAAATATTATTTTCAAAATACGTCAGCGGAATTTGCTGGCTTTCCCCTACGGCTTTTAGACCAGCGAAATGAATCACGGCATCAATTTGATAGGTACTAAAAATCTGATTCAAAATATTTTGATCTAGAATATCACCCTGAATAAAATCCAAAGATTTCGAAGCCAAAGCCTGCACACGATTCAGAGATTCTTTAGAACTATTAGAAAGATTATCTAATACCACGACTTCATGTCCGGCATTTAATAATTCCAGACAGGTATGTGAGCCGATATAACCAGCACCACCTGTTACCAGTACTTTAGCCACGCTGTTTCCCCATTAATATTGCAATTAAACCTTGTGTCGAGGCATCCAGCGCGGACACATCCGCCTGTTCTCCATTTAAAATCGGCAAGAGCTGGTTAGCAATTTCCTTGCCTTTTTCGACGCCCCACTGGTCAAAAGGATTGATATTCCACAGTACTGACTGCACAAAGACCTTATGTTCATACATGGCGATCAACATCCCCAGACTATAAGGATTGAGCTCTTGCATTAAAATAGTTGAACTCGGCTGGTTCCCTGCATACTGCTTATAGGTCGGTAGGCCGGCCAGTTCACTGGCATCAAGCGCCTGATTACCAAAGGCCAGTAGCCGCGACTGTGCCAGACAGTTGGACAGGGCCAAATGATGCTGTTCAATCAGCGCATCGGCATTGTCGGCATAGGTAAACTGGTTCGCATTATAACGCTGAACCGGCGCAATAAAATCACTGCTCACCGATTGGGTGCCCTGATGCAATAATTGATAAAAGGCATGCTGGGCATTCGGTCCGACTTCTCCCCAGATAATCGGGCAGGTATCCCACTCTACTTTCTCGCTATTACGCTGAATGGATTTACCATTGGATTCCATTTCCAGCTGTTGCAAATAAGAAGCAAAATATTTTAACCGGCCATCATAAGGCAATACGGCATGGGTTTGTATATCCAGGAAGTTGTTGTTCCAGACCCCTAACAGTCCCATCAACACCGGAATATTCTGTTCAAATGGTGCAGTCTGGAAATGCTCATCTACCGCATGGGCACCCGCTAAAAAGTGCTGAAACCCCTGTACCCCGATCGTCAATGCAATAGGCAAGCCAATACAGGACCAAAGCGAATAACGACCGCCTACCCAGTCCCAGAGCAGGAACTGGTTTTCTGGTGCAATTCCCCAAGCGGTCATTTTCTCCGGCTTGGTCGAAACCCCAATAAAATGATGCTGGATCGTGCGTAGGTCTTGTCCCAGGGTTTTTTCCAACCACAGGCGTACCGTTTGTGCATTAGAGAGGGTGTCAATGGTACCGAAAGATTTAGAAGAAATAATAAATAGTGTCGTTTCAGGACGCAGCTTATGCAGCAGATCAGACAGCTGACTGCCATCCATGGTCGATACGAAATGTACATTTAAGGGACGCTGAGTCGGCTGTTTAAAGTCAGACAGGGCTTGACTGACCATCAGCGGGCCTAAATCCGAACCACCGACCCCGATATTGACCACATCCTGAATCACTTCACCGGTAGCACCGCGGTACTGTCCAGCATGGATTTTTTCTACCAAGGTGAACATGCGCTGTAACTGGGTATGCACCTCGGCAGCCAGTTCAGGATGCTGTTCATTCTGCTCAGGCAAACGTAAGGCCCAATGCATTGCAGCACGCTGCTCGGTATAGTTAACCTGCTCTTGGGAAAACAGCCGTTTGATCCATTGTTTCAGATCTTGTACCTGTGCCAGTTGCACCAAAGCCTGTAGCACATCCTGATCAATGCGGTGCTTGCTAAAATCAAAGGTCACCGGCTCCAGATTCACCGAGAAGTGCTGAAAACGCTGAGGATCTTGTTGAAACAGCTCTTGCAGATGCTTGTGTTCAAACTGCTGTTTTAAAATATTTAATCGGCTTAAAACAGCCTCTTTCTCTTCGAGGGGATAAGGTTGCTGAATTACACTCATTAACGTCCTACTCCCTTATAGGCAAAGCCTTGTGCTTTCATATAATCCGGATTATAAATATTACGTCCATCCAGGATCAGTGGATGCTGCATGTGATTCAACAGGCTGCGGTAATTGGGACTCCAGTATTGTTTCCAGGCTGTGAGTACGCATAGGGCATGTGCTCCATTTACAGCCTCGTACTGATCTGTGCAATACACCAGATCATCGCGTTGTCCGTAGACTTTTTCAATTTCCGCCAGAGCTTGAGGATCATGCAGCTTGACGATCACACCTTGCGCCCAGAGTGCAGTCAACATGGCATGAATCGGGGATTGCTGGATACGCGAGGTATTTTCCTTAAAGGATGCTCCCCAGATCGCTACAGTTTTACCAGCCAGATCACCATGGTAATAATTCCACAGCTTGCGAAATAGCAGTTCTTTTTGCTGCTCATTAATTTCCCAGACCTGAGCCATTAGCTGGCTTTTCGCACCGGTGCCTGACACAGTACTGGCCAGGATCTGAATATCATGCGAGAAGTTTTCGCCGCCGAACCCTGCTCCCGGATACAGATAAGATGAACCAATCCGGCTATCCGCTGCCAGCCCCTGGCGTACATGCTCAATGTCAATACCAAGTTTTTCAGCCACCAAAGCCAGATCATTAATATAGCTGATACGCGTGGCCAGCATGCCGGACACGCTCAGTTTGGTAAACTCGGCATCCAGAACCGGCATAAACAGGTATTGCTGTTCACGCGGGAATAACGGCCTGAGCAGTTCCTTCAAAAGCGTTTTCGCCGTTTCATTGCTATAGCCGACAATGAGCTGACTGGCTTCGGTCAAGCTGCGTAAGGCATTACCTTCCTGAATCACATCTGGCAAATAGATCCAGTAATCTTCTGAAAGAATCTGCTGGAATTTTTCGGTACCGTGCAGGCCCAAGGTAGAAGCGTTGATCATCAGTTTTGGATGGATAATTGGACGCTGCTTGAGCTCACGCAGGATTTCCAGACCCTGGTTTTCTTCAGTCGGACTTAAGCTAAACAGATAGACATCAATATCTAAAGGAATCGCCTCGAACTTGCAGTATTGTAAAAAGCCCTTGGCATGCTGCTTGTTCAGCAACTGCTGTACAGCCTCATCCTGTGCATAGACTTGCTCGGAAGACGGTTTTTTCAGCAAATCACACCAGTAGACCTGATGACCACATTCAGCCAGTAGGGCTGCCATGACACCGGCATATAGGGTCTGACCAAATACTGCAATGTTCATAAGGATCCTTGTTATTGTTAAAGTCTGTATTTAGAGCTTCAGTTCCTGAATCAGGGCTTTAAAGGACTCACCCAGTACCGGATGATCCACACCATAGTGCAATACAGCTTTCAGATAGCCCAGTTTGCTGCCACAGTCAAAGGTCTGGCCTTTCATGCGATAGGCCTCTACCGTATCAGTCTGCTGTAACATGGCAATCGCATCGGTCAGCTGGATTTCATTGCCTGCACCACGTGGGGTCTGTTCCAGTAACTGCATGATTTTTGCCGGCAGGATATAACGGCCCACTACCGATAAATTTGAAGGCGCCGTTCCCACCGCCGGCTTTTCTACAATACCTTGCATCACGATGCTTTGTCCTTCAGCAGGTGATTCTGCGACATCCACAATGCCATACTGATCCACCAGATGATCCGGTACGGCTTCAACCATAATCTGCGAAGCTTGTGATTCATTAAAGCGCTGAATCATCAGGCTTAAATCATTTTCTGTGTCTGAGTCTTTGACCAATACATCTGGGAGTAGTACAGCAAAGTCTTCTTGACCCACCACTGCTTTGGCACAGAGCACGGCATGACCTAAACCAAGGGGTTGTGGTTGGCGTACACTGATCACACTGACATGTGGCGGCAGAATTTCAGTGATTTCCTTAAGCAGGTCAAATTTCTTTTTTTGCTCCAAGGTGGTTTCCAGCTCAAAACTACGATCAAAATAGTTTTCAATTGAGGCTTTGGAGCTATGGGTGACCAGGATAATCTGCTCAATTCCCGCAGCGACCGCTTCTTTCACCACGTATTCAATCGCTGGGCGGTCTACCACCGTCACCATTTCCTTAGGAATAGATTTGCTGGCTGGGAGAAAACGGGTACCCAAACCTGCGACTGGCAAAATGGCTTTCTTAATCATAAATAAACTTCACTTAATTAACTTTAATTTCTTTACCACGTTGATAGCCATCAACATAATATTCAAGCTGTGACAAGGCCCAGTCGATATCTGCCTGCATGGCAGAAAGTTCCTGCATTTTATCAAACACTTGTGTAATTTCCTGTAACGGAACGTGTTTTTCAAATGATCTTAGAATACGACTGTGTGACGTAAGCTCGGTATTTTCCTGATCAATCAGCAATTCTTCATACAGTTTTTCACCTGGACGCAAACCGGCATATTGAATTGCAATATCACCCTCCGGATGCTGCTCATCACGAACTTTCAACCCACTCAAGGCAATCATTTGACGGGCCAGATCCTGAATACGCACCGGTTCCCCCATATCCAGCAGGAACACATCGCCACCCACGCCCAAGGCACCGGCCTGAATCACCAGCTGTGAAGCCTCCGGAATGGTCATAAAGTAGCGGGTGACATCCGGATGGGTCACGGTAATCGGACCACCCTTGAGAATCTGCTGTTTAAACAGTGGTACCACCGAACCAGAGGAACCGAGCACATTACCAAAACGGACGATACTGATCTGGGTCTGCTGTTGCGCCTCTGCCATCGCCTGACAGTAAAGTTCTGCCATACGTTTACTGGCACCCATGACATTGGTCGGACGTACCGCTTTATCGGTTGAGATCAGCACAAAGGTTTCTACACCTTTTTTCACCGCAGCATTCACGCTGAAGGCCGTTCCTACTGCATTGTTTTTCAGGCCCGCTAGCGGATTACACTCGACCAGCGGTACATGCTTATACGCTGCCGCATGATAGACGGTTTGTACTGCATACTGCTCAATCACACGTTCCAGTTTTTGCTGATCCAGCACCGAGCCCAGAATCGGAATAATCTCACACTGAGACATTAAACGTAGTTCTTTATCAATGTTATACAGGGCAAACTCGGTTAATTCAAAAATAACGATTTTTGCCGGCTGGTTTTTCACAATCTGCCGGCACAGCTCCGAACCAATCGAGCCGCCTGCACCGGTGACCATCACTACTTTATCTTGAATATTTCTGGCCAGAAGCTCCGGCACTGGGGGCACCGGATCACGCCCCAGCAAGTCAATAATATCGACTTCCTGAATATCAGAAATACGGATTTCACCATCGACCAGTTTAGTCAGCCCCGGAATTTCGGTAATTTTTAAATGTGCCGGTTCCAAAAATTTAATGATTTCACTTTTGCGGACCCGCCCGACCGAGGGCAAGGCAATCAGGATTTCATCAATTTTTTGCTTGCGCATGAGCTTGAGGGCCGTCTGGGCGTCATAGACTTTGAGTCGACCCAGCTGTTGTCCAGTCAATGAGCGTTTGTCATCAATAAACATGACCGGCAAATGCGCATTGGAACGATAAAGTGCAGCAGCAACCTGTTGGCCTGCATGACCCGCCCCATAAATCGCAATGCGTTTTTTCTGTACGTCGGCCTGCAAATAGGAACGGATAATAAAGCGGATGATGCCACGGCTAAACCAGATCCAGGCAAACATCATAAAGCCAAACATCAGCGGAATAGAGGTCGGAATAAAGGCTGGAGTAAAATAAGCCAGCGCATACAGGCCGGCGACAGTCAAGGCAGTCGCCAGCCCCATTTTGATCATAAACACTTCATTATAAGTACGGACAATGAAGCGGTAGACCCCACAGATAAAAAGCGATGCAACTGCAATCATACTGACCCAGAGCGTACCAAACGGCAGATTAGGTACCACCTCCGCGCCTAAATCAAAAAGGCGAATGGCATAACACAGCCAGGTCAAGATCGGAAAAACACAAAAATCCAGAATAATCAAAAATGCGAGTTTGGCGACTCGTGGTGATTCTACAAAGGGTGTAATGATCGATTTCACTGGGTACGTTTTCTCAATTTTAATAAATTTTTAATGAATCACGACTTTATTAATAACTTAGAGCGATATTATATAGAGAAATGCACCGAATACGGTGCACTTATCTTGCAAAAGTTTAAGCAACTATACTATTAATGACCTGTTGAATTGCCGTCACAGTTTTGTTAATACTTTCATCACTTAAAGTCGGATGAACTAAAAACATCAGACTGGTTTCCCCCAATTGCTGCGCATTTTTCAAACGCTGTGCTGGACGCCATGGCGTGCCATTAAACGCATGCTCGAGATAGACTTCTGAACAGGAGCCACTGAAACAAGGTACATTCAGCGCACTGATTTCCTGCATGATCCGGTCACGTGACCAGCCTTCAGTCAAAGCCTCGATATTGACCTGCACATAACATTTATAGGCAGCATGCACATAATCATCGGATGGACGATGAACGCTAAAATATGGACTGTCTGCAAATGCCGCATAAATTTTTTCCATATTGGCAAGGCGTTTTGCAGTCCATTCCGGCATTTTTTTCAGCTGGATACGACCAATCACAGCCTGCATTTCCATCATGCGCCAGTTGGTACCAAAAGAGTCATGCAGCCAGCGGAAACCCGGTGGATGCTGCTTGTTATAGATGCTGTCAAAGTTCTTGCCATGGTCTTTATAGGACCACATTTTTTTCCACAGGTTTTCATCATTGGTGGTCACCATGCCGCCTTCACCGCCTGTGGTCATAATCTTGTCCTGACAGAAGGACCAGGCCGCAACATGACCGATTGAACCGGCAGATTTACCTTTGTATTTCGCGCCATGCGCCTGTGCACAGTCTTCGATCACATACAGGCCTTTATCGGCAGCCAATTGCATGATCGGATCCATATCGCACATCCAGCCTGCCAAATGTACACAGATAATCGCTTTAGTATTTGGCGTCAATACTGCTTCAATGGTACGGGCAGAAATGTTTTGTGAATCAAGTTCTACATCTGCAAAGATTGGGTTGGCACCTGCTGTTACAATGGAGCTGGCCGAGGCTAAAAAGGTACGTGAAGTCACAATCACGTCATCCCCTGCTCCGATGCCTAAGGCTTTTAGTGCAATATCTAAGGCGACAGTACCATTGGCCAATGCCACTGCATATTTGGTTTCTGCAAACCGGGCAAATTCTTTTTCGAACTCGCGGCATTCCTGTCCAGTCCAGTAGTTGACTTTATTCGACAATAAAACCCGGGAAACCGCATCCGCTTCTTCCTGGGTAAAACTTGGCCATGGTTCAAATGCAGTGTTTAACATGATGTTTCCTGAATTTTTAAAATTTAAAAACTTATTTTTTCTCTAGAATTCTTGCTGGACTGCCAACTACGGTCACACCCGGTGGAACGCTCTTGGTGACCACAGCACCCATACCCACTACCGCACCCTTACCAATCACTAAAGGCTTGTCAGGTGTACCCTGTTTAATCACAGCACTTGTACCAATATAGGCATGATCCTCGATATGAATATTGCCATTGCATTTCACCCCGGGAGCAAAGGTAACATAATCGCCAATAATGCAATCGTGTGCTACATAACTAAAGTAATTAGCGTGAAAAAATTTACCAACCTTGATATTAGAAGTAAAATGTACGTAATTACATAAAATAGCACCTTCACCTATTTGCACTTCATCCATACGAATAGTTGTAGATGCACTTACTGACCAATGCTTTAAATTATGTAAATCAATTTTTTGAGTAAGTTTTTCTCGAACATGACTATTGGCTATCGCAATAGCCACATATTTATCAACAGCATCCAATCTAAGAAATTCTTCAAAACTATAAACCTGATGTCCATTGACAACCTGTTTATTTTCACCATCATCAATAAATACAAGCTCGTAATTTTCAGTATTTTCAGCAATCAATTGTTCACGTGCTAACGGCATCACTCCACGACCAAAACCACTAGCACCATAGACTGCATATAGATATTTTGAACTACTGCTCATCTTCTTTATTACCCATGAAACGAGTCATCGTTACTTCTTCAGACTGGTTAATACCTTCTTTGACTAGAACTTTTTTTATTGTTTGAAACATAATTTTAAAATCAAGCCAGATTGACCGATTTTCGACGTACCAGGTATCCAGTTTAAATTTTTCTTCCCAGCTAATTGAGTTTCGCCCATTCACCTGAGCATATCCTGTCATACCTGGTCGTACATTATGACGTTTGGCTTGTTCTTCATTATATAAAGGCAAATAATCCATAAGAAGTGGGCGTGGCCCCACAATACTCATATCACCTTTAATCACGTTCCATAGTTCTGGCATTTCATCCAGACTGGTAGCACGTAACATTTTTCCAAATTTTGGCAACCGCTGTTCATTAGGCAACAAGTTCCCTTCTGCATCACGCTCATCCGTCATGGTACGGAACTTAATCATTTCAAAAGGTTTACCATGTAAACCGGGACGCACCTGACGAAAAATAACTGGTGAACCTAAATTTTTACGTACTTTATAAGCAACATAAAGATAGAGAGGAGATAATAAAATTAGTGCGATTGATGCAATTATAATATCGAGTAAACGTTTTAACATTTAAAGACCTAATATTTTAAGTAATTTTTGATTAACCTTTTCCGCATCAAACTTTTCAATTGCTATTTTATGACTTTCATTGCCCATAATACGAATCTGTTCTGGATGCTCAATAAAATAAATCATTTTTTCAGCCAAAGCCTCAGGATTCCATTTTGGTACTAAAAATCCATTTATACCATCTACAACCGTTTCTCTACAACCAGGTACATCTGTGGTAATAATTGCACGTCCTATTGCCATTGCTTCTTGGGTACTTCTTGGCACTCCCTCACGATACGATGGCAATACAAATACATGACTGTCAGCAATCCAGTCTTTGATATTACTCACATGCCCAGGATAATTAATAATATTAGAGGAAATTAAACTATCCAATTCTGTTTGTTGTAAAGCACCTAAATTATGATGGTCTATTGCACCAAGCACTGTAAACTCTGTATCGGGATATATTTTCTTTACCAGTTTTGCCGCCTGAACAAATTCATGTATCCCTTTTTCATTCAATAACCGACCAATAAATAAAAATTTAAGGGGCAAGTGAATATTACGCAATGGTTGATATGGATAGTCTTTTAAATTTAAGCCAATCCCACCTAAAACTTCTACACTTTTGACGCTTATAGCATGCTTTTCAAGTAAATCTTTAGGGTCATCAGGATTTAAAAAAATAAGCTGATCAAGTTGTGGTAATGCTAATTTATATAAAAAAACCTGTATTTTTTTTATGAGCTGAGTTTTTTTACTTAAGCCTTCTGGCTGCTCTGTAAAGGTATAGCCTAGACCTTCTAGCATACCAACAACACGCGGAGCTTTAGCTAATTTGGCTGCTAAAGTACCAAAAATGACAGGTTTAGAAAAATAAGAAAATACAAGGTCAGGATTAATTGCTTTAATTTTTTTTGAAAGTTGATAAGTTGCAATCATATCTGCAAGTGGGTTCAATCCACCACGGTTTAATGTATATGTAATTGGTGTAGCACCCAACTTTTCTATTTTTTTTAGGTCTTCTGCCGTATATTCAGAAGTAAACGCATAAACTTGATGACCTTTTTTTAAGAATGTACGAATTAAATCTGCACGAAAGCCATAGAAGCTAGATGCAACTGTGCCAATCAAGACAATTTTTTTATTTAGCTTCATATAAAGCCAACCATTTATTTATACTTGCTTCTAAAGAAAATAACTTTTCGACTCTTTCTCTAGCCAATTTTCCATTATTTCTTATTTGATCTCCCGTTAAGCTGATTGCCTGTTCTAACCCTTTTGCTAGTGCTTCTGAATCTTCAATAGGTACTAATATTCCTGTTTCCCCCAAAATTTCTGCACTACCACCACAGTCTGTAGCGACAACAAACTTTTCACAAGCCATAGCCTCTATTACAACAGTTGGTAGTCCTTCATGCCGAGACGAAAGTACAAAGTAATCCGCTTGATTTAAAAGCTCAGGAATATCAGATCTTTTCCCTAGCAGTACAACATTATTCTTAATCCCATAATCTTCGATAGTTTTTTCCAAATAGGGGCGAAGTTCACCATCACCAGCGATATAAAACTTAACTTTTTCAATAAGACTATTATCTTTTAAGATTTTTATGGCTTTAAATAAATTAGGATAATCCTTTTGTTCATTAAACCGACCTACCGATAAAACCATTATTTCATCATTTTTTTTCGCTGTTTTAAATGATTTAAATTTACTTAAATCGATTCCATTATACACGGTGGTTAAATTATTTTTATTAAATGCACCTTTACTAATTAAAGACTCTGTCGCTTCTTGACTAACATTACTATTAAAATCAGATAAAAAATTTGTTAATCGATAGGCAATCATTCTGAGTCTTCCACCCTCATTAGAATTATGAGCCGTACAAATTAACTTTGGTATCGCACAGCCAATACGATTTATACGCGTAAAAATATTAGCATGTACCATATGAGCATGCACAATATCAGGTTTATAAGTTTTAATAAGTTGACGATAACGTAATGAAGCCTTGAGTAAGTCAACAATACTATTTAATCCTAAGGCAATAATTTCAATTTGTTCAGAGTTTGGTTTAACTGAAACTTTACCTGTTAAATAGGCAATCTTAACTTCATGGCCTTTTAAGACCATTTTGTCTGCTAATTCAGTAACTACTTTTTCAGCTCCACCTAAGCTCAAACCAGTAATTACATATAAAATTTTCATAGAAATTAAACCTTAGCAATCTTTTTCTTAACTAAAAAAATCATTAAAAATAAATTTATTAAACAAATAAAAACAAACAATTTTATTTGCCTAAAATTAAAAAAGTAAAAGGGACTAATATATCTAATATTATTATTCAAATAAAAATAAAATGCTTCCACAAAGTAATGCTTTTTATATTTAAGTTTAATCAAACTAAAAATATAACCTGCTAAACTTATAGCAAATAGTCTCTCAAAAACAAAGAAGAACTTCTGATTTCCTCTCATTATTTTTATTATCTCTTGATGAACAATAAATGTATTATATGATATTTTTATCTTTTTTTCTTCGTCAATTTTTTTAGTGATAGATTGCTCATTAAACTTATACTCATAAAACACCTCATGTAAAGGAGTAATATAATAGTCTTTACTAAAAATATAAATACAGTAAATATAATCTTCCAAACTCAGAAGCCTCTCATCAAAGTATTGATTTTTCAAAACACTTTTATGAAAAACTTTATTCCAAAGATAAAATCGGCCGTCTGTTTTTTTTAAATAATCAAGTGTAGAAATAGATTTTTTATAGTCAGGTATATAATAATATTTTATACATTCATCATAATAACCAAATTCTAATATTTGAAATGGGTATTTCTTAACAAAACTATTAAAACATTCTCCTAAAATATAGTCATCTGCATCACAAAACCAAATATAATCCCCTTTAGCATAATTTAACCCTGTATTTCTAGCGATAGCAGGTCCTGAATTCTGCTGACGAATAACCATTAATTCTATATTTTTTATTAATGCTATTTTTTTTATTTTATCTAGTTCATTATCAACTAGTACTTTTGAACCGTCATCAACAATCACTATCTGTAAAGAAACACATTCCATGTTTTTTTCAAATATACTGTATAGCAATCTAGCTAACAAATCAGAGCTATTAAATACTGGTATGATGATGGAAAGATTCATTTGAACAACCTATATAAAAAAAATAGAGTTACCTTTAATATCGTAGGATTTTTAAAAAAAATAGATGTCATTTTTTGAAATTTTGTTTCCATTTTTCCTTGCATGGGATAGGAGTTAGAAGAAAATAATTTATCTAAAAATAAATTTAACATATGAAAGTCAATATATCTTCTAGAAATAAATAAATTGTAAATATAATTCCAAATAATGTTATTAATCACTCTTAATATATATTTTTTTTTATTATCTTCTAAAGAAGAATAATAATCTTTCAAAGAATCGGCTACCACTAAATTATCCAGTGTATATTTTATATATTTTTCCCTAGTTTTAGATTTAGAGATAGAATCTGAATTATAAACATATCCATAAGGAGCAATATTTAGAAAAATAATTTTCTCTACACTTATGAGTAATTTTGCTGTTAATTCAACATCTTGATGAGAAATATTAGGATAGAAAAAAATATTTCTTGAAAAAAACAAATCTTTTTTTATAATAAGACAACAAACTGATGAAGGACTATAACCCTGTTCAAAAGCATTCAAACCATTAATACACTTATTTTTTTCTACAGGAAAATCACAACCATAACCATATAAAATATTATCTTTTATTAGTTGACTCTTAAAAGATATAACATCTACTTGGCCATCAGTCACCCAAGTAAATATGGTTTTTAAGTTGTCATCTACAAGAAGATCATCAGCATCAAAAAACCATATATATTTTCCTAATGAACATTTTAGTCCCTTATTACGAGCACAACTTAAACCACTATTTTCCTGATAAAAGTATCTAATTGTATAACTCTTATTTTTTTCTATAAAAGAATAAACAATATTTTTAGTATTGTCTGTTGACCCATCATCAATTACAACTATTTCAATCTTGTCTTTCATATTACCAATAGTATTATTAGTAATTATACTTTCAATAGTGTTAGAAATATTAGGAGCACCATTAAAAACAGGAATAACAATAGACAAATAAAACAATTTAGATATCCTTAATATATATATATCGACGATAAAATGTTATTGAATAGATAATAATAAAAGAAGTTACCACTCCATACAAACCAAAAATCCATGCAAAAAAAGGCATTAATATAACATAAATTATGGCTTCTTGAACTTTATAATTAGCATCAATTGAAATTTTTCCATTTAAAACAAATAAAGTTCCAAGTAATTGCGTCATACTTCTTAAGATCACCCCAATCAATATCCAAGGTATTAAATTAAATACATGCTCCCACTCCTTTAAATCCACTAAAATATTAAAAAATAATATTAATAATGAAAAAAATAAAGTGAATACAAAAAGTATTTTTAACTTGGAAACTAAAAGGAGAAAAACTTGACGATGTTTCTTAGCCTCATATTGAATTCTTAAAAAAGGTAGTAAAGCCCTATTAATAACCAAAGTAAGGAATTGTGCCGGTATTTCACAAATCTTTTGTGCTACATAATATAAACTTAATGCCTCATTAGACACAAAAAAACCTAAAATTAATTTATCAAAACTATATGTTGTAAAAGTTGTAGCTGATATTTTTATAAAATTTTTACCTTGGTCAAAAGCCAGCGTAGCTACTTTTTTATTAAAAGAAAAAATTTTTTTTAATGGAAAAAATAAATAAGAGAATATAGCAAATACAATTGAGGCAATAAGTTGTGATAAAACAAGCCCCCAAACTCCAAAATTAGAGTACAAAAAAATTGAGAAAAATATTAGAGCCATCAATTCAGAAGATAGAGTTAAAATTGCCTGATATTTAAAATTACCCATTCTCTCATAAGTTAAAAAAATAGAGTTGCTTATTGCTGAAATAAATATACTCAGTGACAATACAAGTGTCATATCTAGCCATTCAAAATCTGAATTAAATAAAAAAACAATAAACCAAACAATAAAAATAATAAAAATAATAATGAGGCGACAAATAGCATTTAACCACCATATGGTGGAAGTTACTATTTCTTGACTAACTTCATTAATATCCAACTGCCCTGCGACATACAACTGTTTCAATCCCAAATCCACCAGTATAGAAATTGCAGCAAAAATAGTAGCAGCTAATGCATATTCGCCTAAAACATTTGGACCTAAAAAAATACTTAGTAATGAAATACGTAATAAATTTGAGCCCTGTTGGGCAAGAGTATTGACCCCCCCCCATTTCACACTATTAAGAAACAATTTTAGCCTCTAAATTAATTTTAAAATATATAAAAAATAAATAAATAATCTCCCAATATTACTTAGGAATCCTTTTGGCTTATTTAAAGAATATGTTGATCCTTGACTAACAATGTAAAATCTCCAATAATTTAAAATAGCCTTTAACTTAATTAAAATAGGAATATCAAGCAAACTTAGTTCAAAATAATATTGTAAAGTTGCCTGAGGTGAATTTTTTCTAATTTCATAAATTTTACTAGTTAAACCATTTTGCTGATACTCACACAAATATACAATATCACTGTAAAATACCATTGTATACTTTTGAGAGATACGATTCCAAATCAATGCTTCAGGACAAAACTTTTCATTTTCGAACTCTGGAAATGGAAATTCAAGTAATACTTTTCTTTTATACACTTCCATCTTATCACCATAGATTTTATATTTATATCTATAATCTAGATAATTACAAGTAAGTGGTGAATTATTATGAATGCTCCCTATTAAAATACCATTCAGATCAGCTTTCGGAAAGCAAATACCTGATAGTTTTTCATAATCTTTGTTTTTTTTAATCTCAAGTATTTTTGAATTTATAATCTCAACTGCATCATAAGATAATAAATCATCACTATCAACTATTAATATAAATTCAGCACCTGAGTTTTTAAAAGCCAAATTAAGCGCAACATGTTTTCCACTATTCGCCTGTTTAAAGAACTTAATATTAATTTTTTTTTCTAAAGTCCATTCTTTTAACAAACTAATAGTATTATCTGCACTACCATCATCGACAATTATCCATTCAAAATCTTGACAAGACTGTTCAGTTAAACTCTTATATAATCTTGGTAATAGAAGCTCTCTATTATAAGTTGCGGTAACGATACTTAACATTTATCTATACTCAAGGTTTTTCCAACGTCCTTCTCTAAGCACGTCACTATATATTGATTTATATGGTAAAAAATCGCCACCATCCCACAAAAACATTGTTCTAAAAAATACTATACTAAAATATAGAAGAACTATTATACAAAAAAACCTATACCCTTTAAATCTAGTATCTAAATTGTAAGCGAAAAGCCATGCAGGTCCTATCAAAAGATACCAGCACATTCTCACTGCAGTTGCATCTTTAACTGTCAGCAAAACAAAAAAAACATAATATATACTAATATTAAAAATTATTATCTTATCTTTCTCATACTTATTATAGAGTTTATAATTCAACAAAAACCAAAAAAATATTAAAGTTGCCTCTATAATATAAAAATAATTTAATTGAAGAGCATTAGTTCCACCCTCTTGAATTCTTTGATCATCAATAGCTGAACCCAAAAAACCAAATAGCGTTTGTATATTAAATATTACACCAAATAAAAATCCAACAATATAGATCAGTATAATATTATTAATTTTTATTCTATTTGTCATAAAATATAGAGGCAAAACTATCAAAGCACTCAGGTGAAAGCTTGAAGCAAGAAAAACTAAAAAAATAAAAAAATTCTTCTTATTATTTACTAAATAATATAATCCCCACCAAACTATTATAATCGCTAAGATTTGCCTTAAATAAACAAAAGAATAAAAGTACAACTTGCAAAATATAATAAATAAAACAACAGTATAATATCTAATATTTTTAATATTAGATATTTTATAAATTGCTATGGAAAACAATATTGCAGTACAAATAAATAAAATCTGTCTATCAGTACTTAAAAAACTTAAAAATAAATTATATAAATAATAACCGTGCTCATATGGTAAAATTTTATATTCTATATACTCGAAATACTGAGCATATATGTATATATCATAACCACCTATCATATCTCGAAATGCAGATACAAAAGTTCCTATAATTAGCCCATAAAAAACCAACAACCAAGCCATTTGTTGTTTTTGGTAAATTTGACTAATGACCGCAAATAATAATATGAGGTATAGTGTTATATATTCAAACAATCTAATCTACCTTATACTTTTTTATCTAACGATATACCATTTGAGTGTTTCTTTAATTCCTATTCGGAATGAATATTCAGAAGCATAACCTAATAACTTTTGAATTTTATCAACACTTGCTTGTGAATGACGTACATCACCAGCACGGAAGTCCCGGTATAAAGGTTCTTTCGTATAAGTCACACCATTTTCATTTAACGCAGCTTTAATGGCATCAAACAAATCATTCAGCGTAGTACGATCTCCGACTGCCACATTATAAACCTGATTTTTAGCTTCATCATTTTGCGTAGTGGCTGCCAGAATATTGGCCTGAACCGTATTTTCAATAAAGCAGAAGTCACGACTGGTTTTACCATCACCATTAATGAAGACCTCATCACCGGCAATCATGGCTGCGGTCCATTTCGGAATCACAGCAGCATAGGCACCATTCGGGTCTTGACGCTTGCCAAAGACATTAAAGTAACGTAAACCGATGGCTTTAAAACCATACGTCCGTGAAAATACTTCTGCATACAGCTCATTTACATATTTGGTGACTGCATAAGGCGAAAGTGGCTTGCCGATATTATCTTCAACTTTAGGCAGTGCCGGATGGTCGCCATAAGTTGAACTGCTGGCGGCATAGGTAAAGCTTTTCACTTCTGCATCACGTGCAGCAGTCAACATATTTAAAAAGCCGGTAATATTGGCTGCATTGGTGGTAATCGGGTCGGCAATCGAACGTGGTACAGAACCTAATGCTGCCTGATGCAACACATAGTCTACTCCTGCACAGGCTGTCTGGCAGTCTTCAAAATTCCGTATATCACCTTTGTAAAACTTGAAGCTTGCCCACTGTTCAGGCTTGACCAGACTTTGCACTTCATCCAGATTATGCTGATGACCTGTAGCAAAATTATCCAGACCCACCACATTTTGGTTCAGCTTTAACAGGGTTTCCAGTAAATTTGAGCCAATAAAGCCTGCCACACCGGTAATTAACCAGGTTTTAGGTGCTTGTTGTAATTGCTCGCATACAGTTTGATATTGGCTCATTTTTATGGTCCCTATAAATTACAGACGTAGGTCAGATTCAGATTGATCCAGTACATATTTGAGGTCATATAAAATATGTGCGGACTTGCCCAAGGCACGTAATGCTTCAGCGCCCATAGCTTTAAACTGATCATGGGCAACGGCCAGAATCACAGCATCATACTGACCCTGTTCCAGATTTGCGACTGGAGTAATCCGGTATTCATGTTGGGCTTCGTTTGCGTCCACCCATGGGTCATACACATCGGCAGCAATATTGTATTCTGTCAGTTCATTGACAATATCAATAATTTTGGTGTTACGAATATCCGGGCAGTTTTCTTTAAAACTTAAGCCTAAAACCAGAACCTTGGCGCCTTCGACCTGAATTTTTTTCTTGATCATCGCCTTGACCAGCTGGGTGACCACATAAGCCCCCATGCCATCATTTAAACGGCGACCCGCCAGAATAATTTCAGGGTGATAACCGATAGACTGTGCTTTATGAGTTAAATAGTACGGATCGACACCAATACAGTGCCCTCCGACCAGACCTGGACGGAATGGCAAGAAATTCCATTTGGTACCGGCAGCCTGCAAAACCGCTTCAGTATCAATGCCCATTTTATTAAAGATCACTGCCAGTTCATTGATCAAAGCAATATTGACATCACGCTGGGTATTTTCAATAACTTTGGCCGCTTCAGCTACTTTAATGCTGGTCGCTTTATGCGTACCTGCCTCAATCACCAAGTTATATACCTGATCAATAAATTCAGCGACTTCAGGGGTAGAGCCTGAGGTAATTTTCAGAATATTGGTTACTCGGTGCAGTTTATCACCTGGGTTAATTCGTTCCGGACTATAACCGGCAAAGAAATCCTGATTGAACTTCAGGTCTGATACCTGTTCCAGAACCGGAATACAGGTCTCTTCAGTGGCTCCCGGATATACTGTGGACTCATAGACCACCACATCACCTTTTTTAAGCACCTGACCAATACTGGTCGAAGCCTTAACAAGCGGGGTTAAGTCTGGCTGTTTAAATTCATCAATAGGGGTAGGCACAGTCACAATAAAAAAGTTACAGCTTTTTAAATCTTCTAAATTTGCTGAATAACTGAGCTGATTTGCCTGTTTGAGTTCTTCTGGGGAAACTTCTAGGGTATGGTCTTGACCACTTCTAAGTTCATCAATTCGTTTTTGGTAGATATCAAAACCAACGACTGGTACTTTTTTCCCAAATTCAACTGCAAGTGGCAAGCCTACATAACCTAGACCAATCACCGCAATTTTTAAATCTGTAATAGATAGCATTTCCACGCCTTATTTGTATAATGTGCTTAATAAGCTTAAATCTTTCGGCAGGAATACTAGCAGAAAAACATGAAATTTAGATTATGATTTAGTACCAAAAAGCCAATACCTGTTAAATATTTTTCTTATTTTATTTCAAAATATTTTTCCTAGAAATCTCATAAGGCTAAACTAAGCCCGCCTCCTTTTCTCTCACTATTCAATTATAATCAGATACATTTTGTTATAGAAAGTACAAACTTCTCAGGTAGAATATCGCAAATTTATCGAATTAAATATTAAAAACAGGATTTCATGTGCGACAAATTCAACTGGCTTTTTTACTGACTTGCGGTCTGACTTTGACCGGTTGCGCCGTTACCTCTGGTCTGCAAACCTATGATCTACCAGTAGAAGGTGTTTATCAAACCGAACTTGGTACTTCAGTCAACGTGATTAGGCTCACCCAAGACTCTATACTAACTGTTCAGTCAGCTGTACAAAACATTCAACAAGATTATGCCCATTTGTTTAGTGCTGCACATCGTCGCTACAGTCTGAATCCGGGCGATATCCTGTCAATTTATCTCTGGGCTTATCCTGAGATTTCAGGAAATAATTCGGATGAAAAAAATGGCTACCAAATTGATTCACAAGGTTATATTCAGTTTCCAATGATTGGCCGCTATAAAGCTGCAGGTAAATCATTGAATCAGATCAACCAAGAATTACGTAGCCAGCTATCACGTTATTTAAAAACCCCGGATGTCATTGTCCGGGTTCTTTCCTATCAGGGCCAGCGCTATTCGGTTCAGGGCAATGTCATGAAAGGCGGACAGTTTTATTTAAGTGATCAACCTGTAAGTGTATATACCGCCTTGGGTATGGCGGGTGGTGTCAATGCACAACAGGGGGATAATACTTCTATGACTTTAGTTCGTCAGGGACGTACATACCAGCTAAATACCGTAGAATTAGAAAAAGCTGGACTTTCTCTACACAATTTATTGATCCAGCCCAATGACACTTTATATGTGAACAATCGCGAAAATCAAAAAATTTATGTCATGGGTGAATCTGGCAAAAATCAGTCCTTACCGTTGCGGGACCAAGGCATGAGTTTAAGTGATGTATTAGGTGAAAGTTTGGGGCTAAATCCACTGTCTGCCAGCCGCAGCAAGATTTATATTGTGCGTAGTCAGGCAAATGCTGTCCATACTGAAGTTTACCAGATGGACCTCACTAGTATTGCTGACTTTGGCCTAGCCAATCAGTTTAAAATGCGCAGTAATGATATTGTCTATGTCGATGCTTCAGGTCTGGCGCGCTGGCAACGTGTGTTGAACCAGATAATTCCATTCTCGAATGCCTTATATAATCTGGATCGGCTGGGGCAATAATGCAGTTTAAGCATATTCTGGTGGTCTGTGTTGGCAATATCTGCCGCAGTCCCATGGCGGAATATTTACTCAAGCAGGCTCTACCTGAACGACAGATCCATTCGGCCGGTATTGCAGCCATGATCGGCTATCCGGCAGATGAGAAAGCCCAGCGCTGTATGCAAGGCATCGGACTGGATATGCAGGCTCACCGTGCCAAAAAACTGACTGGGGATATGATTAAACAGGCCGATCTGGTGCTGGTCATGAGTAAAAATCAGCAACAGCATTTAGAGCAGCACTGGCCTTTTGCCAAAGGCAAAACTTTTCGCTTGGGGCACTGGCAATCAAAAAATATTGCTGACCCCTACCAGCAGGATCAACTCTTTTTTGACCACACCTTTGAGCAGATTCAACAGTGTGTAAATGACTGGATATCCCATCTTTAAATAATTGAATGACAATAAACTATGAGCCAAACCACCAACGCTGAAGATACCATTGATTTAAAAGAACTCTTTTTCTCATTGATTGCTCAATGGAAACTCATTGCCCTTTGCGTCATTTTAAGTATTGTGGCGGCTTTACTGTATTTACGCGTTACACCAGATACCTATCGTGTGGATGCGCTGGTTCAGATCGAAGAAAGCAAAGGAGCATCTGCGGCTTTGCTCGGCGATATGTCGAGCATGATCGAACAGAAGCAACCGGCCCAAGCAGAAATTGAAATCCTGAAATCACGCTTGGTCTTGGGTGACGTAATTGATCGTTTAAATTTGGACGTGCGGATTACAGGAACAAAAAATTCGCTGTTCGATCGCCTGCTGAATCCGCATGATTACCGAACTGAATATTCGCCTCAATCCGTTTTATTCAGAGACGGCGATCAAGCGTTTGATATCCGCCAGTTCGATATTCCACAGGCCTATTATGACAAGACTTTAGAACTACAATTTAAAGAACAACAGTTTAGTCTGACCGATCCAAGAACAGGCCAAGTAGTTTTTTCTGGCCTGTTAAACCGCAATAATCAGGCAACTCACCCTGATGGAACCTGGAAGGTGGCGATTTTCAGCCAGGACCAGTTCCAGGACCGTTATCTCATCAGTAAACAGTCTCTACCGGCTGCAGCAAATCGTTTACTGGCCAATTACTCGGTCGCAGAAAAAGGTAAAATGACCGGGATTCTGGGCTTAAATTATGAAGGCCAGGATAAAGCACATATTACCCAGGTACTAAATGCCATCCTGCAAGCCTACCGCCAGCAGAACGTGGAACGTCGTTCAGCAGAAACGGCTCAAACGCTCAAGTTTCTGGAAGATCAGCTGCCTGAATTGCGTCAGCAGCTGGATGTGGCAGAACGTGAATTCAACCAGTTCCGTCAGCAGTCCAATACTGTCGATGTAACCAAAGAATCCGAGTTGTATTTAACTCAAAGTATTGCGCTGGAAACCCAAAAAGCCCAGCTGGAACAGTCGGTTGCTGAGGCTTCAGCGAAGTACACCAGCGAACATCCGGTCATGCAGCAGATGGAGGCCCAACTGGCTGCGATCAATAGCAGAATTGCCGAGCTGAATGGAACCTTAAAACAGCTACCAGATTTACAGCGCCGTTACTTACAGCTGTATCGCGAAGTCGAAGTCAAACAGCAGCTGTATACGGCCCTGCTAAATTCTTATCAGCAGTTAAGAATTGCCAAAGCGGGTGAAATCGGTAATGTGCGTATTGTCGATACCGCTGTTGAACCACTTAAGCCCATTGCGCCAAAAAAACTGCAGATTCTGATTCTGTCAATTTTCCTCGGTGGCTTCCTCGGCACCTTAATCGCACTGTTACGTAATATGATGCGCAGTGGTATTAAAGATGCAGCACAGATTGAGAATGAACTGGATATTCCTGTTTATGCCACAGTACCGCGCTCAGCAGTTCAAGAAAGCCGTGCCAAGCTGCTGAAAAAGAAAAAAGCAATTCCTATTCTTGCAGTTAAAGATAGTGACGATATTGCGGTAGAAAGCATTCGCAGTATCCGGACGACTATTCATTTCTCGCTGACGGAAGCCAAAAATAATATTATTGCTATCTCTGGTCCGGCCCCAGAAGTAGGTAAATCTTTTATTGCAGCAAATCTGGGTGCCATTCTGGCGCAAGGCGGTAAAAAAGTCCTGGTGATGGATGGTGATATGCGTCGCGGCTATTTACACAAGTACTTTAATCAGGATACAGCCCCAGGACTGTCTGAGCTACTGCTGGGTACCCATACTTTGGAACAGGTCATCAAGGCAGACAGCTATGAAGGCCTGTACTTTATTTCACGGGGTAAAAACCCGTCGAATCCTGCAGAGCTGTTAGGTTCACAAAAGTTCCAGGTGCTTTTGAGCGAGTTATCTGCCCAGTTTGATCATATTCTGATTGATACGCCACCTGCCCTCGCAGTCACAGATGGTGTGATTATTGCACAGTCTGCTGGTGTAAACCTGCTGGTGGTACGTCATGCCAAAACTCAGATGAAAGAACTTGAATTGACCATCAACCGTTTTGAGCAGGCGAAAGTCAAAGTGAATGGCGTGATTCTGAATGATGTTCAACGTGGCAGCGGTGGTTATGGCTATGGTTACGGATATAACTATAATTACCACTATAAAGCCAGAAAAGATCAGGACTAAGATTCAAAGCCGGCAATTGCCGGCTTTTTTATGGTTAATTTTATCAAATTCTGAGCTCTACCAAACCACAGCAAAAACCCGTTGAAATTTGCACAGGTGGTTCAAGATTTCTTAAAAATTTCTGCTAAGATGGAACGAACATTAACGATAACATCATATTGGAATAATACATGAGTAAGGCCTTACCGATTGCTGTCGCTGTTCTTCTAGGCGGTGCTGCGCTCGTTCCTGTTTACTATGCAACTCAACATCCGGTAAATCAAACTTCTAAGGCATCTAAAGATGCATCCGCAGTTTCTAAGATCAGCTATGCGCTCGGTTATGAAGTCGCGCATCAAACCCCACCAGAGCTGGATATCAACAGCTTCATTACCGGTGTTCGTGATGGCCATGCCCGTAATGAGGCAGCCTATAATGAAGAAGAACTACAGGCAGCTTATGAGCAGTTCCAGAAGGATATGCAGCAAAAGCAGCTTAATGATGCTAAAAAGGCCCAAGCTTCAAGTGATTCTTTCCTGACTGAAAATGGGAAAAAACCTGGTGTCAAGACCACCGCTTCAGGCCTGCAATACCTGGTAACCAAAGAAGGTACAGGAAAATCACCTGCTGCAGATTCTATGGTTAAAGTTCACTATACTGGCAAGCTGGTTGACGGTACAGTATTTGACAGTTCAGTAGAACGTGGTGAACCGATCGAATTCCCACTGAATCAGGTCATTCCAGGCTGGACTGAAGGTCTACAGCTGATGAAAGAAGGTGGCAAAGCCACCTTATATATCCCATCCCAGCTCGGTTATGGTCAGCAAGGGGTGCCAGGTACCATCCCGCCAAACAGCACCTTGATTTTTGATGTTGAACTCATCGAAGTAAAATAATACCGTTTAGGGAGAGCAAT
This sequence comes from Acinetobacter sp. UBA3461, assembly GCF_002381195.1. Classification (NCBI taxonomy): domain Bacteria; kingdom Pseudomonadati; phylum Pseudomonadota; class Gammaproteobacteria; order Moraxellales; family Moraxellaceae; genus Acinetobacter; species Acinetobacter sp. UBA3461. The sequence goes on along the minus strand of NZ_DFRO01000020.1, from coordinate 43,185 downwards.
ATGCTCTCCCTTGTTTTTGAGAAACTAGAATGAAAATACAAATTAGTCTTGCTGCCCTGCTGTTATGTTCCGGTAGCTTATATGCCAAGGATATCACCACCAAAAGTACAGAAGCAGAACAGGTGGGTTACAGCTTTGGCTATCTCATGGGTCGCAATAATGCCGACTCATTAAAAGGCATCAATCTGGATGCATTTAGTGCTGGACTGAAAGCCGCAGCAGCAGGGCAAAAAGCCAGCTTGACTGAAGAAGAAATGGCCAAGGTACTGATGCAATACAAGCGTCAGGCAGATGCTCGCGAGTTAATTGAGCTCAAGAAAACAGCTGAAGAAAATGCCAAAATTGGCCGTGAATTCCTGGCTGAAAATGCTAAAAAACCAGAGATTAAAACGACTAAATCAGGACTTCAATACCAGATCTTGCAAGATGGCAAAGGAAAATCGCCAAATGCGAACAGCAATGTCAAAGTACATTATGAAGGTCGTCTGATTGATGGTACTGTGTTTGACAGCTCAATTGCACGTAATCAGCCGGTCGTATTCAAGACCAGTCAGGTGATTATGGGCTGGACCGAAGGTCTGCAACTAATGAAACCTGGAGCCAAATACCGTTTCTTTATACCCGCAGAGCTTGCTTACGGGCAAATTGGTTCAGGTGATGTGATTGAACCGAATAGCACTTTGATCTTCGATATTGAACTGATTGAAGTCATGAAATAATCAAAAAGGAGATATCCGGGCATATCTCCTTTTTTTGACTAAAAAGAACAAATTAATCTGCTGTAATCCTGTGACATCTGTTTGGCTTTTGCTATGTTTATCCGCTGGAGCATAAAACCTCGGGGTTCAGCCCGAGGATATAAGCGACTGGCGTAAGCCATTAATGCGGTGTTTGCTGTTGCTGAATATAGTGTTTAATAATTCCGATTGGCGCACCTCCGCATGACGCAGCGAAGTAACTTGGAGACCACAGGGCATTGCCCCATAATTTGCTCTTAATTTCAGGATGCTTAGTGCGTAGAATGCGACTAGACGCACCTTTTAAGCTATTCACTAAACTAGAAATGGCGACTTTAGGTGGATAATTGACGAGCAAATGTACATGATCATGCTCACCGTCAAATTCTATCAATTCAGCTTCAAAGTCTAAGCAGACACGTTCAAATACTTCACGCATCGTTTCAAGCATGGCATTGGTGAAAACATCTCTACGATATTTCGCCACAAATACCAAGTGAACGTGCATATTAAAAACACAGTGACGACCTGTTCTAATTTCTTGACTATTGCTCATAGACTAAATATATTCTAATGATGAAAACACTTAAATTACGTATAAGAGACAAACATTGCAAGGTACTAGACCAATTAGCATTTGAGGTGAATTTTGTTTGGAATTATGTGAATGATTTAGGATTTAAACATCTCAAGCGTAAGGGTGAATTTCTATCGGCATACGATATTGCAGAATACACCAAAGGTACTTCTAAGGAATGCAACCTGCATAGCCAAACTGTTCAAGCCATTACAGAAGAACTTATTACCCGAAGAAAGCAATTTAAAAAAGCAAAGCTGAAATGGCGTGTAAGCAACAAAAAATCAGCAAGACGATCTTTGGGTTGGATACCATTTAAAAAATCAGGATTCAAGTATGCCGATGGCTGGGTTGAGTACAGGAAAACTAAATTCAACTTATGGGACAGTTATGGTATAGGCAAATACAAGGTTAAAACTGGCTCATTTGTTGAAGATAGTCGTGGGCGCTGGTATGTGTGCCTCGTGGTTGAATCACCTAAACAAGAAAAACCAATAGCAACCAAAGCCATAGGCATTGATTTAGGTTTAAAAGATATTGCCACCTGCTCTGATGGCACAGTGATCATAAACCCTAAATTCTATCGGAAGTATGAGCAGAAATTAGGGATTGCTCAACGATCAAGGCATAAAAAGCGTGTTCGTGCCTTACACGCTAAGATTGCAAATTGTCGTAAAGATCATTTGCACAAAGCAAGCGCCATGCTTGTAAAAAACAATGCACTAATTGTTGTGGGTGACTTAAGTGCCAGGAAACTAGTCAAAACTAAAATGGCAAAGTCTGTTTTAGATACAGGGTTTTCGGCACTAAAAACATTGCTCAAGTATAAATGCGAGAACGCAGGGGTATTGTTTGAGGAAGTCAATGAAGCCTATACCACCCAAATCTGTTCGTGCTGTGGTGAGATCACCTCAAGTAGTCCGAAAGGTAGGACGGGTCTTGGAATAAGAGAATGGGAGTGCGTGAGTTGCGGTACAGCTCACGATAGAGATAAAAACTCAGCTCTAAACATTCTTGCGCTCGGGCATGAGCGTCTAGCAGTAGGAATCACCCTCCTTTAAGTGGGTGAGGATGTCAAGCTTTCATCAAAATATTGAACAACAATAGAGGAACTTCCATGGCAGCAATAAAGACACGTGAGATTCAATATACGGCGCAGGATGGCAGCCAGTTAATCGGTTATTTTGCAGCGCCCGAATCTGATACGCCTGTTCCAGGCGTGATTGTGGCACCTGAATGGTGGGGGCGTAATGACTATACCGAACAGCGTGCCCGTGAACTGGCTGAACATGGCTATGCTGCCCTGGCGATTGATATGTATGGCGATAAAAAAGTCACTACGGCATCGAATCAAGCCTATGAATGGATGATGCAGACTTTTGAAGATCCCGATACGATTGTGAACCGTGCTACTGCTGCCCTGAATACCCTCGCTGCACAAGATGAAGTTGATGCAGATAAACTGGCCGCAATCGGTTTCTGTTATGGCGGTAAAGTCGCACTCGATCTGGCGCGTTCTAATGCCCCATTACAGGCAGTGGCAACTTTCCATGCCAATCTGTCACCCAAAGCACCTGCTCAAGAAGGTCAGGTTCAGGCTGAAATTCTTGTCTTGCACGGTGAACAGGACAGCATGGTTTCACTGGATGATGTTGAAAGTTTCCGCAAGGAAATGCAGGCCGCCAATGTGAAACACGACGTGATCATTTTCAAAGAGGCTAAACATGGCTTTAGCAACCCGCTTGCCGATGAACGGGCCAAAGCCAATGGTGTAGACCTTGGTTACAATGCTGAAGCAGAAAAACAGGGCCTTGAGGCAATGTATGCCCTGCTGGCACGTCACCTGGCGTAAAGAATATTTGTGCTATTCCACTCTGAGGGGGAGCGGATTAGTGCAAAAAATGATTATTCAAAAAGAAATAAGGAGAATGAAATGGCTGAGAACAACTGTCCATACTGCAACTATGACGAATATGATGTCATTGCCAAAAATGACTTTGGTGTGGTGTTGCCTGAACCGAATTCATTGTCCCAAGGACACAGTGTGATCGTGCCACTGCGTCATGTGGCTTCTTTTTTTGAAATTACCGATAAGGAACGTAAAAGCTTGATGTCTTTGCTGGAACAGGCACGTAATGAACTGAATTTACGTTATCAGCCATCTGGCTTTCATGTAGGCTTTAACGATGGTGAGGTATTTAAGGCAAAGTCTGAACATCTGCATATTCACCTTATTCCACGTTATGAAGGCAAAGTGCTGAAACTAGATGCCCGTTGGGGAATTGAAGACTAAAATCAGTTTTTAGATCAAGTTTTACCAGAGTGAATGAACTTCGGATCATTCACTTTTTTTATTGCCTGATCTGTCTATCTACCTTGATACACTTTTCACCGATTCCTTTAGCTGGATCCGCTATAATGCCTTCCTGTTTCCCTGCCTTGTCCAGTATTCATGTTTGTATTTTCAGATGCGCTTTTAGAATGGTTTGATGTTCATGGCCGGCATGACTTGCCGTGGCAGGTAGCAGATGATCCCTACAAAGTCTGGGTCTCTGAAATTATGCTGCAGCAGACTCAGGTCAAAACGGTATTACAGTACTTTGACCGTTTTATTGCACGCTTTCCTACGGTTCAGGACTTGGGAACCGCGACTTGGGATGAGGTTGCCCCCTACTGGGCTGGACTCGGCTATTATGCCCGGGCACGTAATCTGCACAAAGCAGCTGGAATTGTAGCTACCCAAGGGCATTTTCCTGACACCCTGGAAGAATGGATTGCCCTGCCAGGTATTGGCCGCTCGACGGCTGGTGCATTGATGTCTTTAGGGTTACGTAAATACGGCGTGATTATGGATGGCAATGTCAAACGGGTTTTGTCACGTTTCTTTGCCATTGAAGATGATCTGTCTAAGCCCATTCATGAACGTGCCATGTGGCAACTGGCTGAAGAGCTGTGTCCTAACGAGCGTAATCATGACTATACCCAGGCAATTATGGATCTGGGAGCCACAGTTTGTACACCCAGGAAACCGCTGTGTCTGTATTGCCCGATGCAACAGCATTGCCAGGCACATCAGCAAGGCTTAGAAAACGAGCTGCCTTTTAAGAAAGCTAAAAAACCAGTACCGGTGAAATCTGCCCAGGTACTGATCTTACAATGTGGTGATCAATGGCTGTGGCAGCAACGTCCCAATACTGGACTTTGGGGTGGTCTGTGGTGCTTGCCGATTATTGAAGAAGTACATGAACTGGATGTATTAAAACAGAGTCTAGGCTTAAAACAGTTCATACAAAAAGTCGAAATTTCGCATAGTTTTACCCATTTTACCTGGCAGCTGCAAGGTCTGGTATTTGCCATTGATGCTGATCTGCAAGAACATTTAGCCATTGAACTGAATGGCATCTGGCTGGAGCCAACCGCGGCAGTTCAGGCCGGCATACCCACAGCAATGAAAAAATTGATCTCTGCAACTCAACTGTGACATATTTAGAAATACGAGATTTTTAACTTAATAATTTTGAATTTGATACAGGCGAACAAGGAAGGACGCTTTGCAGCATAATATTCGTTTTGCCATTATTTCTGTTTTAATGCTGCTATTGGCAGCATGTAGCTCTACTCCAAAACAATCGGGTTCTGCAGTACTGAATCCGATTCTGGTGCAGCAACTAAAGAATACATCAATGCCCTCCCGGCTGCCGATCCCGGTAGATAACATCAAGACACGCCAGCTCAAAGATACCTGGGGCGCTTCCCGCAGCAGTGGCCGCCTGCATGAAGGTATTGATATTATGGCTCCACGTGGAACCAAAGTCCTGAGTGCGACGGAGGGCCTGATTGCGGACTTACGCAATAACAATTTGGGTGGTAAAGTGATCTGGATACTCGGCCCGGGTGGAACCTGGCATTATTATGCGCATCTCGACGGGCATAAGCGCGGCTTGAGTGTCGGGGACTATGTCAAAAAAGGTCAGGTGATTGGCTATGTTGGCAATAGCGGTAATGCACGGCATACTGCGCCTCACCTGCATTATGGGCTTTATCTGCAGGGTAAAGGCCGTGGTGCAGTAAATCCCTATCCATATTTACGTTAATTTTAGGAAATGTACATGTCAGAAGCGTTGATCAACCGTCTGGTAGAATTTGCTGAGTCAGGCAATCAACAAAAAATCGTGTTCAATGACCAGACTTATCAGGGCTGGATTATGGAAATCACCGAAGATGCACTTCTGATCAGTACCGGTTATGCCGATAAGAGCGGCAAAGATGCCTGGATCCAGTTTAGTGATCTGGAGCAGGCAGAGTTGTCTTACTGGGATAACCAGCAAGATCAATGGACCACATTTAAACTCTAAACATAAGGAGCATCACATGACCATTCAACGCTGTGGCTGGTGCTCCGATAATTCTCTTTATATTCAATATCACGACCAGGAATGGGGTCAGGTTGTTCTGGATGAACCGCGTCTATTTGAAATGCTGTGTCTGGAAGGACAGCAAGCAGGATTGGCCTGGATCACGGTCCTGAAAAAGCGTGAAGCATACCGTGAACATTTCTTTCAATATTCTATTACAACCATTGCTGCTTTTACAGATGAGCAACTCACAGCAAAACTGCAAGATGCTAGTCTGATCCGGCATATCGGTAAACTGACCGCAATTCGGGATAATGCCCGGGCCTGGCAACAGCTGAAATCTCAAGATCATGATGTGGTGGAATGGTTGTGGTCTTTTGCCCGGCAGCCGCGTTTAAATAATGATGTGGCAAATTATCGTCAGGCTCCGGCGCAAACTGCTGAAAGTCAGCGCATGTCCAAAGTCTTGAAAAAAGCCGGTTTCAGATTTGTTGGTCCAACGATTTGTTATGCCTTTATGCAGGCAGTGGGCATGGTCGATGACCATGAAAATCACTGTCACTTTAAAACAAGATCCTCTCATTTAAATAAGAGCTGAGCCCATGTCTAATAATACCATTCAAGCCTATGCCGCGATGTCTGCAGGTGCCGCACTAGAGCCTTATCAATTTGATGCAGGTGAACTTCAGCCACATCAGGTCGAAGTCAAAGTTGAATATTGTGGTCTGTGCCATTCCGATATTTCAGTGCTCAATAATGACTGGGGATCTTCAGTCTATCCTGTTGTAGCCGGCCATGAAATTATTGGCACAATCACACAACTGGGGTCGGAAGCCAAAGGTTTAAAAGTCGGTCAGCGTGTCGGCATTGGCTGGACAGCAGAAAGTTGTCAGCATTGTGACCCATGTATTTCAGGTCAACAGGTCATGTGTACTGGGGGGCAGGTGGCGACGATTGTTGGTCATGCCGGTGGTTTCGCCGATAAAGTCCGTGCTGGCTGGCAATGGGCAATTCCTCTACCGGAAGATCTGGATCCGACCAGTGCCGGTCCTCTGCTCTGTGGTGGTATTACCGTATTTGATCCGATTCTGAAACATCAGATTCAGGCCCTTCATCATGTCGGGGTTATTGGCATTGGTGGTTTAGGGCATATCGCCATTAAATTGCTTAAGGCCTGGGGCTGCGAGATTACTGCTTTTACCTCCAACCTGGATAAAACCGATGAGCTCAAAGCCATGGGCGCGGATCATGTGGTGAACAGCCGTGATCCGGCAGCAATTAAAAAACTGCGTGGTAAATTCGATCTGCTGCTCAGTACCGTGAATGTTACATTGGACTGGCAGGCTTATCTGGCGACACTGGCACCGAATGGTACCGTGCATATGCTGGGCTTACCTTTAGAGCCGATGCAGATTTCGGCTGGCTCATTAATTGGCGGTGCCAAATCCGTGACTGGTTCACCGACAGGTTCTCCAGCAGCTTTACGTCAGTTACTGAAATTTGCTGCGCGTAAAAATATTGCGCCACAAATTGAATTATTTCCAATGTCAGATATCAATACAGCGATTGAACGCCTGCATTCTGGCAAGGCCCGCTACCGGATTGTACTGAAAGCAGATTTTTAATTTTATTCCTGATTCACTATAAATCTACCCTCTCCTAGGAATAGGGTAGATTTATATATATTTATAAATATTTGGCCAGTTTCTGGGCCAGAAATTCAATAAACAGATGTACGCGTTTAGGCAAATGTTCCTGCCGGTAATAGATCGCATAATTTTTTGATAATGCAGCTCAATCTGGTCTTCAAACAGAGCCTGTAAACTACCTGGTTGTAAAATCGTCTCCAACCAGAAAACTTGATAGACAGGTAATGCCGATCCACTGTAAAGCCAGTTGACGGATGGTCTCTCCATTGAGAGCTTTAATCTTGTGCTCTACACTCTTAAAGATTCACGATCTAGCTAACGCAATGCTTCTGGCAATACCGGAACTGTCGAGGATTTATTCAGTTCCAGCTTCATTTTTTGCAACATCTGATAAGGCTGCTGCTGTACAAACATATTTACAAAAGTCAGCGGGATAGAGCCTTCAGGATTGGCATAACCATAGGTAGAGACCTTAACCTTTTTCTCGCCTAAGCGGTTAAAAGTCCAGTCACCTTCATAATGGGTCAAGCGTACATAATCCGGATTCAGTGGATAGCCCTTTTGAATGGCTTTGTTCTTAATCGTGATCTGGCCATTGGCTTCACGGATCATTTTCCCTTGTACCACTAAGTCCCGGTCTTTCAGCGGAAATGGGAAATCCAGCACCATATACAAGGTGAAATCGCCCTTTTTGTCATCCCGGGAGAGTACCTTCACATTGCCCATATAAGGCACCCATTTTACTGCATTATCGACATCAATAATCAGGTGCACCGCCTGTTCGATCGGTACATCATAGGTCGTTTCAGCTTTATACAGAAAAACCGGATTGTTCTTGTCTTGATAGGTCCAGACCTTGATATTATTTTTATTAATACTGAGTTTGGCATTTGGTACAGATTTAGGCTGTGCTGCGGCGGCAAATGCCACAGCACAGATCATGAGTATGACTTTTTTCATTCCATTGTCGTCTTATTTTAGTTTTAGTTATTCTTATACTTATAAATGATTTTGACGAAAATTTAAACTTGAATATCGTTAAAACCAAGTACATCTTTCATGTCATATTTGCGCGCTTCGCGACCAACTACCCAAGCCGCGGCACGTACTGCACCTGAAGCGAAGTTCATGCGGTTAGTGGCTTTATGGGTAATTTCAACGCGTTCGCCATCGGCAATAAACATCGCTGTATGTTCACCCACAATATCACCACCACGAATCGTTTGGAAGCCGATACTTTGGCGCTCACGTGGACCTGTATGGCCTTCACGATGATAGACTGCATCTTTTTTCAGATCACGGCCGAGTGCACCTGCAATTGCCTCACCCCACATCAGTGCTGTACCTGATGGTGCATCCACTTTATGACGATGGTGCGCTTCAATCACTTCAATATCAACGGTATCACCAAATACTTTAGATGCTAGCTCTAGTAGTTTAATTGACACGTTTACACCCACTGAATAGTTGGCAGCGTAGACCACAGGTGTTTCAGTTGCAGACTCATCGAGGTAAGCTTTTTGTTCGTCGTTGAGACCCGTGGTACCAATCACGATGGCCACGCCATTTTCACGGCACACTTTAAGGTGATGTACAGTGGCTGCAGGTGCAGTGAAGTCAATGACCACATCACAGTCTTTCACCACTTCTTCAAGACTACCCACAACTTTTACGCCAACTGCACCAATACCTGCCATTTCACCTGCATCTGTACCAATTAAGGTACTTTCTGGGCGTTCAACTGCTGCGCCCAATTGATAGCCGGCTTCTTTCACTGCCTGAATAAGGATGCGTCCCATACGGCCGCCTGCCCCTAAAATTCCAATGCGTGGTGTCGCTGACATAATATAGTCCTGATATTGATTCGAAATTGTTCTTACTATAGCAAAACTCGCTCCTAACACTAAGATTGATCGCATAAAAATCAATGAAAAGAATCAAAGAAGGTCATGAGCGTTTTTGATATGCAGAAATGTTTAATTAAATTCTAAAGAGTCGGTTTTCTATAAAATATTGGGCAAGCTATTTTTCCTGTATACATTATGGGCTCAGGATTAAACATACAAAAAGCCCATAGGATCACCATGGGCCAGTTGTATGAGCGCAATACTTTGAAAATAGAAAAATAAAAATTTAGCTTTGTATATCCGAAATATTTACTCTTCTAACAGGCTTCTTAACATCCAGGCTGTTTTCTCGTGCACATTCAGTCGTTGAGTCAGGATATCTGCAGTTGGTTGGTCATTTGCCTTGTCTACAATGTCAAACATGCTTCTTGCGGTACGAGCAACCGTCTCATGGGCATTGACCAGTAAGCGAATCATTTCTTCCGCTTTAGGAACACCTTCAATTTCCTCAATAGAAGTCAGCTTTGCAAACTGCTGATAGGTTCCTGGTGTAGGAAAGCCCAAAGAACGGATCCGTTCTGCAATAATGTCTAAAGCATTCCACTGTTCGGTATATTGCTGCATGAACATGTTATGTAGAGTATTAAATTGCGGGCCGGTGACATTCCAGTGAAAGTTATGGGTCATTAAATATAAGGTGTAACTATCGGCAAGTAGTCTGGATAGACCTTCTACAATTTCCGCTCTGTCTTCGGTTGAAATACCAATATTTACTTTTATCATCTCGGTTACCTTAAATTTTAGAAAATTATGCGTCATCAACTTCTTTATTCTTATAATCAGTTTAGCTACTTCAACAAATTGCAAAAGATGAGATCAGTATCATTTATGTTAGCTTTGTTGAAATAACAGAATAAGTTCAAGCCACAGGAATATAAAGTAAGACAGAAGCTTTACTGAATAGTGAACTTATACAGAAACCTGAGGAAGATACCAATTTTTTCTTTTTAAAAAGCGGTGAACTGTAAAGCTGAGATCTAAAAAAAGGACGCCTGAGCGTCCTTTTCTATTCTCATTCAATTAGTCAAACAGACGATCGAAGAATGATTTTTTCTTCGGTGAAGATTGGCTACCTTCCCCATCCATTGATGCTTGCAGCTCTTTCAGCAATTCACGCTGACGTGCCGTCAGATTTACTGGTGTTTCAACCACAATCCGGCATAACAGGTCACCAGTCATGCTGGTACGAACAGGTTTTACACCCTTACCACGTAAACGGAATAATTTACCGGTTTGCGTACCTTCCGGGATTTTCAGGCTGACACGGCCATCCAGGGTTGGGATTTCAATCTCTTTACCCAATGCAGCATCAGCAATTGAAACAGGCACATCCATATATAGGTCAGCACCATCACGCTGGAAGATCTCGTGCTCACGCACCACCACTTCTACGTATAGATCGCCTGATTGACCATCACGGATCGCTTCACCTTTACCGGTTAAACGTACGCGGTCGCCATTGTCCACACCGGCTGGAATGGTAACTTCCAGGGTTTGCTGACGATCAGATACGCCCGAACCATGACATTTATTACATGGATTCTTGATAATCTTGCCTTGACCACGACAGGTGCTACAGGTTTGCTGTACAGAGAAGAAGCCCTGCTGCATACGTACCTGGCCTGCACCATGACAGGTCGGACAAGTTTCCACATCATTCGGATTTTTGGAACCTTTACCATCACAGGCATCACATGGTGCAGGTGCAGTGAAAGTAATAGTTTTCTTGACGCCTTTGACTGCTTCTTCTAGGCTCAGTTCCATGACATAACGTAAGTCAGAACCACGACGCGCACGTTGTTGCTGACGACCGCCACCAAATGCCCCACCAAAGATGTCACCGAACTGGCTGAAAATATCTTCTGCGCTAAAACCACCGCCGAAGCCGCCACCGCCGCCCATACCACCTTCAAAGGCCTGATGGCCCATGCGATCGTACATGCTGCGCTTTTCGCTGTCAGACAGTACTTCATAAGCTTCTGAAGCTTCCTTAAACTTTTCTTCAGCTTCTGGATTGTCAGGGTTGCGGTCTGGATGATATTTCATCGCCAACTTACGGTAGGCTTTTTTAATCTCATCATCACTAGCGGTTTTAGCAACACCCAAAACCTCATAATAATCACGTTTAGCCATGTCTGGCGATGCTCCTCACGGAATTTTATTTAATACTTAACTGTGGTCTGAAATTGGGGGTCAAACCAGTTTTTACAAGGGGGAATATGAAAAAAAATCGAAAGCTTAGAAAACAGCTTTACTTTGATAGAATTTGGACACGCCTTTGAACCAGGCATTAATCATGAAAATAAACGCAATAAAGCTGAATACGACGCCAGCGACCGTGCAGGCTTTCACCCATAACATGCTGTCCCAGGCATGGAAAAAGAGTGGAATAAACCAGAGGGCTGCAAAAACAGCCAGCATGGTATAGATCACCACATTACGCATGATCCACAGCGCTTGTGCCTGTAGCCAGACTTCTGCATAGTCGACCTGAGCGACTTTGCGTGCTAACCAATAAGAAAAAATTCCAAAAATCACGGTAAAAGAGGCTAAAAACATGAACACATATGCAATGGCTACAGAGCGCCGCATTTGAGTTAAACTTTTTTGATTCATGTCTCTTTCAACCTCGTTGTCCGTTTCTGCAACACTGGAAAAACGGCAACTTCGCATTTTTTAAAATTGTAAAATTATCAGGCACTACTATATTAAAAAATTTAATATTTCGCACCTGATTTTAAGACAGTTTTAGACCGATTGCGAAGTTTTCTTTACCTTAAACCATTGCGCATACAAGGCTGGCAAGAAAAACAGGGTTAACAGTGTCGCCACAATCAGTCCGCCCATGATAGCAACCGCCATTGGACCGAAGAAAATGCTACGTGAAAGTGGAATCATGGCCAGTACAGCAGCCAGGGCAGTCAATACAATTGGACGGCAACGGCGTACCGTGGCATTGATGATGGCATCCCATTGTGATTCCCCTGCCTGAATATCCTGTTCAATCTGATCAATCAGAATCAGGGAATTACGCATGATCATGCCTGAGAGTGCAATCGTACCCAGCATGGCGACGAAACCAAACGGTTTATTAAACAATAACAGAAAGAGTACCACGCCAATGATGCCCAGTGGTGCGGTCAGGAACACAATAAAGGTCCGTGACATACTTCTCAGCTGGATCATCAACAGGGTCAGAACCACTGCCAGGAACAATGGCATACCGGCATTCACAGATGTCTGACCACGTGCTGATTCCTCTACGGTTCCACCTACCTCAATCAAGTAGCCACTTGGTAATTGAGCTTTAATGCTCTCCAAGACAGGAGCAAGCTGATTGACCACGGTGGCTGGTTGTAAATTGCTACGGATATCCGCACGTACGGTAATTGTCGGCAAACGGTTACGATGCCAGATTAGTCCCTCTTCAAAGCTGTATTCAATATTGGCAATCTGCGCCAAGGGCACAAAGTTACCACGTGCAGTGGGTACCGCCAGACTGCTTAAAGATGCCACATCGACACGTTCAGCCTGCTCACCACGCAGACGGATTTCAATCAGCTCACGTTTTTCCCGGAACTGATCCAGTCCCGCGCCTGCAATGGAGCTGTTCAGGAAATTGGCCAGATCACTACTGCTCACCCCCATCTGGCGGGCACGGTCCTGATCAATGTCTAATTTGATCACTTTACTTGGCTCGCCCCAGTCCAGATGCACATTGGTGGTGTTCTGGTTTTCGGCTACCTTGGCAGCGACTTTTTGTGCCCAGCTGCGTACCAGCGCCAAGTCTTCACCCGATACCCGGAACTGGAGTGGATAACCGACCGGTGGACCATTTTCCAGCAAAGATACACGGGTACGTACTTCAGGTAACAGCAGACGAATCTGCTTGCTTAAAGATTCACGGATTTCATTACGATCTTCCAGGGAAGAGGCCAATACCACAAACTGGGCGAAGCTGGTTTGAGGCAATTGCTGATCTAAAGGCAAATAGAAACGCGGTGAGCCGGTGCCAACATATACCACATAATTATCAATGCCCTCCTGTTTAGACAGGAAAGCTTCGACTTTTTTCACCGCAGCTTCGGTGGCTTTCAGTGAAGCCCCCTCTTCCAGTTTCAGATCAACCAGAATCTCCGCCCGATTCGAGGGCGGAAAGAACTGTTGCGGTACGAATTTAAACATGATGATCGACAGGACAAAAATCCCCACAGTCAATGCAATCACAGTTTTGCGATAGGTGACACAGGTATTTACCCAACGGCGAAAACCTTGATAAAACTGGGTTTGATACGGGTCATGATGCTCACCGGCATGATGTACAATCGGCTGTGGTTCAGGCTGCTTGCGCAGGCGTGCCCAGAGTCGCTGATACCATGGCGCTTTCTGGATTAAATCTTTATTAAAATCTGGCAGAAGTTTATCACCCAGATACGGCACAAACAGTACCGCAGCAATCCAGGAAACCAATAAGGCAAGGGTTACTACCTGAAAGATAGAGCGAGTATATTCCCCGGTACTCGATGCTGCAGTGGCAATCGGCAGGAATCCAGCGGCAGTGATTAATGTTCCAGTGAGCATTGGGAAAGCCGTGGTGCGCCAAGCATGCCCCGCGGCCTCCAGCCGGCTATAGCCTTGTTCCATTTTGATCGCCATCATTTCAATCGCGATAATGGCGTCATCGACCAACAGACCTAACGCCAGAATCAGGGCACCGAGGGAAATCTTGTGCAGGCCGACATCAAATAGCTGCATACCGGCAAAAGTCATCGCCAGTACCAAAGGAATCGAAAAAGCCACCACCAGACCCGGACGGAAACCGAGTGAGAAGAAGCTGACCAGAAGCACGATAATCACCGCTTCCGCCAGCACCTTCATAAACTCGTTAATACTGCGCTTTACTGCCACCGGCTGATCCGATACTTTTTGCAGGTCCATCCCTAGGGGCAGGGATTTCTGCAAGCGGGCAAATTCCTGTTCCAGATTTTTACCTAAGGCAATGATGTCCCCACCCTTACGCATCGATACCGCAATACCAATGCCGTTTTCACCCATAAAACGCATGCGTGGCTGGGCGGGATCGGTAAAGCCACGATAGACCTCTGCGACATCGCCGAGCTGGATGGTTTTACCATTCACATAGAGTGGCATCTGCTGTAGCTCTTCTACAGTCTGCAATGCACCGCTGACACGAACCTGAATCCGGTCTGTGTCGGTTTCAAAGAAACCGGCATTGCTCATGGCATTTTGCTGTTGTAGCGATTGCTGAATGGCAGTGACTGGAATACCCAGCTGTGCAGCTTTGGTATTAGAAATCTCAATCCAGATTTTCTGATCTTGCAGGCCAATCAGCTCAACTTTGGCAACATCTTTGACACGCTGCAATTGTAGTTGCAGACGGTCGGCATATTCTTTTAGTGTGGCATAGTCGAAATCTTTGCCTTTCAGCACATAGATATTGCCGAAGGTATCGCCGAATTCATCGTTAAAGAACGGGCCTTGCACGCCTTGTGGCAGTTCATGCCGAATATCATTAATTTTCTTACGGACGTTATACCAGACATCAGGAACTTCTTTGGAGCGCAGCGAGTCCTTGGCCACAAAGGTCACTAGCGATTCACCTGGACGGGAATAAGCCATGATGCGGTCATATTGTCCCGTGGTCATCAGTTCCTTTTCAATCCGGTCCGTGACCTGCAAGGAAACTTCCTGTGCACTGGCCCCCGGCCAGTAGGTCTGTACCACCATCACCTTAAAGGTAAAAGGCGGATCTTCACTCTGTGACAGTTTGGAATAGGACATGATGCCGACCAGACCGAGCAGAATCATGAAATACAGCACCAGACCCTTATTTTTCAGGGCCCATTCGGAAAGGTTAAAATTCATGTTTAACCTCCAGCCCGAATGGTCACACTACGGTTCTGACGGTCAATCGGCCGGATTTTTTGTTGATCCCGGAGCAGGTGAATGCCTCCAATCACTACATAATCATCTGCTTTGAGGCCACTCAGCACAGGCACAGAATCACGGCCATAAGCACCAATCTGTACCGGGATCTTACGTACAGTAGAGTCCGGCTTAACGACCATCACATAGGCCTGACCATCCGTCGCAGAGACACTGGATAAGGGTACGCTCAGAGCATTGTCCTGAGTTTTGATAAAGAATACACGGGCACTTTGTCCGAGCTGAATTGACTTCTGACCTTCACGTAATGCCACCCGAACCGTAAAAGTCCGGGACTGATCTGCAGCCGGAGAAATCTCACGCACATAAGCACTGAATTTTTCATCTTTTTTCGACCAGAGGGTAACCCAAGCGGGCTGACCCACTTTAATTTCGCTCACCGCCTGTTCCGGTACCCCAATCACCACTTCACGATCTCCGGAGAGCGCAATTTCAAAGGCTGCCTGCCCTGCTGCCACGACCTGACCGACTTCAATATGACGTGCAGTAATCACGCCATTTTTATTGGCAATTAAGCGGTTATACCCCGTCTGATTACGGCTGACATCATAATTGGACTGGGCCTGCTTCAGATTGGATAGAGCGGCCTTGTACTGATTCTCGACTGCATCATATTGCGAGCGGCTGACCGCATTGGCCGGCAGTAACTGTTTAAAACGGCTCAGTTCATCTTCCGCAATTTTGGCTGCAGACTGGGCACTTTCCAGTTGGGCACGCGCTGCGTTTAACTGCAGTTCCGCATCCTTGACATCTAAGCTTGCCAGTACTTGCCCTACCCGAACCTGATCCCCGACATCGACATAACGCTGGGTGATCTGACCAGCGACCCGGAACGCCAGTGGCGTTTGCTGACGTGCCTGTACATCCCCGGCATAGCTTTTCTGTTCTAAATAGGAGGTATTCGGCTGAGTCACCATGACAAAGGGAACTTCCTGTTCTGTTGTCGCATTGTTTTTGCTGCATCCCCCTAAGGTCACACTGCAAGCTATAATCATGCCGGTCAGGACGTACTGAATCGTGCTCATGTTGTCTGCTCTTATCAAATAATGATTTTTCTGGTCGATAGACTGCGCTATAGTGAACTGGTTACTTTTTAATTAATATACCATGCGGTACACTAATTAGAATTACCTCCATAAAACAATGACCATTTTTATTTTTTTGGAAAAAAATGTGCAAATTCCCGTAGGACGTCCTAAAGATCTGGAAAAGCGCCGGCGGATTCTGGATGCGGCCAAACACCTGTTTTTGCAGCATGGCTATCATGGTTCCAGCATGAACCAGATTGCGCAGGCTGCGGGCGTGTCCAAGCTAACGGTGTATAACCATTTTCAGGACAAAGCCACACTGTTTACCTGCGCAATTGAAGATACCTGTGAGCATCTGATTCCAGCCAGTCCAACGACACTGCTGCACGCCGAGAGCAATTTTCGTGATGCGTTGCATGAAGCCTGTATATTGTCGATGAATATGGTCAATCTGCCGGAAGCGATTAAACTGGATTTACTGCTGATGGAACTGGCTTCCGAGCAAAGTCCTTTAACCCAACAATTCTTTAATGCCTCGCATCTGCGATTAAGCCAGCTCTGGCAAGAGTTCTTTCATCTGGCCCAGAGCTATCATTTTATTCAGCAAGATGATCCATTGCGTCAAACTGAACTGATGCTCTCACTGCTATTTGGTAACCGGCATCAGAAAGTTCTGCTGGGTGTGTTTCCCGTACCTGCCTTAGAACAACAGCAAATAATTATTCAGGACGCTATTCATATTTTCTTATTGCGCTATGCCGCCTAAAATGCCAATTTGTAATTAGATTCATACAAATTGGCATTCACCTTGCTATTTTATAGGCAGGTCGTGTCCGACTTTTGTCTGTAACGGGCTTGGAATGCTTTCCAGGCGCGGTATAGTCAGGAAATGCAACAGAGGGAATATAAAAATGGCTCAACAAATTGATGCACCACTACGCGAAGACGTACGTTTACTGGGCAATCTGCTCGGTGAAACCTTAAAGCTACATGCGGGGCAGGATTTGTTTAATCAGGTGGAACAGATTCGGGCGCTTTCCAAAGGTGCTCGCGACGGCCAGCTAGAAGCAGAAAAACAACTCGAACAGCTATTTCTCAGTCTGGAAGATGATGAAATTCTTCCGCTTACCCGTGCCTTTACCCACTTCCTGAACTTTGCCAATATTGCCGAGCAATATCATGTGGTGCGTCGTCGCCGTCAGAGCGAATTTGATGAAACTGCCGAATCGCCAAATCCCCTGGTTCCCCTATTTGAAAAATTTAAACAGCAGGAAATTTCCGCTGAAAGCCTATATCAGCAGATCTGCGAACTGAAAATTGAACTGGTACTGACTGCGCATCCGACTGAAGTCAGCCGCCGTACCCTGATTCAAAAATATGATGGTATCAATGACTGTCTGTCCAAATGCGACCAGCAGAAACTTACCCCTCGTGAACGCCAAGCCGTTTTGGCCGAACTGAAACAGCTAATCACGTCTGCCTGGCAGACTGATGAAATCCGTCAGCATCGTCCGACACCAGTTGATGAAGCCAAATGGGGCTTTACTACCATTGAACAGACCTTATGGAATGCAGTACCAAAATTCATCCGTGAACTGGATGGCATGGTACAGGAACAGTGCGGTCAGTCATTACCGCTCAGTGTTGCGCCAGTGCGTTTTGCCTCCTGGATGGGAGGTGACCGTGACGGTAACCCGAATGTGACCCATCACATTACTCAGGAAGTACTATGGCTGTCACGCTGGAAAGCCGCTGATCTGTATTTACGTGATATTGAAGATCTGCGCTGGGAACTGTCGATCCAGCAATGCAGTGAAGAACTGCAACAGGCGCTGGGCAGCTCACATCCGGAACCTTATCGTGAATATCTCCGTGACACCCGTGAACGCCTGAAAGCAACACGGCACTGGCTGGCAGAAAAACTGCATGGCAATGATGCCGATGACAGCCAGGTAATTAAAACCAAAGATGAGTTATTACAGCCTTTATTGCTGTGCTATCGCTCGCTGCTAGCGTGCAATCTGCCGGAAATTGCCAATGGCAAACTGCTGGACTTTATTTACCGTGTGAACAGTTTCGGCATTGAATTGCTGAAACTGGATATCCGTCAGGAATCTGGCCGTCACCGTCAAGCGATCTCTGCGATTACGGAGTATCTTGGCTTAGGTAATTTTGAAACCTGGACTGAACAGGCACGTCAAAATTTTTTATTACAGGAACTACAAAGCAAGCGTCCGTTATTACCAAAATACCTCAATGAACCGGCCGGTAGCCTGATTGAGCATCCGGATGTGCAGGAAGTCTTCGCGACCATGCGTACGCTGGCAGAACAGCCAAGTGAATCACTCGGTGCCTATATCATTTCGATGGCGGAATATCCAAGTGATGTACTGGCGGTTTTATTGCTGCAAAAAGAAGCAGGTATCAAACAGGCTTTACGTGTAGTGCCTCTCTTTGAAACTTTGAAAGATCTCGACGGCGCAGCCAGCACCATGTCGACCCTGTTCAATATGCACTGGTATAAACAGCATATTCAGGGCAAGCATGAAGTCATGATTGGCTATTCAGATTCAGCCAAGGATGCCGGTTTTATGTCTGCCAACTGGGCGCAATACCGTGCCCAAGAGGAACTGACGGCTGTTGCCAAACAGCATGGTATCCAGCTGACGCTGTTCCACGGCCGTGGTGGTTCAATCAGCCGGGGTGGTGCTCCAACACAACAGGCCCTGTTCTCACAACCGCCCGGCTCGATCTCAGGTGCGATTCGTGTTACCGAACAGGGTGAGATGATCCGCTTCAAGTTCGGTCTGGAAGGCATTGCGCTACAAAACCTGGAGATCTATACCGCGGCAACACTGGAAGCAACGCTATTGCCGCCCCCTGTGCCGAAAACAGAATGGCGTGACCTGATGCATCAGATGACCGATTTATCGGTACAGGTCTATCGCCAGACAGTCCGTGAAAATCCCCACTTTGTAAAATACCTGCGTACCGTTACTCCTGAGCTGGAACTGCAAATGCTGCCCTTAGGTTCACGTCCAGCGAAACGTAAAGTCAGTGGCGGGATTGAATCTTTACGTGCAATTCCATGGGTGTTTGCCTGGACCCAGATCCGTTTGATGCTACCTGCCTGGCTCGGTACGGGTGCTGCATTAAATGAGGTACTGGATCAGGGTCAACGTGCCACACTCGATGAAATGCTAGCGCAGTGGCCATATTTCCAGACCCTGATTGATATGCTGGAAATGGTCCTGTCCAAAGCAGATGGTGATGTGGCATTGTATTATGAGTCACACTTGACTCATGATCCCGACCTGAAAGTATTGGGTGAGGAACTGCGTCAACGTCTGAAAGATGCAGTACAAACGCTACTGACTTTAAAAGGTGAATCAAAACTGCTGACCAGTAACGATGTGCTGGATCAATCAATGCGTGTGCGTAAGCCCTATTTACTACCGCTGCACTTGTTACAGGCCGAACTAATGAAACGCCGTCGTCTGTATCTGGCAGAGCAAAATGCTGAACACACCCCGGTAGATCATGCCTTAATGGTAAGTATTGCCGGAATTGCCGCTGGTTTACGTAATACGGGCTAAGTAATTTTTAATCATGAAGAAGCACATTTCCATGATGTGCTTTTTTATTGAACAGTCAATAGCCAAAAAAGCTTTCTTTTATATATCACATTAGATTTATTTATAGATCATCCCAAGAAGTAGCTGATGAATTAATCTACTGATTTCACTTTATTTTTAAACCACTGTACTTTTACCACACGGTAAAATCTCAAATAAAGTCATAGAATTAATTTGAACAAAAATTTTGTTTTGGTAATTAAATCTTCGAAAGAACAAGAGTATGATGTGCTCAATTTATCTTTTGAGTGCTCATTTTATGTCCAGTTGGTTTCCCAAATGGCGCCCTTATGAGGGCAGTATCGATGCACGACCAGTAGGTACCGCAGAGTATTTACCACCCGCACAAACTGTAATTCTGGGTGTACAACACGCTTTTGCAATGTTTGGTGCCACTGTACTGGCACCGTTTTTAATGGGCTTTGATCCAAACCTGGCAATCTTAATGTCAGGGATCTGTACCATTCTGTTCTTTATAATGACAGGTGGTCGAGTTCCAAGTTATTTAGGTTCAAGCTTTGCCTTCATTGGTGTGGTGATTGCGGCAACCGGTTATGCCGGTGGTGCTGGCCTCAATCCGAATATTGGCGTTGCGGCAGGCGGGATTATTGCCTGTGGTATCTTCTATGCCTTGATGGGTTTTCTGGTCATGGCAACAGGGACCCGCTGGATTGAAAAACTGATGCCACCAGTCGTCACTGGTGCGGTGGTCATGATTATTGGCTTGAACCTGGCTCCTGTGACTGTAAAAAGCGTGATGGGCAATATTTTTAATATGTGGATGTCTTTGGTCACAGTATTGTGTATGGGTTCAATTGCCGTATTCACTCGTGGCCTATTACAGCGTCTACTTTTATTGGTCGGCCTGTTATTGGCTTATCTGATCTATTTCGTGCTCAGCAATGTCATGGGTTATGGCACTGCAATCAATTTCCTGCCAATTCAGCAGGCTGCCTGGTTTGGTTTACCGACCTTCCATGCGCCAACTTTTGAGTTGAATGCCATGCTGATTATTGCACCGATTGCCTTGATTCTGGTCGCTGAAAACCTCGGGCATATTAAAGCAGTCGGCGCAATGACTGGAGAAAACTTGGATCCGCATATTGGTAAAGCCTTTGTTGCAGATGGTGTTGCGACTACCTTGGCTGGTGGTGTCGGGGCTCCGGGGATGACCACGTATGGTGAAAACATCGGTGTGATGGCTGTGACCCGTGTCTACTCCACCATTATCTTTGCCGTAGCCGGTGTGTTTGCTGTGTTCCTGGGTTTATCACCGAAGTTTGGTGCAATTATTCATACCATTCCAACGGCGATTTTAACCGGCGCCTCAATTGTGGTCTTTGGTCTGATTACTATTGCCGGTGCGAAAATCTGGATCGAAAATAAAGTCGATTTTTCACAGAACAAAAACCTGATGGTAGCAGCAGTGACCATTATTTTAGGTACGGGTGACTTTGCCCTGACCTTTGGTGATTTCAACCTGGGTGGAATTGGCACTGCAACATTTGCAGCCTTATTCCTGAACTGGTTCTTTAGCCTAGTTGATAAAAAATAATTCGAAGACTTAAATTTTCAAGCAGCCTCCAGGCTGCTTTTTTTATATCGCAAGAATTGTTTAAATAGGCCTGATCTTTTATATGAGCATCCTGCCGATGCGTCTGGATTTTTTTGATTTACGTCTTTTTCTCAATATAGTCGACACAGGTAGTCTGACCAAAGGTGCTGAACGCTCTGCTATTTCCTTACAGGCAGCCAGTGAGCGGATTAAAAAGCTGGAACAGCAATATCAGGTCAGTCTGTTTAGTCGCCATTCTGGCGGAGTGAAAATGACTTTTGCAGGTCAGGTCTTTGCTGAGCATGCCCAAGCCCTGTTGCAACAGGGACAACAGTTGTCACAAGCTATGGCAGTTTTTAGTGAAGGACAGCATTCTAATATCAGCTTGTGGTGTAACTCATCAGCACAAAGTGAATATCTTCCCCTGTTGCTACCCAAGTATCTGGTCAATAACCCCAATATTCAGATTGATCTAAAAGAAGCAGAGAGCAATGACATCATTGCAGCATTGACCAGTGGCACTGCCAAACTCGGTTTAATTTCCAGCTTCTTTACTGCTCCACAGTTGCAAACCCTGGAATTTTCAGATGATCCTTTGGTGCTGATCTGTCCGGAACAGCATGATCTCAGTACCGGCAAAGCATTGAAATTAGGGGACTGTTTGAATTATCCCTTTGTGGGTTTAATGCAATATCACTCCTTACAACAGTCCATTGAAACCCAGGCCAGATTACTCCACTGCGAAATCCAATACCGCTTAAGATTGCCGAATTTTGCTGCTATTGCTCAGGTGGTTGCGAATAGTGTTGGCATTGCCATCATGCCGCAACGTGCTGCGCAACGTTTGGCAAAGCTCTATTCGTTTAAGCAAATCCAGTTGTCTGGAGATTGGGCCAACCGCAAGTTACTGTTAGCTGCGAAAAATTTTGATGAACTGAGTGCTGCCTATCAACATTTTAGCCAGTTTTTACTTTCTGCCGAGATTCAGAAGGCCTTGGATTAAATCCAGCCGAACTGGTGCAGTATCATATAACTGCCCAGAGCAATCAGACCGATAAAAAATACAGTACGGAATTTCTGCTCAGGAATGCGATAGCGAATTTTCTTACCCAACCACATGCCGATGAGCGCAGGAACTAAAGCAATTGCCGACATGGCATAATCGATCGGAATGTCTTCCACAGGATTTTGATGCAGGAAGATCGCCAGACACAAAGTCGAGGTGGTAAAGGCTAAGCCTAAAGCCTGTACCAGATCATCACGTTTTAAATGTAAAGTCTGTAGATAAGGGACGACTGGAATCACCACGACCCCTGTGGCAACGGTTAAAGCACCACCGAGATAACCCATAATTGGAGACAGCCAGCTCTCATGCCGGCTTAAATCCGGCATCTTTTTCGCAAACAAGCCATACAGCCCGTATAAGGCCAACATCCCGCCCAACAGAGCTTCGCTGTGAAATTCAGAATGTCCCAGGGTCGGGAAAACACTCCACACTGAACCGACGATGATACCTAACAACAGCAGCCAAAAACGGCGTATCAGCTGTAACACATGACCTTCAGCAAAGAGTTGCCAGAAATTGGTCAGCATGGAGGGAATGATCAGTAAAGTTGCCGCTTGAAAGGGACTCATGAAAATAGTCAGTAAACCCATAGAAACTGCGGGTAAACCTAAACCAATCGTACCTTTAATCAGACCTGCCAAGGTAAAAATGGCAATAACGAAAGCAATCATCTGATGATCCCAAATTTATTTAGGACCATGCTATAAAAATTACTGCCAAAGAAAAATCAGGGTTTTAAGGATACAGCCTCAAGCAAATCTTGAGGCTCAAGATGTACTTTGCTGGAAAGCATCAGATTGACCAGCACAGATTTTAAATAAAGGGCGCTTAAGGACGAAATTCTTTCAGTTCGCGCTGAATAAAATGCTGAAACATTTCCCGATACAGGTGCTCGATAAATACTGGATCAATGCCCTGCTTTTGAGCTTGGGCTTTGACATTTTCGACAACCTGCTCCATCCGTTCCGGAGATTGCAGGTCAGTTTCAGTTTTCTTGAAACGGGTGGTTTGGTCTACATAAAACTGGCGCGCAGCAATCAGCTCAACCAAAGCTGTATCAATCGCGTCAATCTGCTCACGTGCATGTTGTAATGATTCAGCTTTTACTTTGTTCATGTTTATTCAGTTCACTTTCAGTTTGATTATCACTCTTATACTTTTCTTCTAACACATTACTGAAAATACTTTCAATCATCCAGACACGATATAAACTATTAAATACAAAACTTTGATTATCAATCCGAAGTTCCAGCACCGGTAAGTTGGGCTGAGACTTCATTTCACAGAGCATATCATTGTCTTTCAGCTTGGCCTGAATATCTTCTTCGGTCAGTTGCCCAATTCCCAGTTCCTGCTGTAAGGCATTGAAATGTGGGGTATAACTCAGGTCACGTCCACGCGTCCAAACCGCCTGCAAAATCCGGTACATCGCATCCACCCGCCCTTCTTCCGGGCAGCTGTAATACAGCTGTGCCATCGGCAAAATGCTTTGTACCGTCGGTCGGCAAAATGGGGTGAATTCGACTTCAGTCCGTTTTGACAGGCGCGTTGCCAGTCCCCAGTCAAAGCCATCACGGCTACGATAAGACAGCGGATAGACATTCAGATGGATATTATAAAAATCGGCAAGTTCTTCCTTAATATAGGCCAGCAACAGCCAGGAAATTGGATCTTCCAGGGCAATATACAGATCCAGTTCCGGATCTAAGCCCTGAATTTCATTCAGTTCTTCAGCATCACTGATCAGGTGCTCACGCCATTCAATATGATTGATCAGGAAGATTGGATTGCCCGTCAGTAATTTTTGCTGTTTCAGACGGCGGGTTAAACGCAGCAGATCATCTACCGCATGATACTGACGGCTACCAAAATCAAAATAGCTGGCCAAAACCGGGGTTGTGTCAAAGACCCGTTCAGAAAAATCCTGTGGCTGATGATGGCGACTGGCCATGCTATGCAAGGTACGCAGTTTGCCATACTGCTTTTGCCACAGCATATGAAAGATATCTTCCAGCAGATAAAGAAAATCCTGGCCACGCAATGGTGTTCGGCGCAGAATGGTTTCGGCCTGTTTTAAGGCTTCTGCAGTGGGGAGTTCTGGTGTTTCATGAAAGCTGAAACGATGCTGTCTGGAGAGGATTTTGGCATCATTAATACAGTAATTTTGCCATTCTTCAAAAGACATCTGATTCGGTATTTCGCCCCGTTGACTGGAGATGACTACCTTCAACGGTTTTAATTCCGGACTCAGGATCTCTTCCAGTTGTGGTAACAGCTGCACTGCCAGATAGCTATACACATCATCCAGACGCAGATAAATCGTTAAGCCATCTTCAGCAGATAGCACCGCCTGGCGGGTTGGCTTTTGATAAAACCAACTCGATCGGATTGGATCGAACCAACGGCGTAACAGGGACATGAGATCAGCCTCAGTAGAGAATAACGCAGCAGATGACAGCGTCTAACTGCTACAGGATACTATCTTTTTCACCAGAATAGCAGATCGCCTGGATCTGCTGTATATGAAAAAACTTATATCAATTCAAGACAAAATGATCAATGTTTGCAGAGCCCTTAGATCTCGAGATTTAGGTCAGTCACTGCCCCGGTTTCTGCACCAGAGGTCAGTTTGGCAAACTTGGCTAATGCTCCATGCGTGTAATTCGGTTTTGGTTTAATCCAGGCGGCCTGACGTGCAGCGATTTCCTCATCCGAGACATGCCAGGTCATTTCACGGGTTTCGGCATTGATCGAAATCTCATCGCCATTTTGTACCAGACCGATCGGTCCACCTTCATAGGCTTCTGGGGTGACATGACCAATCACAAACCCATGACTACCACCGGAGAATCGGCCATCGGTAATCAGTGCTACGGAATCTCCTAAGCCTTTACCGATAATCGCTGAGGTCGGTTTCAGCATTTCTGGCATGCCTGGTCCACCTTTAGGACCAACACCACGAATCACCACCACTTCACCCGGCTGAACTTCACCATCCAGAATCCCGCGCATGGCGCCCTGTTCACCCTCAAAGACCCGTGCTGGCCCTTTGAAGTAAAGACCTTCCTTACCGGTAATTTTGGCCACGGCACCTTTTGGTGAAAGGTTACCTTTCATAATGATCAGATGTGAATCTTTTTTCACCGGCTGGTCAAATGGCAGAATAATCTGCTGACCTTCAGGATAATCTTTTACATTCGCCAGGTTTTCTGCCAGAGTTTTACCAGTCACAGTCAGGCAGGAACCATCCAGCATGCCGGCATCCAGCATACGTTTCATCAATGGTTGAATCCCGCCAATCGCAATCAGCTCCGACATCAGATATTTACCCGATGGACGTACATCAGCGACTACAGGAATGTCTTTACCAATGCGGACAAAGTCATCCAGACTGAGCTCCACACCTGCGGTATGCGCCATAGCCAGCAGATGGAGTACACCATTGGTCGAACCACCCAAAGCAATCAGCACTTTAATTGAATTTTCAAAAGCAGCTTTGGTCATGATGTCACGTGGCTTGATATCCAGACGTAACAGATTCATCACGGCTTCACCCGCACGGGCACAGTCGATCTGCTTGTCTTCAGAGACGGCTTCCTGTGCAGAAGAACCCGGCAGGCTCATACCGAGTGCTTCAATCGCAGAAGCCATGGAATTCGCGGTATACATCCCGCCACAAGAACCCGGACCCGGCAAAGCAACTTCTTCAATATGCTTGACCTGAATCGCATTGATTTCACCTTTGGCATGCTGTCCGACTGCTTCAAATACGGAAATCATGTCGGTATGACCTTCGCCCGGTTTGATGGTACCGCCATAAATAAACAGACCTGGACGGTTTAGACGTGCCAATCCCATGATGCAGCCCGGCATATTTTTATCACAGCCACCAATGGCAATTACGCCATCATAGGCCTGACAGCCGACCACTGCTTCAATCGAATCCGCAATGATTTCACGGGATAGCAAGGAGTATTTCATACCTTCAGTACCATTAGAAATCCCGTCGGAAATGGTAATGGTATTGAAGATAATGCCCTTACCTCCCGCAGCACTCACACCCTGCTCGACTGTACGTGCCAAGCCATCAATATGCATATTGCAAGGCGTGACATTGGCCCAGGTCGAAGCAATGCCAATAAAAGGACGAGTAAAGTCTTCATCCTGAAAACCCGTGGCACGCATCATGGAACGAGCGGGTGCATTTTCAATACCTTCATAAACGGGCGCGGAATGTTCTCGGATATTGTCTTTACTCATCTTGTTTTGTCCTGGATGTAATTCTTGTGAAGCCTGAAAGCTGTCTAGGTTTTATCCGATTGTATAGAAAGCCGTGTCGACATAAAAGTAAGACTCTGTGTATCACCTAAGTCTGTTTTTTTCGTACTCTAGGCGCATGAGTAAGAGCGATATCAATGTCGCTGCTTTGCACTCATCTTAAAGCAATGCTTTAAACTTGTTCAGGAAATAGAGTCAGCGCAATAAAAGCATTTTTTTACTTTTGCGCTATCAAAAGTAAAAGTCTGCCTATGCAAAAATTATTAAAACCCTAAAAGTGATTTGAGGCAGTGAATTATCAAACAATCAGACTAGCATTTGCAGTGCAATATCAGAGGGTTGCCATATGACCTGACTCGGACTTTTAAAGCTGAGTCTTTTTCTTGGACGATGGTTCAAATGTTAGAGAACTGAGATAGATTCATTCACATAATCATTCAAATCACTGCTTGGCGCATTTTTAATATATGTGTGCTTAATTCAACTGATGAAGATCAAGTTCTTCATTGGAAGCCAAGACCACAGATCCAAGAATCGGAGCCCCCAAAATCACAGGAACAGCTAAAATCCAGAATACGACGGTGTAATGTGGATCAAAGAAAAATTGAATACTAAGCGCAGCTAAAATCATAACGAGTACTAAAATTACGACAAAGCGGCTAATAAATTTCATTGACATGCGTGTAATCACTTTTGCATTGATACTGTATTTTTACTATACACCTACTTTTATTAAGCCTTTATTGGTTTTAAATATCTAAAGTACTGCCATGATTGATTTTATGAAAGTTCACGTGATTTACCCAACCTTAAATATCTAAGAAATAAAAAAAGCACTCCATCTGGAGTGCTTTTTTTGCGCTATAAAAATTACAGCTTAGATATCGCGTACTGCACCTTTCGCAGCACTCGTGGTGTGCATTGCATAGGCTTTCAAGGCTTTAGAAATCTTGCGTGGACGCTCTTCCGCAGGCTTCCAACCTTTGGCTTCTTGCGCTGCACGACGTTCTGCCATTACAGCGTCCTCAACAGCCAAATGAATCGTACGATTCGGAATATCGATTTCGATACGGTCGCCATCTTCAACCAGACCAATCGCACCACCTTCCGCAGCTTCTGGTGACACGTGACCAATTGAAAGACCTGATGAACCACCTGAGAAACGACCATCTGTTACAAGTGCACAGTCTTTCCCTAAACCTTTCGATTTCAGGTAGCTGGTTGGATACAACATTTCTTGCATACCTGGACCACCACGTGGGCCTTCGTAACGAATTACAACCACATCGCCTGCCGTGATTTTACCGCCCAAGATCGCTTCAACTGCTGAATCCTGGCTTTCAAATACACGTGCTGTACCGTTGAACTTCAAGATCGACTCATCTACACCAGCCGTTTTTACAATACAGCCATCCAGTGCGATGTTGCCATAAAGTACTGCCAGACCGCCGTCTTTAGAGAAGGCATGTTCGGCATTGCGGATCACACCATTTTCACGGTCGCCATCTAGGCGTAAGTAGTACCGGTCTTGTGAGAATGCGGTTTGTGTTGGTACACCGCCTGGTGCTGATTTAAAGAAGTTATACACCTCTTCATCTTCAGTACGGATAATGTCCCATTTATCCAAAGCATCTTTTAAGGTTGCTTCATGGACGGTGGGTACAGAGGTATCCAACAAACCTGCGCGATCCAGTTCACCCAAGATCGACATGATACCACCAGCACGGTGTACATCTTCCATATGCACGTCCTGCTTTGCAGGTGCAACTTTACACAGGACTGGCACTTTACGAGACAGACGGTCAATGTCATTCATGGTGAAATCAACACCAGCTTCATGAGCAGCTGCCAATAAATGCAATACAGTATTGGTTGAACCGCCCATTGCGATATCTAAAGTCATGGCATTTTCATACGATGCTTTGGTTGCGATATTGCGTGGCAGCAAGCTGTAATCATTTTGCTCGTAGTGACGTTTGGTGATCTCTACGATGAGTTGACCTGCTTTTTCAAATAACTTTTTACGGTTTGCATGTGTAGCAAGTGTTGAACCATTACCTGGTAAAGACAGACCCAATGCTTCAGTTAAGCAGTTCATTGAGTTCGCTGTGAACATACCAGAACATGAACCACAAGTTGGACATGCAGAACGTTCATATGCTGCAACTTCTTCATCAGTGAAGCTATCATCTGCTGCAACCACCATGGCATCAACAAGGTCAATCGCGTGTTCATTACCACGGATTTTCACTTTGCCGGCTTCCATTGGACCGCCTGACACGAATACGACTGGAATGTTCAGGCGCATTGCCGCCATCAGCATCCCCGGTGTGATTTTGTCACAGTTCGAGATACAGACCATTGCGTCAGCACAGTGTGCATTCACCATGTATTCTACAGAGTCCGCAATCAAGTCACGTGAAGGCAGTGAATACAACATGCCGTCGTGACCCATCGCGATACCATCATCCACAGCAATAGTATTAAATTCTTTTGCTACGCCGCCTGCTTGTTCAATCTGACGCGCCACCAATTGACCGAGGTCTTTAAGATGTACGTGGCCCGGAACGAACTGGGTAAATGAGTTGACCACTGCAATAATTGGCTTGCCGAAGTCTTCATCCTTCATACCAGTGGCGCGCCATAAGCCACGCGCACCCGCCATGTTTCTTCCGTGTGTCGATGTTTTTGAACGATAGTCAGGCATTGTGTTATTCCAACAAAGGTTGTGCTTGAGATGAATGAGTTCATTCACTCTGGCGAAATCTGTCTGATCGAGAGCATGAAATCAGTCGAAAATTGAACATATCATACACCAAGTTACACGGCGGACCAGGCACTTATCGATGTGACAGTGTGGGATATGCTCAGAGCAGTTTCAGTACGTACACGATTAAAATCTTTTATTAAAAACTACTATACCGCTATCGTTCCGGATTAAATACAAAACTTTCATGAATATTTTTTACAATTTGCATGAGTTTTTTTTATATGAAATTTGAGTGATTTATCACGGTAATGGGTGGTACTGAGCTGTAAGCTTTTGCTGAATTAGGCTGCGAATTGCCTTATGCCTTATAATGCCTTTAAGTTTATTTGGAATTTCATCCGTGAAAATCATTTTTGCAGGCACACCAGAATTTGCAGCCACTGCATTGGCTGCGCTGCTAAAGACCGACCATGAGATTGTGGCGGTGTATACCCAGCCAGACCGTAAAGCAGGTCGCGGTCAAAAACTCACTGCATCTGCGGTTAAACAGCTGGCACTGGAACACAATATTCCGGTTTATCAACCGCTACACTTTAAATCTTCAACAGACGAAGGTCTGGCAGCTCAAGCTGAGTTAAAAGCCTTAAATGCGGATGTCATGGTTGTGGCAGCCTATGGTCTGATCCTGCCGCAAGTGGTTTTAGATACGCCGAAATATGGCTGTCTGAATATTCACGGTTCATTACTGCCGCGCTGGCGTGGTGCCGCACCGATCCAGCGTGCCATCGCAACGGGTGATGCCGAGACTGGTGTGACCATTATGAAAATGGCGGCTGGTCTGGATACTGGCGACATGATGTATAAAACCATCTGCCCGATTGAGCCACAAGACACCTCTGCTTCTTTGCATGACAAGCTGGCTCAGCAAGGTGCTGAAGCAACAGTCAAAGTGCTGGAATCAGAAGAATCTCTACAGCACTATCTTGATCACCGCGAAGTGCAGGATGAAGCGCTTACGGTTTATGCACATAAATTGTCCAAGGCAGAAGCTAAAATTGATTGGACTCAGGATGCGGTCACGATTGACCGCAATATCCGTGCATTTAATCCATGGCCAGTGGCTTTTACACCTATTGATGAAACAAATAATCTGCGTGTTTGGGGTTCTTTGTTATCTCATGAAAATGCGGAAGGCAAGGCCCCTGGAACTATCCTCGCGCTAGATAAACATGGCGTACATGTGGCTTGTGGTGATCAAAAAGCTATTTGCCTGACCTCACTGCAGTGGCCGGGCGGTAAAGCGCTGAATCCGGTTCAAATCAATCAAACCCAAAAATTACATGTAGGACAAATACTGGCATGAGTCATTACGAAGCCGGCACATCGCACCTGAACTTACGTGCCCAGGTGATTCGCACCCTGCTCGCGGTACAGCAAGGGCAATCACTTGCCAGTGTTTTGCCACAACATCTAGGCAAAGTGGCAGAGCGTGACCGTGCCCTGTTCCATGAACTGGTTCTTGGGACACTGCGTCAGTGGTATGTGTTGAAAAGCGTGACCCTGCCACTCTTGGTGAAACCAATTAACAATGATACGGTCGAAACCTGCCTTTATGTCGGTCTATATCAGTTGCTGGAAACCCGGATTGCGCCGCATGCCGCAATTTCCGAGACCGTAACGGCGGTTAAACAGCTCGGCTATCAGGCTTTAAGTGGTGTAGTGAATGCCATCCTGCGTCGTGTTTCACGTGAAACACCTGAATTCCAGGCAGCATTAAAACAGGCGCATGGTTTGCCAAGCTGGTTATATAAACGCTTAAAGAAAGACTGGCCTGAACAGCTGCTGGAACTTAGCACTGAACTGAAACAGGTGGCTCCTCTGACCTTACGCGTCAATGAACGTCAAGTGAGCCGTGATGAGTATTTAGAAATTCTGGAAGAGCATGATATTGCTGCGCATGCCTGCAGTATTTCTGAAGTGGGTATCGTGCTGGATGAAAGTGTCCATGTACCGCACCTGCCCGGCTTCGATGTCGGTGGCTTCTCGGTACAGGATGAGCATGCCCAGCTCTGCGCCACTTTACTGCCCAACCTGAATAATAAATATATCGTCGATGCCTGCGCAGCACCGGGTGGCAAGACCGCACATATCCTGGAAAAATACAGTCCTAAAAAGCTGATTGCACTGGATCAGGATGCCAAACGTCTGCTGCGCGTCCAGGAAAACCTGGAACGTCTGCTACTTGAAGGTGAGCATGTACAAATCGTTACTGCTGATGCGATCAGCTGGCAGGCGGCTGAGCAGCCGGACTGTATCGTACTGGATGCGCCGTGTTCAGCGATTGGCGTGATGCGTCGTCATCCGGATATTCGCCTGCTGCGTCAATCCACTGATATCGCCCAGACGGTGGAATTGCAAAAACAGATTCTGGAAAATATGTGGCAGCAGCTGAAAGTTGGCGGTACTTTGCTTTATATCACCTGTTCGATTCTAAAAGCAGAAAATGAACAGCAGATGGTCGAGTTCTTTACTACCCATGCGGATGCTAAAGAAATCAAGATCGAAGCGAATTGGGGTATTGAGCAGATTCATGGTCGTCAGCTGTTACCGAAAGCGGGTCAAGGCGATGGTTTCTTCTATTGCCGAATCGAAAAAACAGCTTAAATAGTTGTTTGAAGAAAAAGGCAGCTTCGGCTGCCTTTTTTTATTCTGGATTTATTGGAGAAATTTGAAAATTACCAGACTGCTGGCAAGGGCCGCCATCCCGCTGATCAGGCCATAAACCGTTTCGTGACCTTTGGAATAACGCTTGGCGGTTGGCAACATTTCATCCAGTGCCAGATAGACCATCACGCCACCGATCAGACCGAAAATGATGCCATAGATGGTGGTATTCAGATACGGTGCCAGAATGAAGTAGCCCAATGCGGCTCCCAAAGGTTCCGCCAGACCAGAAACCAAACTGGCGAGCAATGCATAGGATTGTCGATGTGTCGCCATATATACCGGTAAAGCAATCGCTACACCTTCCGGGATATTGTGAATCGCAATCGCTACCGCTAACGGCGCACCCAGCATCGGGCTTTCCAGCGTTGCAAAAAAGGTCGCCATGCCTTCCGGCAAATTATGTGCAGTAATGGCAAATAACGTGAGCAAGCCGGTACGCAGCAACTGTTCCTGTCCTAGGTCCTGGGTATTATTTTTTTCCAGGGTCTCATGCGGATTGGGGACCAAATGATCCAGTAACAGCACCAAGACTGCACCCAGTAATAAGGTCAAGGTTCCCCAGGCATACCCCATTTTCGCGCCATACGCCACGCTAAAAGAATCAATGGATTTGGTCAGAATCTCAGTAAGAGACACATAAATCATCGCTCCAGCAGCAAAGGCCAGACCGAAGGACATGACACGCAGGTTGGGCTTTTTTAAAAATAACACCAGTCCCCCACCCACCAGGGTAGCCAGACCTGCCAAAAATGTCACTGCAAAAGCGGTATAGACTTGTGCATCGGTAACGGGAGCAATTCCCATAAGTCTGCCCATTAAAAAAGTCATTATCACCAAAGATGATAATGACTTTCATTTACAGCAACAATGTGTTTATGTGAAGATTTTTAGTCTTCTGGTTCTTCTGGATTTTTTGCCAGATGCATGACAGCCAGTGCCAGACCACCCCATAATAAAACCATGGAGAAAATCATCATAATCAATGCAGATGTATTCATATTCGTTCTCCTAACTATGACGATCTTTAACTAGACTGAACAGAATGGCACCCAGAATAAAGAATGCAATCGTGCCCCCACCAATTATCCATAGCGTACTTGCAGGATAATCACCATAACCTTCTGCCATGATTGATTTTAGGGTTAAACCCAATGCTGATAATAAAGATAACGGCGTGATTACAGTCAGCATGAATTTCCAGCTGCCACCCAGTTTCAGACTGGCAAACTCGTTCACATGTGTTTCTAGCTGTTTCATCAATGGACGACGGAACCAGGACAATAAAATAATCGAGAACAGTCCACCACCCACAATACCAATGTTGTTAGCGAAGTAGTCAATGATATCGACCAAGGTAATGGCACTATGAGTCGAGAACATCAAGGTGGATACAACTGCTGAACCACCCGCAATAATCGTCACTGACTTGTTCTTTGACCAGCCCAGCTTGTCCTGGAATGCCGCAATTGGCACCTGCAGGATACTTACCATGGAAGTAATACCCGCCACTGTTAATGACGCAAAGAATAGGAAGCCGAACAGGTCACCGCCTGCACCTAAACTGGAAATGATTTTCGGGAAAGCAATAAAGGCCAGACCGATACCACCAGATACTACATCTTCAACCTTTGCACCTGAGCTGAATGCCATGAAACCAAGTGCTGCAAAGACACCAATACCCGCCAAAATTTCAAAAGACGAGTTCGCCAATGCCACCACGATACCTGAACCGGTCAGGTTGGTTTTACGTTTCAAGTAAGACGCATAGGTCAACATAATCCCGAAACCCACCGAAAGTGAGAAGAAGATGTGGCCAAAAGCTGCCAGCCAGACTTTATAATTGGTCATGGCTTCCCAGTTTGGAGTAAAGAAGGCATTTAAGCCATCGACTGCACCAGGTAAACGTACTGCCTGAATCACCAGGATCGTGAATAAAATCACCAGCAATGGCATAAAGATTTTATTCGCCAGTTCTACCCCACGGCGTACTCCACCGTAAAGGATCAGCATCACCGCTGCCCAAACGACTACCAGACCAAAAAACAGTACCGGAACAAAACCGAAGGTCAGGCCTTCACCATTTTGCAGATAGGTATTGAAGAAGAAGCCTTGAGTATCGGTTCCCCACTGTTGTCCGAAGGAATAGAACATATAACTGCCAGCCCAGGACAATACGCTGGCATAATAAATCCCGATGATCAGGGTCACCATCACCTGCCACCAACCCAGAGATTCTGCATTCATGAGTTTTTTATAGGCCATCGGTGGTGCTTTGCGGAACTTGTGTCCAACTGCATAATCTAAAAACAATAATGGCAAACCTGCTGCGAAAATCGCAATCAGATAAGGAATCAGGAATGCGCCTCCGCCATTTTCATAGGCAACGTATGGAAAGCGCCAAATATTCCCTAACCCTACTGCAGAGCCAATCGCTGCAATAATAAATCCTGATCGTGCCGACCAATTCTCTCGAGTATCTGTCATAGAACACCTAAACCTTAGGTCTCTTTAGATGCTGCTTATTGTGGTTATCGCGCGAGCAAAAAAAGTACCAATAAAAATAATTCTGGGTGCTTCAATTGGAGCTTTGCCTTGTGAGCTTCAGCTTCTAAATCAGCCAACGGTCTAGCATGTCAAATCCTGGATAAAGCATCTTGCCCACACTGTCCGTGTATATGGATTTAACAATACTGAGTTTTAAGTATGATTTGTGTAAATTCTGCTCCTAATATTAATTTTTTATAATATATCTTGTTCAACCGCTCAATATTTCTCCAGGCTTAGCTTGATTTATTAAGTTATAAGTGAATTAACTTTTAGGAATATATTGTTTTTTTAAGTATATCTTGATGAGTTATAAAAATTATTCCTGTTCTCTTCTTATTGAATAGCTGAACTTTAAAAACTCAGATCATGAGCAAATGTGCGCATGATCTGAACACTTAAAATTTAAATCATTATTCAGGCTTTAATCACCAGTATTCGTTCTTCCTGCATGTCACGAATTGCAGACTGGATGCCTTCACGCCCTAATCCCGAATCCTTTACACCACCATACGGCATATTATCAACACGGAAGGATGGAATGTCGTTGATGATCACGCCACCGACATGCAACTGGTTCCAGGCATACATCATCTTGTTCAGGTTCTGGGTATAGACACCCGCCTGCAAACCAAAACGACTGCTGTTGATGCATTCAATCCCGGCCTCAAAATCGCTGTATTTTTCCAAGATTGCCATTGGACCAAACACTTCATCTTTATACACTTCTAGCCCATGATCGACATCTTCCAGTAAGGTTGGCTCAAACATCACGCCATCCAGCTTGCCGCCACTGAGCACTTTAGCGCCTTTCTTCACGGCTTTATCCAGCCATTTTTTTAAACGCTGGGCTTCAGCCTCCTTAATCATTGGGCCGACCAGGGTGGTGTCCAAATCAGGATCCGCTGGTTTGAGCTTTTTCAGTTTGGTTACCAGTTTTTTCTTCACCTCAGCGTAGATATCTTGATGCACCAAAATACGCTGCACGCTAATGCAGACCTGTCCGGCATGACCAAAAGCACCACCGATCAGGCGATCAATAAAGCTATCCGTGATTTCAGTATCAGGCTCGATCATTACCGCGGCATTACCACCCAGTTCCAGCGTGACTTTCTTGCGCCCTGCCCGCGCTTTCATATCCCAACCGACCACATCAGAACCGGTAAAGCTGAGCATTTTGAAACGGTCATCTGTCACCAGTACATCCGCCAGTTCACGTGGACAGGGCAGTATCGAGAACGCATTTGGTGGTAAATCAGTCTCTGCCAGAATCTCAGCAATCTTTAAGGCAGACACCGGTGTCAGGCTGGCAGGTTTTAAGACAAAGGGACAGCCCGCTGCAATTGCAGGCGCAATCTTATGAGCGGTCAGATTCAGCGGAAAATTAAAAGGACTGATCAGGGAGACGGCGCCAATCGGAACCTGTTTCACAAAACCCTGATAGCCCGATGCAGCTGCTGTAACTGCCAATGGCATCATGCGGCCTGAATCAACCTGAGTCACGGCATCGGCAGCAATCTGGAAAGTATTGATCAGACGTTCCACTTCAGCTGCGGCAGCTTTACGTGGCTTACCCCCCTCAGCAATCAGAATCTCGGTCAACTGACCGCGAATCTCATTAAAGCGCTTCACACAGTGCAACAGGATTTTCTGTTTTTGATAAGGCTCCAGAGCCGCCATTTCCGCTTCGGCTTTGACTGCTGCTTTAATGGCTTTTTCCAGAATTTTGGCATCTGCCAGTGACACACGTGCGCAAACCTTATGCGTATATTTATCCTGAACCTCCAGCCATTCTGAGGTTTCCACTGCCTTACCTGCAACATAAAGCGGATAGTCGATTACTGCTCGGGGTTTAGTCATGTCATGTCCTTTCAGGGTCACGCAATATTTCGATATATTTGATTATATGCTCAAGATCCAGTGACATGCGTTTTTAAAATGTAGACCTTGATTGAAATGGCTGAAAAGCCTGCTCTGCAATTGTTCTAGATCTAGCAAAATAAAACTGAACAATTAAGCTTAATCTGGCTGGATGGTTCCCCTACTTGCTGCCATATACATTTTGAAAATTACCTATATGATGCAGCTAGCCAGAAATACTAAAAATATGGATTTAGATCATAAAACTGCTCAATTTGAATCAAGCACAAGGAAATTCAACCTATGCACGCAAGAATCATCAATACTTTATTATGCGGACTGACGCTGAGTAGCGTCAGCCATGCCGATATCATTGGTCTGAAAGCAGATGCCAGCTACTGGAATTTTGACGGATATAGCCAGTCTGACAATGCCAGTAAACATGATCT
The DNA here is from genome assembly GCF_002381195.1 of Acinetobacter sp. UBA3461. Classification (NCBI taxonomy): domain Bacteria; kingdom Pseudomonadati; phylum Pseudomonadota; class Gammaproteobacteria; order Moraxellales; family Moraxellaceae; genus Acinetobacter; species Acinetobacter sp. UBA3461. The sequence goes on along the minus strand of NZ_DFRO01000020.1, from coordinate 6,141 downwards.
GGACCGTCAAGGTACGGCACAGCTGTCTGTAGCTTTGGAACATCCAGTACCGTTGTTGCCAAATGCGAAAATCAAATATGTAAATCTCGACAGCAACAGCGAGCAAAGCACTGTACTCAATGCTTCAGATATCGAGCTGAACAATATTGACTATATTCTGTATTACGAATTGCTGGATACAGTTGTACATGCGGATGTTGGTGTCGGCTTAACAAACTTAGATGGTACGGTGAAAAACCTGAACGCCGGTGCTCTAACCCAGTATGATCTGGATGAATACAGTCCTCTGCTCTACGCAACAGCAGGAGTTAAACTGCCCTTCACTGGGATGAGCGCCAAAGCTGAAGCTGTTTACAGCCATGGCAGCGACACTAAAAAGACCGATGTACAAGCTGAACTTCAGTACGACTTTATTGATAATCTGGCGGTAGACCTTGGTGCCAAACTGGGTTATCGCATCATGAAAATTGATGCCGAGCAAAATAATGTGCCAGATCTTCAGCTGGAATTTAAAGGTCCTTATATCGGCTTAGATATATACTTTTAATGAAAAGAATGACTTACAGAATACTACTTAGATCCTGTAAGCCCAGGCGTACAACATAAGCTGTTATCTGCGTCTTTCAAGCTACATTAAGCTGCAGTATCTTAAACCCATAGAGAGCAGGATGCTCCGAAACATAAAAACAAAAATAAGCAGATGCACCAGGACGTGAGGTACGACAGGAGTTATACCTAAATCACGAAATACGGAAAAAGCCCCGATAGGATATCGGGGCTTTTTCCATCTATTGTTTTTCTCTGTTGTTCTATCAGGCTTTTCTTCTATAAATGCTTACAGTCCTCGGCTAAAAAAGCAACATTTCTAAAAATGCCTTATTGCTAAGCTAAAGACCCCTGCAGATATTGAGATTTACAATCATGGTCAAGAAAGTTCTGATTATTACCTCGAACGAAGGCATTGAACACGATGAATTAGTCCAGCCCCTGGATTTCTTGCAGTCACATGGTTTTGTGGTGATTCATGCTGCAGAAAAAAATGAAGACGTCCACACCATGGAAGCCGACAGCAAGCCAAGTGCACAATACACACCTGATACAACCATGCATGAAGTCAGTGTAGAAGATTATGATCTGCTGGTGATTCCTGGCGGAACAGTGAATGCGGATAAATTACGTATTAATGAAGATGCTCAACGCATCATCCAGTACTTTGCCGATAACCAGAAACCGATTGCAGCGATCTGCCATGGTCCATGGGCACTGATTGATGCGGGTTGCGTCAAAGATAAAAACCTGACTTCTTATAAGAGTATCAAGCTGGATCTAGAGAATGCCGGTGCAAAATGGGTCGATGAAGAAGTACATCGTTGCAATACCAATGGCTGGGTGCTGATTACTTCACGTAATCCGGATGATTTACCCGCTTTTAATACTGCAATTGTGGAAGAACTCGAAGCGGATATGGATATTATTCCGTAATCCTAAACTGTTCTCAAAAAGAAACCCCAACTTGTGGGGTTTCTTTTTCTATTCTTTCTTATTTAGGAATACTGCCTTTCAGGCTTTTTAAATATTCTACGACATCTTTATTGCCTGCCATTTCAGCCAGTTCTAAAGCGGTATAGGTACTGCGATGATCAACATCTGCACCTTTACTCACCAGTAACTTCACTACTTCAAGATGATCATTTTCGGCAGCAGCCTGTAATGCGCTATAGCCTTCTTCATCGGCGGAGTTAACGTTTAAACCTTCTTGTAAGCCCTGCTCTACCTGTTCAACATCACCTAAGGAAGCCCAGTACACCAGTTCAGGAAGATGCAGTTCTTCATCATCTTCAGGGATTGGGGAGAATGAATTAATAGTCATAATTGTGTTACCTAAAATTTTTTTAATTATGAAATGGTTGATTTTATCCAGTCAACATCAGAAAGTTCATCATATATAAATCTTTGGTTAATTGCTTTTGAATTTTTTTAATAGTTCTTCACTTCCTGATAACACTGACAAAGCCATATCAATCATTAATTTTTTCCCTGATTGTATGTTATCGATATCTATATCTATATCTATATCTATATCTTCCAAATTAGCATCAGTGAAATCTGGATTGATTACTATTTCAAAGTTAATGATCCACCAATTTTCAATTTTATGAATTAATTCATAAGCACATAGAAAGTTTTTCATCAGATCTTTTATTTCACCATTAAAAACGATATCGCTCATTTCATGTGCTAAATAATTTCTATAATTTTTTAAAGCCTCTATATTTTCTTTATCTACTTCATTAATGACTTCATGTTCTATTAACCAAGAAATTGACGCGTATAGATGATTTTTATGTCTTGATAAAACTTTTGATCTATATTCTTCTTCTCCTTCTAAATCCCTAGCTCCAATTAAGGTCATAATATAAAAATCTTTGAGTCAATTGATAATTGAATCTTTCAACATTTCATAGATAGTTATATACATCTAAATATTAATTAGTCGATCTTTAAATACTTCAGGGTTTAAAAAGCTTTCCCATTGTTCTCGATAATCCATTTTTTATAACTCTTAAACTCATGATTTTTTAATCTAAATTGCTTTAGATTATCAGTAAATAAAAAAAGCCCCCTTTCGGAGGCTTCTTATTTCAAACTTAAGGTTTAAGCTTTTGCAGCAACTGTCTCTGCTGAACCAATCTTGTTAGCCTCATTTTCATGCATGATCAATGCAACCGCAATCGCTGTAATCAGTACCGGTAAACCGACTGCCATAAAGTTGAAGTGTGCAGGCAGGTTCATACCCAGTAAGCCACCAATCAGGATTGGGCCTACAATTGCACCCATACGACCAATCGCAGAAGACCAGCCAATACCTGTAGAACGTACTGCCAGTGGGTAGTACTGCGCTACATAGCTGTATAGCAACATTTGTGAACCGATTGACGCTGCACCAGCCAGGAACACCAGGATATAAAGTAAGAACTGGTTAGACGCAAAGCCCATTGAGCTCATCACAATCGCACCCATAATACCCAGGAACATCAGTACTGGTTTCAGGTGGAAACGGTCAGCCAGAATACCACCGCCGACGATACCAACCACTGCACCTACGTTCATGACCATCATGAACATCAGGCTGTTATCCATTGAGTAGCCCGCAGCCATCATTAGTTTTGGCAACCAGCTGCTAAGTGCATACATCGTCAGCAAGCAAGTGAAGAATGCCACCCAGAACAATAATGTATTAACTGCACGACCGCGGCGGAACAGGCTAACCACGTTCGCAGCTTCAGGTACGTTTTCCTGAGGTAAAGTGAATACTGTATTTTCAGTTACTTTTAAATCTAGTGCCATACGACGCACAATCTCTCGTGCTTCCGCTTGGCGGTTCTGTTTCACCATAAATGAGATAGATTCAGGTAAGAATTTCCAGATCACAGGTAATAAGAACAGTGGAATTCCCGCGATAAAGAACATGATCTGCCAACCAAAATCTGGAGTAAACCATGAGCCAAGCAGAGCAGCCATGACACCCCCTACGGCATAGCCACTGAACATTGTGGTTACTAAGGTACTACGCATCTTTTGTGGCGCATATTCAGAAGTCAGTGCTACCAGGTTTGGCATTACACCACCAATGCCTAAACCAGCAAGGAAACGTAAAATACCAAATTCAGTCGGGTTAGACGCAAAGCCGCCCGCGAAAGTTAAACCACTAAACAGCACGATACAGATCATGATAACTTTTTTACGGCCAATCTTGTCTGCCAGCGAACCAAAAATCATGGCACCAAACATCATGCCTGCAAGTGCTGTACTGGCCAGCATACCTGCTTGTACTGCGCTTAAGCCCCAATCTTGCATTAAGAGTGGCAGCGTCACACCATTAATTGCTAAATCGTAGCCATCAAATAAGATAATGAGTAAACACCAAGCAACTACATTGAAGTGAAAAGGCGTAAATTTCGCATTATCGACTACAGAATTAACGTCTATTTTTTCCGTTGTCATCGTTCTCATCTCCCATGAGTACTTGTCCATAAATCCTGCTGACTATTACGACAAAACAGTCAGTTCGAGCGAATATACTGAAGCGGATTTCGCGTTACAATAAGACCATAGTTAAGGTAAATTAAAGCTTTAGAGATATATTTTTATGTGATTATTCACGTTATTATTAATATTTAAATGCTTGTTTTATATATTTAAAATATATTTTTAAGTGGGTCTTTTAGTAATTTTTCTAAGCAAGAAATATATTTTGATTTCTAGTAAAAATTATGAATTTAAACGTTGAAACCCCTTATTTGAAGGGGTTTCAACGTTTTTAAAGATTAAAAATGAATATAAGAACCAGTGGGTCATTAAGCCTTGACAGTTTTAAGCTTCGGCTCTGCCACTGGATCTGCATTTACAACGCGGTCTTTACGCACAATCAGTGATACGGCAATGGCTACAATCACCACTGGTAGGCCAACAGCCATAAAGTTCAACTGATGTGGTAATTCCATACCCAGCAGCATCCCGATCAGGATTGGACCAACAATTGCCCCACTACGCCCTACCGCTGAAGCCCAACCAATACCGGTTGAACGAACAGTTAATGGATAGTATTGCGCCACATAGCTATAAAGCAGAATCTGACCACCAATCGCTGAAGCACCTGCCACGGCAACCAGGAAGTAAATCACAGGTTGAGGAGATTTAAAGCCTAGTAGCGATAATGCCACTGCACCTGACAAACATAGAGTGATAATCACAGGTTTTAAGTGGAATTTGTCTGCCAGGATACCGCCGCCTACGGTACCAATGACCGCACCAATATTCATTGCCAGCAGGAACATTAAACTGTTACCTAACGAATAGCCTGCCGCCATCATCAGTTTCGGTAACCAGCTGCCTAAGGCATACAGTGTCAGTAAACACATAAAGAAGGCTAACCAGAATAACAGTGTGCTTGCGGTACGCCCCTGCTTAAACAGGCTGCTCACAAAAGCAGGTTCAGCAATTTTAATCTCGCTTAAAGCCAATTGAGTCTGGTCATTTAAACTGAGCTGATCATCTAAACGCTGCATCATTTGACGAGCATTATCATGCTTCTGCGCTTTCACCAAGAATGTCAAAGATTCTGGCAGGAATTTCCAGATTAGAGGCAATAACAGTAAAGGCACACCTGCGATAAAGAACATGATTTGCCAACCAAAATTAGGAGTAAACCATGCACCTAATAAAGCAGCCATTACACCACCCACCGCATAACCACTGAACATGGTAGTGACCAAAGTGGCACGTAAGCGTGCTGGTGCATATTCAGAAGTTAAAGCCACCAGGTTCGGCATTACACCGCCAATGCCTAAACCAGCAAGGAAACGTAAAATACCAAATTCTGTCGGGTTAGACGCAAAGCCACCTGCAAAGGTAAAACCGCTAAACAGCACCACACAGATCATGATAACTTTCTTACGGCCAATCTTGTCTGCCAGCGTACCAAACATCATCGCGCCAAACATCATGCCTGCAAGTGCTGTACTCGCCAGCATACCTGCCTGTACTGCACTTAAAGACCACTCCTGCATTAACAGCGGTAAAGCCACGCCATTAATTGCCAGGTCATAGCCATCAAATAAAATAATCAGCAAACACCAGAACACGACATTAAAGTGAAATGGAGTAAATTTGGCCTTATCAATGACTTCATTCACATTGACTGTATTCATTGTCACGTCTCACCTCCTGTGAGTTTTCAATTTCATTGTTTTAAACTGCGACACATGACATTTAACTCTTTAATCTTATTTTTATTGATTTATCCCGCCATGCTTTCGCAACAGCCCTAGTTGAGCACGCCGAGCTTTGCTCAAATACTATACAAAGGTCGCAAAATAGCGTGGAAAGTTAGACCCTGTGGTCCAATTTTTAATTAATTTAATAGCAGACTAGGAAAGACAATTACATGAATATTCAAGTTTTAGAAGATAGAAGATCCATATTTAATATGGCTTGAAGATGAATTTGGGGACATATCCGCTCCTTAGACCGGTTCAGTATACGCCTCTCAAGTTTATTTTTATGTGATATTTCAGTCGAAATGACATATAAATAACATTTATTTGATTAAATCCTTCCCATAAAAAAACACCCCCTGTC
>NZ_DFRO01000039.1:45237-66449 GCF_002381195.1 Acinetobacter sp. UBA3461 | reverse complement strand
ACTTCAAGTTTTACTCTGCCCTGGATGATATTGTCAATCATGCCGGTGGCTCCAAGGCATCTATTTATAAATACTTTGGCAATAAAGAAGGCCTGTTTAAGTCGATTTGTGATTATCGCCGTACCCAGTTCTTTAAAGATATTTGTCTCCCCTTTTCTTTAAACAGTTCTAAAGACTTTAGAAGCTATTTGATTCAGACCTTGCTGAACTTCTACCAACATATCAAACAGCCGGAAAATGCCGCATTTATGCGGCTGGTGCTGGAACAAAGTGGACGCAATCTGGATATTGCTCGACATATTCATGAACAGGGGCCAAAACATATCCAGCACTCTATTGCTGAAGTTTTGTCACAGGCACATGCCAAAGGTCTGCTCAGCTGTCCAAATCCATTATTTTCTGCACAATTATATTTCGGTATTTTAAGAAATATGGAATGGCGCATTTTAATGGGTTTGCCAAGCGATGAAACTGATCAGGAAACTGTCGAATATGTGAATTATTGTGTCGATCGTTTCCTGGACGGTCATCAAAAAGTCTAGTTTTTTTGCAATTTCCTATTCATATAGTATATTAGCCGATTCCGTATTTTTTTAACTAACCAACAACTAATTGTTGAACCAGTTTTTCAGCAATTATTGTGGAGTAACGAATGGCTCTCCGTCACTTTCTGACTTTACGCGATCTATCGACTTTAGAACTTAACCAGATACTGCAACGCGCCATCGAGCTCAAGCGCAAACAGCATAACAATGAAGTTTTCCAACCGTTTGTTGGTAAAGTTATGGGAATGATTTTTGAGAAATCCAGTACCCGCACGCGTGTTTCGTTTGAAGCTGGCATGACCCAATTCGGCGGCAGCGCAATTTTCCTGTCTTCACGTGATACTCAATTGGGCCGTGGCGAACCTATCGAAGATTCTGCACGTGTTATTTCAAGCATGCTTGATGTAGTGATGATCCGTACTTTTGGTCATGACATCGTTGAACGTTTTGCTTCTTATTCAAAAGTACCCGTGATTAACGCTCTGACTGATGACCACCATCCTTGCCAGCTGCTTGCTGACATGCAGACTTACCTGGAACATCGTGGTCCAATCGAAGGTAAAACTGTGGCGTGGATCGGTGATGGCAACAATATGTGTAATTCATATATTGAAGCTGCGCATATGTGGGGCTTTAAGCTGAAAATTGCTGCGCCTAAAGGTTATGAGCCACAAGAAAAATTCCTGTCTGAATTTGCACACTGTGTAGAGCTGGTTGACTCAGCTGAAGATGCAGCAGTCAATGCTGACCTGATCGTGACTGACGTTTGGGCAAGTATGGGACAGGAAGAAGAACAGAAAATCCGTGAAAAAGCATTTGCTGATTATCAGGTCAATGAGCGCTTGATGGATCTGGCTCACCCCGACTGCCTGTTTATGCACTGTTTGCCAGCACACCGTGGCGAAGAAATTTCAGAAAATATGCTGGATCACAAAAATGCCGTGGTTTGGGATGAAGCTGAAAACCGTCTACATGCTCAGAAAGCATTGGTTGAATTTCTGATTAATGAAAATCTGAAAAAAGACTAAATTTTCTTTCAATAAAAAAGCACCGAATTTGGTGCTTTTTTATTGCTCAAAGATTAATGATCATCTTTTAAATATTTTGGTTCTTTCGGTAATTGCCAGCTACAGAAGAAACATATAATCAGCATTACAATGACATACACGAAGAAGGTATTTTCAATACCTGCTGATTTAAACTGTAATGCGACCGAAGGTGCTGAACCACCAAAGACGGCATTACCCACTGCATAAGAGAAACCTACTCCTAAAGCTCGTACATGTGGCGGGAACATTTCTGCTTTTACGATACCGCCAATCGAGGTATAGAGGCTCAGTAACATCATCAGGAAAATCAGCAATAATGCAACGATCACTGGGGTATCACTGAAGACCCGCATACCGACCGCCATGACCGGATAAATCGCAATCGCCATCAACCCACTAAACAGCAGCATACAGGTACGACGACCAATTCGATCCGATAAAGCACCAAAAAATGGCTGTGCAATCATCAATATAAAGATACAGGCCGTCATAATAAATCCGACAGTCTTTGGATCAATACCGATATTGGTTAAATAGGTTTTTGAATAAACCGTAATCACATAGAAGCTTAGTGAACCCGCTGAAGTATAGCCAACCACCAGCAAGAATGTTTTCCAATGGTTCTTGAACAATTCTTTAAGTGTACCTGAATCTTCCTTATCGCTATCTTCCGTAGATAGCGTTTCTTCAAGACGGCTACGTGCCAATAATGAAACAATTGCCGCAATACCACCAATCACAAACGGGATACGCCAGCCACCATCAAGTAACTGTTGTTCGCTCATAAAGCCCAGGAAAATAACCCCGAGTAAACTTGCCAGCAACTGACCACCGGTCAAGGTCACATATTGGAAAGATGAGAAAAATCCACGCTGACCTTTTAAACCCAGCTCACTCATATAGGTCGCAACAGCGCCATATTCACCACCGACTGATAAGCCCTGTAACAGACGCACCAGCAGCAGCAAGAATGGTGCTGCCATACCCACCTGCTCATAAGTTGGTAAAGCTGCGAATAGGAATGAACTGATGGCCATTAAACAGATCGAAATGACCATGGATTTTTTACGGCCATGTTTATCGGCAATACGGCCAAATAGCCAGCTACCTATCGGACGCATAAAGAAGCTGGCAGCAAATACACCCCAGACATAAATTGCCTGAGTTGAACTGTCCATATTTGGTGCAGTGAGTGCCTTGGTAAAATAAACCGCAAATACAGCATAGATATAAAAATCGAACCATTCGACCAGGTTACCGGAGGCTGCCCCGACGATTCCTTTAATACGACTGTTTTTTTCCTGCTTGGAATAAGCTTGACTCAAAATATGACATCCTTATTTTTAAATCATTGAAGTTTCTTGTTTATAGGTCAATATTTTATGCCTTTAAACTTAGATATTTTTTTGCATGCACCCTACGTACTTACCGGTATGCTGCGTGGGGAGGTGTAAGACTATAAACCTAGATGAAATCCAACACAAAAAATAAAGTGTAATTATTAATAGATTTTTCACATAAAAAGTCTTTTAAACTTCAATGTTTAAGAATAAGTAAAAAGAAGGAATCTGAGGAAACAGATAAATTAACCATGGTGGAGTTGCGTACAGATCTTATTCATGCTCTTATAATCCGCAAAACACAGTAATAATTTGTGGCCTTACATGAAATATAAAATAAATCTATTCACTGCTTTAACCCTTGGCATTAGTTTTCTTAGTAGTCAGGTTTATGCTTCCGAATTTGATCAATACCTGCAACAGCAACAGATCATTGATTCAAAATTTAAAATCAAGAAAATAGCAGAACTGAATGAAATGCTGGCTGTATTAAGTGCGGAAGATTCTAAAACTTTGCCCCTGCAAATTGATCACAACACGATTATTGAACAACTGAAACTCACTGCTAATAAAACCGAATTAAAAGGTTTAATTATTACTCCAGACTTTGCCCAGTTTGAAAAAGATCTAGGTCCTAAGGAAGTGACTCAGCTTATCCGCAAAAACTTATTACAGAACTGCGGTATTTTCTTTGAGCACCGTTATCAGTTAGAAAATCCCTATAAAGTGATGCTAGAACTGAGTTCCACTACTCGATCTTATGACGTTGAAATATCGCAGAAGGACTGTAAAGGGAACTAAGTTTCTACAGGAAGTAAATCAACGGATTAAACCTTGGGGTTGCATGATAATAATCAGCGCCCCAAATATCACCACTGCACCACCAAGCAAATCCCATCGAGACAGGCTGATCTGATCCACAAAACGCAACCACATCAAAGCAGTAAAGATATAGATACCACCATAAGCTGCATAGATCCGGCCTGAAGCAGCGGGATGTAAAGTTAATAGCCAGACAAAAGCTGCCAAAGCCAGAGCTGTCGGAATCCATAACCAGTGACTACTTCCCTGATTCAAAATCAGATAGGGAAAATAACAGCCTAGAATTTCCATCACCGCCGTGACCAGGAACAGACAAAAAGTCGTAATAAGTTTAGTGAACTGAAATTCCATATCTTGTTAAATCTTTGCCAAACAATAAATCTTGATCAGATCATAGCAATAAAGAAATAAAATAACCCGTGCAAGCACGGGTTATTTTACGATGAGTAGAATTTAGGCTGGTTCAGCAGTCTGATCTTCAAACACTTCAAGTTTCAAGCCTACAGCTTTGCCATTTTTTTTCTTCACAGATACAGCAACATTACCGCCATTATCTGCCAGCTCACCAAACAGAATCATTTCTGCCAATGGTTTTTTCAGATGCTCCTGAATCAGACGCTGCATTGGACGAGCACCCATTAAACGGTCATAACCATTTTCAGCCATCCATTCACGTGCACTCTGATCCACTTCCAGAATAACTTTCTTCTCATCTAGCTGTGCCTGCAATTCGGTTAAGAACTTGTCGACTACATTTTCAATGATCGTACTTGGCAAGGCCTTGAACTGGATCACACCATCGAGACGGTTACGGAATTCAGGTGAGAATGCTTTTTTCATCGCTTCTTGGTTATCATTGCTGTTGTCTTGTTCCATGAAACCGATACTGACACGTGAAATGCTTTCGGCGCCAATATTGGTGGTCAGTACAAGCACCACATTACGGAAGTCTGACTTGCGACCGTTGTTATCGGTCAAGGAGCCATGATCCATAATTTGCAGCAACAGGTTAAATACATCCGGATGTGCCTTTTCGATTTCATCGAGTAGTAATACACAATGCGGATTCTTATGAATCGCATCGGTCAACAAACCACCTTGGTCAAAACCAACATAGCCTGGAGGTGCACCAATCAGACGGGATACCGCATGACGTTCCATATATTCAGACATATCGAAACGAACCAGCTCCACGCCCATCAGTTTTGCTAATTGCTTGGTGACTTCAGTTTTACCGACACCCGTTGGACCAGCAAAGACAAAACTACCGACTGGCTTGTCAGGAGATTTCAGACCTGCCCGAGACAGCTTGATTGCGGAACCGAGTGCTTCAATGGCTTCATCCTGACCGAAGACCACACGTTTCAAATCACGCTCAAGATTTTCTAATACAGTCTTGTCATCTTTAGAAACTGTTTTTGGTGGAATACGGGCAATTTTCGACACGATGTCTTCGATATTTTCTACCGTAATCAGGCTATCGTCTTGCTCGGCTTTTAAACGACGTTGCGCACCCGCTTCATCGATCACATCAATGGCTTTATCTGGCAAGAAACGGTCATTAATAAACTTCGCTGACAGTTCTACCGCTGATACCAAAGCCTGATCTTCATATTGAACATGGTGGAAATCTTCAAACTTAGATTTCAGACCACGTAAAATATCAATAGTTTCAGAGATGGAAGGCTCATTCACATCAATTTTCTGGAAACGACGCGATAAAGCATGATCTTTTTCAAAGACCTGACGGTATTCCTGGAATGTGGTCGAACCTATGCAACGCAATGAACCATTTGCCAGTGCTGGCTTAATCAGGTTCGAAGCATCCATGGTGCTGCCCATACTAGAACCTGCACCGATGATCATATGAATCTCATCAATGAACAGCACTACATCCGGTTTTTTCTTCAAGGCATTGAGAAGTTGTTTCAGACGTTTTTCGAAGTCACCACGGTATTTGGTTCCTGCCACCAGTGCACCGATATCCAGACTATAGATTTCGGCATTTTCTAATGGTTTAGGTGCTTTACCATTGACAATCAGCCAAGCCAGACCTTCAGCAATCGATGTTTTACCCACACCCGGATCACCGACCAGCAACGGATTATTTTTACGACGGCGACAAAGAATTTGTGCAGCACGCTCAATTTCTTTTTCACGACCAATTAATGGATCAGTTTTACCTTTTTGCGCTTCGTGATTCAGGTTAGTGGTATAAAGATCCAGTGGACCTGAAGCATTCGATGATCCAGTTTCGCCATCCAGTTCCTCAATTTCTTCTTCGTTCTGCACTTCTTCCTTGCGGGTTCCATGCGACAGATATTGAGTCAAGGTTAAACGGTTAATCTGATGACGTTTCAGCAGATACACTGCAAACGAATCACGTTCTGAGTACATCGCAACTAGAATGTCCGCACCTTCTACCGTACGGTCTCCACCACTTGACTGTACATGGAAAATGGCACGTTGCAGGATCCGGTCAAAACTTTCAGTCGGATGAGGTGCCTGATCGTTATTTTCGCCGAGTTTTGGAGTGTGTTGTTCTACGTATTCTTCAAGTTCTTTACGCAGTACAATAATGTCTGCACCGCATGCTTTAAGGGCATTCACGGCAGAATCGTTGTCGAGTAAAGCCAATAATAAATGTTCTACTGTCAGAAACTCATGTCTCTTTTGACGAGCCATGCTAACAGCCAAACGTAGTGATACTTCTAATTGACGACTGAGCATGCAACCCCCTTAATCTTTAGGCTCTATCTGGCAAAGTAAAGGATGACCTTGTGATCGAGCGTAATTATTGACCTGGTTCGCTTTCGTTTCCGCAATGTCTCTTGGATAGACGCCAGCAACACCTTTTCCTTCATAATGTACAGTTAGCATTACTTGCGTAGCTTGGTCAAGATTCATTGCAAAGTATTGTTGTAAAATTTCAATTACAAACTCCATGGGGGTGTAATCGTCATTCATCAATACCACTGCATACATCGGTGGACGCTTCAACTCTGGCGGTGCTGTTTGTACTGCAATATCAGCATCTTCATCATGAAAAGGGTCATTTGCCAAGCGTGGGCTTATGTGCCAGTCAACCACACCGGACTGATTAAAAGAGTTCTTGATTTCACTTAAACAAATATGACGCTTGTTGCTAGGCATAAGATTTACATTTCACACTTTAGTTTGCATTGGCTTCTGTCTGAGGAATCTCTGACAGGAATGCAGATTGATTTTCAATTGCCTCGCCCTTACTCCAGCTAAAACGGCGGGTAACAGGCTTGCTTGTACCAGTCAGGCGAACTTCTATAAATTCTGGTACAAAACCTTTCGGCATCGTCCAACGACCAGTCAGACGTTCATAATTTTCGAAATTGAAGTTTTTATCTGCCAAAGGCACAACTAAAATTTCAGTTCCCCGAATCAGGCGCAATTCAACCGAACCGGAAACACGCCCTTTGCTTGGACTTACCTGAATCAGATCAAGCTGATATTCAAAGGCATTTTCAGGTAGAGGCTTTACTGCCAGATGCTGAACAGATAAAGGCATACCACCACGCTGACGCAGTACTTCACGATATAAGGTCGCCAGGCTTTCTGCCTGCGTATATTCATCACGGGTTTTATTCATCGCAAGATACAGGTCATTGGCATTACTTACTGCCAGATCACGTTCCTGCGTTGCTGTATTCAGGGTTTTATTCAGTGTTTCCAGACTGGCTTTCTGCTTTTGTACGACTTCAACCAGCTGTTCAGCATCCGCCTCAAAACCTACAACAGTCAGACCTTGACGATGACCTATCGAATAGCCAAGTAAACCACTACTCAGTACCAGAATTGCAGCACCTATCGCAAGTGGCGTGTTCCCTTTCAGAAATGGCATTTTCTTCTTATCATCTGTGGTCAGATCGTGAGGTTCATTATTCGGCATTGTCATCTCTTATATCTTTTTCAAGACACACATTTAAATCGAAATTCAAATGTGTGTGAAGTTGTAATACGTTTTTTATGGTAATAAAGCAATGTTTTGCAAGCCAGCATTTTCAGCAAAGCCAAACATCAGATTCATATTCTGTACCGCCTGACCTGCTGCACCTTTCACCAGGTTATCTTGTGCTACCAGAATAACCAGTTTCGTTGGTTGAGGCTTGTACAGTGCAATACGGAGTTCATTGGCACCACGTACTGAACGGGTTTCTGGTGAACTGCCTGATGGCATGACATCAACGAACTGTTCATTGGCATAGAACTGTTCATAGAGTGCCTGCAAATCTGCTGTCTGGCCTGCTTCAGTCAAGTCAATGTAAATGGTTGACAGCATACCGCGAATCATTGGCACCAGATGCGGTACAAATAAAATATGGTCAAATACACCTTTTTGACCTGAGATATTTTCTAACGCTTCTACAATCTCAGGATGATGACGGTGACCTGCTACGCCATAAGCTTTAAAGTTATCTGCATTTTCAGAATAGATCATGCCTAGGCTGGCTTTACGACCTGCACCTGAAACTCCTGATTTAGCATCAATAATAATACTTTCAGGTTTCACTAAGGCTTCCGCAGATTTTAATACTGGTGCAAGGCCCAGCTGCACGGTTGTTGGATAACAACCCGGGTTACCAATCACACTCGCCTGTTTGATCTTGTCACGATTCAGTTCAGACAGACCATATACAGAATCTTGTAATACAGATGGACAAGCATGTTCCATGCCATACCATTTTTCAAACTGTGCCAAATTCTGTAAACGGAAATCTGCGGCAAGGTCAATTACCTTGGTATTTGCAGCTAGCAGTTCTTCTGCATGTTTCATAGCAACGCCATGTGGTGTCGCAAAAAATACGACATCACAAGATTTTAATAAATCAAGGCTGAGATCAGAAAATTCAAGATCAGTATGACCACGCAGGCTTGGGAACATATCGTCTACACGGCGGCCTGCTTCGGTACGTGATGTCAGTGCTTTGACGCTAACGTTTGGATGTCGCAGTAATAGACGTAAAAGTTCAACGCCTGTATAACCTGTGCCACCCACAATACCCACTGAAATCACGATAATTACCTCTAACTAGATGTTTCCTTTATGCCAGGTAGTATGACAGGAAGTTCACGTTTTCTAAACTCTTTCACTGAGGAATGCTGATTTTTTATCTATTTTGAAATGCATGTTTAAAGATAAGATTGAAACACCTTTATGTGTGTTTGGTCGTTACTGGAGTAGACCAACTATAATGACAAAGATAAATTACAAATAAGAAAGCAGGTAATGCCAAAAAGATAATGGCGTCTAGTCGAATCATAAATGGAATTAACCCTAAAATGGCCAATAGTGTTGCACTGGCTGAAAATTTTTTAGGTATTTGACGATGTTTAATCCATAAAATAGCCATATAAAATAGCATTCCCCACGCGAGCACTCCTGTCAGCATAAAAAATTTGACGGTTAAAGGATAATCCATGGGTAAACTTGGGAAAAAAATACTGTATAAAAATAGCCCGTAAAAAAACAGCACAGGAAGCGAGACTATAAAAATTAAAATTGTGAGGATTAACCGCATCATGAGGACTTCTAATTTATCGTTATCATTGGTTTTATATTATCGAATAAGCATATAAATGCACAGTCAATGCTACATAGATGCTTCAAATCAATAGAGTCGCCGTAGCGACTTTATTGGTGTAAGAATTAAATGGTGAAAAATCCATGTGTCCCATCTTTTTTAAGTTGATCGACTAAACCAAACTCCCAATCCAGATAGGCTTGCATTGCTTCATGTGAGTTATCCGTGCCTTCATATGGACGTTTATAACGATCAATTTGCGGTGAAAGTGCTTGTACATTGTCTACAGTTAACGGATAGCCTGCTTGTTCCCAAGCAACATTACCACCGTCAAGTACATACACTTTTTTGTGAAATGCTTTAATTTCTTCCGCAGTATAATGGGCCAAAACTGAACGACCGCATGTGAGAATTACGGCGTCTTTAGCCTGAAATTCAGCTTGTTGAATTCGTTCAACTGCTTCGGCCTTAAGTAGCCATGCAGCATCCGGAATATGCGCTTTCTTATACAGTGCAAAAGGCTGCACATCCCAAATCGCGATATTTTGAGTCGATTTTAATTCTTGCAATTGCTCTGGACTAATTAATTCAACAGTATCAACTATTGGTAAATTTGGTATCCACGTACCACGTGTGGTTAATATTTCTGAAAAATCTGTTTCTAGCACATAAACCTCCCAGTTCATCTGCCCTAACCAAGATGCAGTCATGTAGGCACGAATCAGTTGATCATCAATGAGTACAATTCGTGCTCCACGGACTGCTGCGTTGTGATCTGTTTCTTGAACCAGTTGTCCACCTGCAACCCAACGCGAACCATCCAGATGACCTTGGATATATTCATCTTCATCACGGACATCAAATATATAGGTTGTACGTTGAGTTTCAGCTTGTAGTTTTTGAAGCTCCTCAAAAGATATGATTCGAACACGCGCTTTTTGTGCCAGCACTTTGGCATTTTCTAAAAGCTCCGGTTTTAGCTCTGTCTGCACATCCTTAAATGATCGGGTTTGAGCATGTTCCAAACTTTGACCCGCAAGTGTCCAACCAATCGTGCCATTTCGCAGTGCATAAACCGGATGTGGGATCTTGGCATTAAGCAATGATTGTGTGCCAATAATGCTACGGGTACGTCCTGCACAGTTCACAATAATGGTGGTATTTTCATTTTTCACCAGGTTTGGTGCACGGTAAACCAATTCAGCACCTGGCACGCTTCGACCCGATGGAATACTCATAATGTTATATTCATCAAAACGACGTGCATCTAAAATGACAATATTTTCGTTCGCATCAATTTTTTCTTGGACCTCTTCGGCACTCAGCGACGGCGTATGTTTATAGTGTTCAACCCATTCACCAAAGGCTTTGGTTGCAGAGTTCACATCGATAAATAATTCACCCCCATCACGTGCCCATGCCTGGGTACCTCCCTTCAATACATGGACCTGACGATATCCATAACGAATTAATTTTTGATAAGCACGTTCTACTCGGCCATCTGCATCATCATAGAGTACGATTGTGGTGTCTAGACGTGGTATACGATTCAAAATTTCGATTTCTAAACGTGAAAGAGAAATATTGGTGTTAAATAAGGGATGAGCTTGTGCATAGATATGTTCTTCACGTAAATCGACAATGGCGATTTCTTCACGCGCAAGTAGTTTTGCTCGAATCTGGGCATAATTCAGTTCTGGAATCTGGAACATGGAAAATCTCCTAGATTTGCTTAGGCTATTTATAAAAATAGGAAAAGCCTCGATAAATGTCGAGGCTCTGGGCATTATTGAGTGTTATAGAGATCAGATGTTTTGGCATCAATCGTATTGGGAATCAGCTTTTCATTGAAGAATGCATCTGAAATTTTTTGCTGCTCTGGCATATCTTCAATAGTTACGGATTTCACGTTATAACTTCGGTTAGCATTGGCTTTTAATACCACTTCCTGAGGTAAGTTACCCCATAATGGTGCCAGGATTTTTGCCGCTTCATTCGGATTGGTTTTTACCCAAGCTGCTTTTTCTTTTAAGGTATCAATCACATCATTCAAGATTGCAGGATTTTCCTGAGCAAATTTATGACCAGTTAAGTAGTAACGTGTATAACTTGCTAACCCTTCACCTGAAGCGAGGACTTTTGCATTTTGTACAACTGTACCACTTGAAACATATGGCTCCCAAGTCACCCAGGCATCTACACCACCATGTTCAAATGCTGCACGGCCATCTGCCGGGCTGAGCCATGCTGGAGTAATATCTGTAAAACTTAAATCTGCCTGATTGAGTGCTGCAATTAACAAGTAATGACTACCCGCAGCTTTGGTTACTGCAATCTTTTTGCCTTTCAAATCCGCAACAGTTTTGATACTGGAATTTTGTGGAATCAAAATTGCCTGTGCATTTGGAGATGCAGTTTCTTTGGCATAGTAAGTCAGATTCGCTTTGGCTGCCTGGGCAAATACGGGAACTGTATCTGCCACATCCGCAGTCACATCAACACTGCCCACATTAAGTGCTTCAGCCAAAGGCTGACCGCTGGTAAATTCATGCCAACTGACTTTGACATTCTTTTCTGCCAGTTTCTTTTCAAGCTCACCCGTTTCTTTTAACAAGGTCATGAGTGTAGAAGAACGCTGGTAACCAATACGCACTGTGTCTGCCGTATAAGCCGTTTTTTCGACTTTTTCTTTTGGTGCTTCTGCCTTATTACATGCAGTTAAAAGCACACTAAAGATTAGCGTGAAAATAAATAATAACCTGGATTGAATCATCCTCATCTACCCCATATGCTGGAAAATACGTTTCTTTGTTTTATGCCGAAAGCAGCTCAGAAACTTTTAATTTTTCAGCATTCTAGAAAAGCAGGTTCTGAATTAAAAATAATCTATTTTCATAAGTGCAGCAGAAATTATTCGAACTCGTTTTTATATAAATTTATGATTTAAATATTATTTTTAAACTATTCCTTATTAAATGATTCTTGCATTAATTCTGACTGACCCACCACCATGGCATAAGGGTATTTTTCAGAATTTTGCGATGGTTTGAATAAGCTGGATCATGTTTCGCCACTTCAGTCCAGAAACGCGGGCTATGATCAAAATGCCGGGTATGTGCCAGTTCATGCACGCAGAGATAACGGACGATATTTTCAGGAAACAGAATAATACCGCTATTCAGCATAATGTCATGTCTGGCAGAACAGCTGCCCCAACGGGTTTTCGGCTGGCGGATATTACAGACATTGAAAGATAATCCTGTTTCCAGACTAACCTGTTCAAGATAAATCGGTAACTGTTGTTTGGCATAGGCAATTACAAAAGCTTTTAAGTAGCTTTCAGGATTTCGATCACTGATATAGAGCATATAGTTTGCATAATCCAGAATAAAATTATGCTTCTGGGCCTGGTATTGAACTGATATTGGCTGATTCAGATTAAATAGCTGCAAGCTAGCAGGTAAACTACGATCAACACTTTGTATTTTTTCCTGCTGGGATTGCCAGGTTTTGAGTAACCAGCTTTCGGCATCATTAATAAAATTCTGGATTTGTTTTTTTGTGCAAAATACGGGTGCAGTCAGGCGAATTTGAGTACCATCCACACGAAGCTTTAAACGTGTTGAGCGAATATTTCGGACAATTTGAATTTCAGGTAAGTCGGATAAGGTCATTTTTATTCTTTTTTAATCTCCGCAAACCCCTCTTTCTCAAAGAGGGGCTTTCAAAAATCTCCCTTCTTGCACTTGTTTTAAAGCAGTGCTTTAAAACTTCGCTCAGGGAGATTTAGAGGGATTTTTTCTAGAAAGTTTAATTAAACCGCAGTACGCTCTTCAATACCGTTATCAGTAGCAACCACAGCAATATCAGCTTTATTTAAGGCAAAGATACCGTTACAAACAACACCTGGAATGTCATTCAAAGTTTTTTCTAACTCTAATGCATTCAAAATATTTAAGTTATAAACATCCAAAATTACATTACCGTTATCGGTGACTACACCTTCACGGTACGCAGGGTCCCCCCCTAAAGCAACAATTTTACGTGCGACTGCAGAACGTGCCATTGGAATCACTTCTACAGGAAGCGGAAATTCACGGCCTAACTGTTCCACCCACTTAGAATCATCGACGATACAAACGAATTTTTTCGCAATAGATGCAACAATTTTTTCACGTGTCAGCGCAGCACCGCCACCTTTGATCATGTGCATATGGCGGTCGATTTCATCCGCACCATCTACATAGGCATCCAGACCGCCTACGCTATTCATATCGACAACTTCAATGCCTAATTTTTTAAGACGTTGTGCAGTGGCCTCAGAACTTGCAACTGCTGCTTCCAATTGAAGCTCAGGCAAAAGTTCGATTAAGAAGTTGACAGTACTTCCAGTACCGACGCCTAAAATGCCCCCTTTTGGTAAGTGCTTTAACGCAGCTTTTGCTGCAGCTTGCTTTTTCTCATCTTGGGTTGCATATAGACTCATGACATCACTCAACTATTTTGGACTTTCGCAGTATTTTTAAACCGCAAAGCCGCGTGGTTTGTTACAATAAGTGCTTATTTTAAACTGTTAGATGGAAAATTAACATGCTGTCTCGTTTGGTTCGACAAATTTTACAAGCAACTGTATACGATGTTGCAATCGAAACCCCACTCGAAGCAGCGCCACGAATTAGCGAACGCTTAAATAATAACATTCGCTTTAAACGTGAAGATTTACAACCGGTTTTTTCATTCAAACTACGCGGTGCCTATAACCGTATTAGTCAATTACCGAAATCACAACTCGAACGTGGCGTTATCACAGCTTCAGCAGGCAACCATGCCCAAGGCGTGGCGCTGTCAGGGAAAAAGCTGGGGATTCGCGCGATTATCGTGATGCCAAAAACTACGCCTGATATCAAGGTTCAAGCGGTAAAACGCTTAGGTGGCGAAGTCGTATTGCACGGTGATTCATTTGATGTTGCCAATAAATATGCGATTCAACGTGCCGAAGAAGATGGCATGACCTTTATTCCACCTTATGACGATGAACTGGTGATGGCCGGTCAAGGTACCATTGCCAATGAAATTTTGCGTCAATGGCGTGATGTGGAATATGTCTTCGTTGCTGTTGGTGGTGGTGGCCTGATTGCCGGTGTTGCAGCGTACTTGGGAGATGTTGCTCCGCATGTCAAAGTTATTCCTGTGGAATATGATGAATCCGCGTGCTTAAAAGCGGCCTTAGAAGCCAATGAACGTGTGATTCTTCCATCTGTCGGTTTATTTGCCGATGGTACTGCGGTGGCACAAATTGGTGAAAAACCATTTGAGGTCATCCGTCTGCAAAAATCAGATAATTCTGGTCCAATTGTTGAACCTGATGTGGTACTGGTCAATACCGATGAAGTCTGTGCAGCAATTAAAGATACCTATGACGAATGCCGTAGTATTGTAGAACCATCTGGTGCAATGGCGTTGGCAGGGATTAAAAAATACGTCGCTGAACACGGCATTCAAGGCAAAAATATCGTGTCCATTGTTTGTGGTGCCAACATGAACTTTGACCGTTTACGCTATATCGCGGAACGTACTGAACTCGGTGAGCGTAAAGAAGCAATCTTTGCCGTGACCATTCCTGAACAGAAAGGCGCTTTCCTGAGTTTCTGTCGTGCCCTGCAAGGCCGTAACATCACCGAGTTTAACTACCGTGCCAGCGATGCAACCGCAGCTCAGGTCTTCGTGGGTATTAGCCTGAAAAATGGCGAAAAAGAACGTCAGGAAATTTATGAAAACCTGAAATTCCAGTATGACGTTGATGATCTGTCTGACGACGAAGTAGCAAAACTGCACATCCGTTATCTGATTGGTGGTCACGCAGACATTGAAAATGAACGTCTGTTCCGTGTCGAATTCCCGGAGCGTCCAGGTGCGTTATTGACTTTCCTTGAACGTCTAGGCCCAACTCATAACATCACCCTGTTCCACTACCGCAACCACGGCGCAGCTGAAGGTCGTGTACTGGTCGGTTTGGAAGCGGAAGATGCAAAACAGAATCCAGACGGTTTGATCGAAACCCTGGAGAGTATCACCTATCCATATGACGAGATTACCAATAACCTGGGTTATCAACGCTTCCTGAAATAATGTCAGATTCTGATATCCAAACAATCAAAACCGTCTTTCGAGGCGGTTTTTTGATATAAGCGAATGAGGCGGTTTTTTGATATAAGCGAATAAGAACTCAGGTCTTTGATAATATTTATGTAAAGCAAATAGCTGAAATATTAATTAAGCACTAAGATAAACACGTAAATTAATAGAAAGCGCATGTATAAGCGCAGCAACTTTAGGAAAAATACATGGCACTGTTTGCTGTGATTGGTTTAGGAAGTTTCGGTGCCACTGTTGCCACACAACTGATGTCACTCAAACATGAAGTAATTGGCATCGACCTGAATAAAAAATATGTTGAAAGCATTTCAGATGAACTCACCCATGCCGTGATTGCAGATGCCACGGATGAACATGTGCTGGACGAACTAAATGTTCAGAACTGTGAAGCGGTGGTGGTGGCGATTGGTGAAGATATTGAAGCCAGTATTCTCTGCGTCCTACACCTCAAGAATATGGGGGTTAAAAAAATCTGGGCCAAATCCAAGTCCAAAGCTCACCATATGATCCTGACCCATCTTGGGGTGGATAAGATTATTCATCCCGAGGAAGATATGGGTGTTCGGATTGCGCAATCCTTAAGTTATCCGATGGTCAGCCGCTATATGGCGCTTGAGGATGATCGTTATCTGGTCAAAATTGAGATTCATGCTGAACAAAGTGGTATCAAACTCAATCAGCTGATGGATCATGCACCAGAAATTAAAACCATTCTGCATAAGCGTGGCCCCGTGGTGCAATATATCCTCGATCCCCATCTTATTCTTAAAGAAGGTGATATTCTGCTTGTTGAGGGTTTGCTGGAACCTTTACGCCGCCTGTCCAAACATTTTAAAAATCTATGAAAATAACTGCCCATAAAAACCGGACCATTAATCTCAGTCCACCTAGCATTATCGCATTGGGATTTCTGGCATTGATTCTGGTTGGTTCCATTTTGTTAATATTGCCAGTTTCCCATCATGGTGACGTCACCTGGTTTCAGGCTATTTTTACTGCAACTTCTGCAGTGACCATTACCGGTTTGTCTGTGGTCAATGTCGGAGAAGCTTATACGGTCTTTGGCAAGATCGTAATCATGATTCTCCTGCAATGTGGCGGACTCGGCTTTATGACCTTTGCCATTCTGGCTGCCATGAGTCTGGCGCCCAAAATGGGACTAAGGCAACAAGTCATGGCTCAGGAGTCCATCGGTCAGACCAGCCTGAAAAAAATCAGTACTACCATTAAAGGTGTGTTTCTATATTCGCTGTTCTTTGAAGCAATTGGCACAGTGATTCTGACTATTGCATGGTTACAGGATTACAACTTTGCCCAGGCTTTTTTCTACGCTTCCTTTTATAGTATTTCTGCTTTTAACAATGGTGGCTTTTCCCTGTTCCCGAATAGCCTAATGAGCTTTGCCGATCAGTATCTTATTACCTTCACCATTAGCATGCTGTATATCATTGGCGGCATTGGCTTTCTGGTGTTGATGGATGTACGACAGCATAAACGCTGGCGCAAACTGAGTACCAACAGTAAGCTGATTTTGAGTACCATTGCTGCACTGAATCTTTCTGCCTTTATCCTGATCTGGATTCTGGAAGCTTCTAATCCTCAAACACTGGCATTGATGAGTGTGGGCGATCAGGCGGTCAATGCCTGGTTCCATGCCACAGTACCGCGTTCTTCAGGTTTTAATAGTCTGCCGATGGATCAGCTGACCAATGCGTCCACCTTAGTTACCATGTTCCTGATGTTTATTGGTGGTGGTTCTTTAAGTACCGCAGGTGGCATTAAGGTCGGAACTTTTATCATTGTAGTGATTAGTGTAATTAGCTTCCTACGGCGTGAAGATGAAATTCGTTTATTCAAGCATTCGATTCCAGAGAAAACCACCTTTAAAGCGTTGGCAGTGGTCTGTATTACCGCCCTCCTGATTGCAACCGGCTTTATGAGTCTGCTTATTCTGGAGCCAGATCAGGACTTTCTGGATCTGCTGTTTGAAACGGTTTCTGCCGCATGTACTGTTGGGTTGTCTCGTGGCGTCACTTCTGAATTACAGCCAGCCAGTCTGTTGATTCTGATGCTGTTAATGTTTGCAGGTCGTTTAGGTCCTTTGACCTTGGCCTATTTTATTGCCACACCGAAAAAGAGCCGCCTTAAACATCCACCTTCAGAAATTCAGGTTGGGTAATTTCGATATAAAACAAAAAATCCATATCAGCGCGTGGATTTTTTGATGATAATACTTTTTAGAACCAGTTCATTAACGAAACACCCAAGCCGACATACGTCGCCTTATGGTTATAGTCGATCAGGCTTTCACCGTAGCCATCAAACAACTGGAAATGTCCACGCAGACGACCACTGATCGGGAATGACCAGTCAAATTGCGCTGCACCACGACTGTCATCACCGCCTTTTAAGGTATGACGCAACATGAGCGAAAAGTCATGATCTTTCCAGCGATAAAATGCAGTCAAATCGCCACGACCGACATAGTCGACGATATCCGGATTGTTATCATCTGGCAGGTCTTCTTCAAAACGATACCAAGGACGTAGCATCAGGGCAAAGTTATTACGCTCAAAGCCCAGATTCAGCATCACCCGGTTCCAGCTACGTGATAGTGGATCGGAACGACCATTGGACTGATGATTAAAGGTCAGACCTAGCATACGCCAGTCCAGACCAAATAAATCGTAATTGGTTCGGAATACAATACTGGCTTCTGGTTCATAATTGGTTTCACGGAATGGACGTGATTCTTCAGAGTTATATACTTGCCAGCGTGAAGACTGGGTATACGCCAGCCAGATATCACCATTATTACCAAAAATATTTTCTACTGCTTTGGTTTTTAGTGAAAGCTGAAACTTGGCTTCCATGGATTTCAGGTTCTGATCTTCTGTTACCGTATTACGTTCATTCGGACTTTCAGGAAACTCATTTTTCTCGGAGGTCCAAAATCCTGGCAATACATACACCGGCTGATAAGAACGGATATTCCAGGTACCCAGTTTACTTTCCGGTGAAAGTTCCCAACGGCTGTCCAATAAAGACAGGTTTGGTTTCAGTGGCGATCCTTCACTGACCGTTACCGTAGAAACTGTTTTATCAATTCTAGCTTTCAGGTTATCGGGTTCAGGCGCAAGTTCAGCAGCTGCGCGGCGTTCAGATACCAGTACCACTCTTTCAGCTTCTGGTACTTTGAACAAAGCATCATAACATGCTAGACGTTCTGCACTGGTTTCTACCGCGGCACAGGCCTCAGCCGTTGCTGGCATCGGACTGCTGGGAATAGTCGTTTGATTTTCTTCTGCATACACCTGCGCCCCACCCATACAGCCCAGCAAAATGCTCAGCTGCAAAGTTGGGCGCTTAAACGAATTAAGCGCCATTCAATTTTCCTTTTTTCTTTTATTGAACCTGTTGAATCACAAATCCGAGCTGTTCCAGTGCTTCACGTTTTGCCACGGGTGCAACCAAAGCACGCGACGGCTGTTGTTCTACCAGATATTGCTGAGCCACACGCTTCAGGTCATTCAGCGTCACATTAAGCAGACGTTCACGTAACTGCTTACGGAATGCAGGAGTACGCTGATGCAAGTAAGCATAACAAGCTGTAATTGCCTCACCTGCTGGTGAACCCGGCTTATCCATGCTGGCAATCAGACCCAGAATCGCTTCTTCCAGTTGATGTGGCTGTTGTTCCGCATTTAATAGCCACTGAACACTTGCATCAAAGTCCTTGAAAGTCTCTGCTAAACGTGGATCACGGTAGCTGTAGAAACGGAATGAACAGGCATTACCATCATAGCTGGCACCGCCACCATAAGCACCGCCTTTTTCACGGATCGCACTATGCAGGTATCCATTACGCAAATAACCTGCCAAGACCATCAATGGTGCTGCATCTGGATGAGATACTTCTACTGCCGGATAAGCTGCTGCACAGAACTGAACATTGGCCTGAATCAGCCATGCCTCATCTGCTTCATTCAATACTTTTTCAGTTTGAGCAAGTTGTACCGGATTACGGTCCACAGCAACTTTATCCCAAACATTCTGAACTTCTTCTACCAGATGGTCCGCTTGCGGTTCTTCACAAACCAGTAAGAACTGTTTTGGAGCTTGCAGTAAAATACGATGAATGCGTTTCAGCTCTTCAATCATGGCATCGTAAGCAGCTTCATCTTTCTCAATCTGAGCAACCAGATTCATCAGCCAGTTCAATGCACCAAGACCAGTATTATGATAATCACGGGTCGCTAAAGCACTGTGCTGACGCGAAGCTACCTGCATTGCATAACTATGGCCTGAACCCGAAATACGTGAATGCCAACGTGTTTTACGCTGTTGCAGTAATTCGATAATACGGCCTTTTTCATCAAAACGAAGCTGCTCAAAACCGGTTTTCAGCAACTGAATCGCTTGCAGGTTATTTACCAGAGATTTAGTTGTGAGCGTTAACCAGGCAGAAATCTTATTCTTGTCATCTACTTTTGAACGTAATGAAGCTCCCATACCCAATCCACCGCTAACAGCAGTCTGGATTTGCTGGAATTCAAGATAATCATATTCGCCCGCACCGACTTCCCCGACCAGAATCGACAGCAGGTTAAAATATGGCGATTGCACCACTTCATCAGGAATCTGTACCAAGACTTGTTGGTAATAAATACCATTGGTACCAGCATAATAAAGGTTTAATGGCGTATCGATGCCATTGGAAATCACTTCACGCAACTGACCCTGTACGATCTGCATTTCAGCAGGCACATCTTCCAGGCCAACCTTAGGTAACAGGTTCAGGTCATCCGGTGTATCCTGGCGAACTTTTAAAGCGTCAGTCTGCGCAACGATTTCAGCTTTTTGTTCTTCAGTCAGTGTTTTGCCAATTTCTGCCAGTCGTGCTTTTTCCGCTTCGGCCTCTTTGGCAGATTTAGTGGCATCTGGAACCAGTGTCAGTTGCACACGGTGCGGGTTATCAATCAGATGTTCTTTGATCAGATTAGACAGCCACATCGGGTCTTTCAGTTCTTCTTTAACTGCGGCAATTGCAGAATCCACATCCCAGACTTCAACCGGATCACGGTGATGAATCGCGCTACCTAAACCGTTCAGGATCAGGCTTAAACCATATGGCGTACCATCACCATTGATTTCACGCTGATGCAATTCAATCTGATGCAGAATCGCATCTACTGCCTGCTGATCTACCGGTTTCGCAGCAACATCTTCCAGAATCTTGAATACGCCATTTTTAAATTCTTCAGCATGTTCCGGATTTGAGCCTTGAACTGCGCAATAGAAAGTCATTTCAAAGTTAGAATCATCAACCCCCATAAATGGGCCTGTTGCATCTGCATAACCACAGGTCTCCAGATAATGACGTAGTGGAGATGCCGAATCTTCTAACAGGATACCTTCTACCAGACGCATACCCAGACGAAGTTTGATTTCGCTTGCTTCCGGTAATAACCAGGAAATAACGTGATAGGTTTTATCACGTAAATCTTCTGCATCAACTGCATAAGTATCAGTCACGGATACCGGTGCAGACAACCGGGTTTCTGGCGTTGAGTATAAAGTCTCACCCTGTTCAAACTTAGACAGTGCCAAGTTTTCAAACTGTTCTTGCAGTTCATAAGCTGACTTGTTGCCAAAGGTCATGAATACCGCATTACTTGGATGATAATGTGACTTATAGAAATCAACTAACTCCTGGTAAGTCAAATCAGGAATATCTTTAGGATC
>NZ_DFRO01000039.1:38023-45100 GCF_002381195.1 Acinetobacter sp. UBA3461 | reverse complement strand
GCCAGCGTATGATAGAGCTGATCTGAAGGTGAACTCATCGCACCTTTCATTTCATTAAACACAACACCTTTGTAAACCGGTTCACCATTTTCCAGCTCAATACGGATCCCTTCCTGGGCAAAATCCAGCGGATTCAAGTTCGCTGCAAAAGCAGCATCCATATATACTTCTAACAGGTTCTGGAAGTCTTTATCATTCTGGGTTGCAAACGGATAAGCTGTCCAGTCTGCCGCAGTAAAGGCATTCATGAACGTGTTCAGGGAACGGCGAATCATCAGGAAGAATGGATCACGTACCGGAAATTTTTCTGAACCGCAAAGCGCGGTATGTTCAAGAATATGTGCTTCGCCTTTAGAATCCATTGGCTGCGTACGGAAAGCCACTAAAAAGACATTTTCATCGTGATTGGTCGCCAGGTGATAATGAATGGCGCCGGTCACATTATGTTTATATTCAGACACTAAAATGTCTAAAGCTTCAACATGGTGTTGACGTACCAACTGAAACGCAGGATGTACAGTTTGTGAAATGGTTTCAGTGACATCTACAGTCATGCGATCTCCTAATTTTTAGATAAAAAACAACTGATCGCATTATAGCTTTAGTTTTTGTTATTATTCACGCTGAAAACCGATCATTTTGATCGAATTAAGTAAACTTGGTCATTCAGAAAATGAATCACCAAGTTTATGAACCGTATTTGTTAAATTGAAAATCGGCTAGATCAGATATTTAAAGTAATTATAATTCGGATGGTTTTCGACAAACACATAATTTTGCTTCTGGTAAAAGCTCGCCGCCAGTTTGGTTTCAGTATGCAGGCAAAGTGCAGAATAATGCGGACGTGCTAACTGTTCCAGATAAGCCAGTAATTGTTTGCCTACTCCATGCTGGCGATATTTCGGATGTACATAGAAACGACGTACACGGCCAATACGCTCTTCCACACCATCTGGTCCCCATTGCTGGTTCAAACCGCCACAAGCAATCAGCTTGTCTCCATCATAAGCCACAGCAAGATATTCATTATCTTTACTAAAGGAGTTTTTTCCTGTGCGATATTCTTCAACTAATTTCTCAATTAAATCATAGCCTTCCTTTTTTGCCAGAGCAGCAAAAGTTTCAATTTGATCTGGTAATTGCTCGGCTTTTACGATTTTAATATCCATATATACACACTGTCAGAAATTGTAGTCTCGGCTCAACCTGCATTTGCATGAACATGCAGTTACAGGTGATATAACACTTATAAATAAAATCCGCTATTTAAATCAATGGCACGATCGCAGGATTACGAAATTTATCTGCTTTAATTCGACCAAAGTGCGAAATGAATGCCTTACAGCATACCCTAAAACTTTTTGAAAATGATTCAACACCCTATAGCAAACCTGAGCATTCGTGTAAACTTATGACTTTCGTTTTTTGAATGTGACTCTCTGACATGGCAAATGTTGATCTTTTTGCAATTGGTAATGCGCTAATTGACCAGGAATTTAAAGTATCTGACGACTTTTTAACTGCACACAACCTGCAAAAAGGCACCATGCAACTGACTGATGGTGAAACACAAGCTGCGCTGTATGAGAACCTGAAAGCCACGCAAAACTATAAAGGCCAGGCTTCTGGTGGTTCAGCTGCAAACACGACTGTGGCTTTTGCTGCGCTCGGTGGTTCAGCTTTCTATGCCTGCCGTGTCGGGAATGATGATCTGGGTCAAATCTACCTGGATGGTTTAAATGAAGCCGGCATACAAACCACAACCCGTTCAATCAGTGAAGGTGTTACTGGTACCTGTATGGTACTGGTAAGTCCAGATTCAGAACGTACCATGCATACTTATTTGGGGATCACTGCGGAACTGACTGACGTTCAAATCGATTTCACACCTCTCAAAACTGCAAAATGGCTATATATCGAAGGTTATCTGTCGACTTCAGAAACTGCCCGTCATGCTGTAGAACAGGCACGTACTATTGCCCGTGCCAGTGATGCGAAAATTGCTTTAACCTTGTCTGATCCAGCTATGGTGCAATATGCACGTGCCGGCCTGGACGAAATGATTGCAGATGGCGTAGATCTATTGTTCTGTAATGAACAAGAAGCGTTGATGTATACTGAGACTGAAACGCTTGAAGCCGCTTTAGTTAAATTGCAAGAAATCAGCCAACACATTGTCATTACATTGTCAGCCAAAGGCGCATTAATCTGCAATGAAGGTCAAAGCTTTACTGTACCGGGTCGTGCTGTAACTGCAGTTGATACCAATGGTGCTGGTGATGCCTTTGCCGGTGCTTTCCTGTATGCACTGAATGCAGGCCTAGGCTGGAAAGTTGCAGCTGAATTGGCAATTCTGATTTCAAGTCAAGTGGTTTCACAATTTGGCCCACGTCTGACCATTGCTGACTATGCTGCGTTATTGGAAAACTTCCAAAAGGAATGCGCTTAATGTTTAAAATTTGCATGACCGAAGACATCCCGGAACGTGAAGCACGTTCTTTTGAAACGCCAAATGGCGACACCATTTTCATTACTCAACGCGATGGTATGTTCTATGCTTACCAGAACCTGTGTCCACACTTGCAGGTTGAACTGGAGTTTCTGGAAAACCAATTTCTAGATCGTGATCAGGAATTTATTGAGTGTTCAACCCATGGTGCTTTATTCCTGGTTGAAACCGGAGAATGTATTTCTGGTCCATGTCAAGGTCAAGCACTTGAAAAAGTAGAGATTAACGTGCATTCTGATGGTGGGATTTACCTCACAGAATAACTCTGAAATTGGACGCTACCATGCCGGCATTTTTCGTAGACTATAACTTGATGCCTTTTCATTTAAGTTTATTCGCTGTGATTTTGCTGGGCGTGGTAGAAACCTTAGGTTATTTATTTAAAATTCGCCCGACGAAATTTTTGAAACAGATTTCCCCTTTCTACTTCCGCAATCTCGACCTGCTTAATGTTAAATTTTCGAAAATTTTAATTGTATTTTTCCTGCTGATGAATTTCAGTGTTGCCGGTTATGTGCTGCAACTGCTGATCTATTCTCAGGAACAGGAATTTCTACCGGCGTATTACCTGATTATTCCTGCGCTGATTATTGCGATTTTCTTTACAGTATTTATGATTCACTGTCTGGATCAGGTGATTCCACCTAAATACAAAAAACATCATGTCAATCTGATTGGCCGTCTGGCAACCATTTCCAGTGGTAATGCCCGTCCCGGATTTTCAGCTCAAGCCCGCGTAAGGGATGAATTTGGTCAGCTACATTATGTGCAAGTCGAGCCGGAATTTGGTGAGCTGGAATTTCAATCTCAGATTATTTTGATACGTCTGCGCAAATCACATTATGTGGCCAAAAAAATCAGCAAATCTAATCGTCTGTTTAGCCTGGATTTGGAACACTCATAATTTATAAAAATACAAAAAAACCCGGCATTTATAGCCGGGCTTTTTTTAAAGAAATTTCATTTAACGCTTTAAGAAACCTGAAACCATATTCAGGACATTCTGAATATCATTATTGGCTTCCTGCTTGCTGGTTTGCTCACCCTGCGGAGTTAATGAATCAATTATCTGCGGTAAGACTTTAGAAATAGCACTATATACATCTTGCTTTGGGGCATGCACCTGCTCAGCCACCTGTTCTACTTCCTGATCATCAAATAATAGCTGTAACTGCTGGTTATCCACGGGCGCATTCTCACCAGGACCTGTAGACACCCAGTCATCAACCTGAGTGTTTAAGCCTTGACCTTTAAGCTTATCCAGTGCTCCCTGTAAACCACCCTGCTTTTGAATCCAGGCAAGTACCAATGGCAATACGGCAATAAGTAAGGTCTTGGTTCCACCTGCTCCGAATCCTGATGATCGAGGTTGCTGATGCGTCTGCTGATTTGGCTGCTGCTGTGGCTGACCAGCACCACCCAGTTGACTCAGTACAGAACCTAAAATCCCGCCCAAGCCGCCTTGCTGGGATTGACCAGTTTGATGCGTATTACCCGGATTTAACTGTCCAAGTACGGCACCAAGAATTCCACCCAACCCACCTTGTGACTGTTGCGACTGGTTTTGGGATTGATGCTGATTGGTATTCTGCTGTTGCTGACTACCGCCTAAGGCCTGCTTGGCCAGCATCTCTACAATATTACTGAGGTTTGTCATACTGCTTATCCTGTCAATCTTTCTTACAGCATACGTGCTGAACAGAAGGTTGAAATGGATGAATATGTTAATATTTGCAATGAAATTTAGTAGATTTTTTCCTTACCAACGGAACTTATTCCAATTTTCCGGATTGGCCCAGAATTTGGAATTAAACCAGTCTGGAACATGTTTATAAGTCAGAATATTAAATTGCCATAGAGCAAAGTCAGCCTTATGTTTTGTTTTATCAATAAGTTGGGTTAGTCCTAAAGAACGGAGTAGTTTCTCATCCTGCAAACGGCTTACTACGACCAAACGTTTTGCAAATAAGTCACGCAGCTTGACCAATATCTGACTGATCAATTGATCTGATAACTCACTCGTTTCAGGTGTATCTAGCATCACTACTCCCAGATCATAACGTTGCTGAAAAGGCAGACTTAAAAAGTCAGATACGCTAAAATAATGCCATTGAATGGACTGATTAAACTTGACTTGGGTCAAATCCTGACCAATACAAATCGCAGTTTTTATGGGCTGTTCCTGCGCAAAATCGTCTAGCATCGAAGTGATGACATTCTGTTCAGCCATAACAGCATCCTTATGATTTAATTGAGTAATTTATATGGAACTTCAAGGCATTTGCCATAAAATGCATGCCGGTCTCAAGAACCTTAGTGTAACTGAACAAGATATACATAGGGCAAATGTTGAATATAAATTCATATTAGATCGTTCAGAAATTGATCTTCCATTTAGTCTAGGTCAAGAAATCGAGATCGAATGGACCGGTAATATCTACTGCGTGTCTTGTGGTACCAAAACATCAAAATCATTTTCTCAAGGTCACTGCTTCAAATGCTTTAAGACCAAAGCATCTTGTGACATGTGTATTATGAAGCCTGAGAGCTGCCACTATCATTTGGGTACCTGCCGTGAAGACACCTTTGCGCATGAAGTATGCTTCCAGCCTCATATTGTATATTTAGCCAATTCCAGTGGACTTAAAGTCGGAATTACCCGTGTCAACCATATGCCAGGACGCTGGCTGGATCAGGGTGCAACACAAGCCTTACCCATCATGAAAGTAGGTTCTCGTCGTCTTTCAGGTCAAATGGAAGTCATGTTCGGCACCCAGGTTGCCGATAAAACCGATTGGCGCAAACTGCTTAAAGGTGAGGCTGAGCCCCTTAACCTGATTGATATCCGTGATCAGCTGCTGGATGAATTCGAACCACAAATTACCAGTATTCGTGATGAATTCAGCATGAGTCTGGACTTTAATGAAAATGTCGAGATTCTGGAACAAGAACGCCCACGCGAGTTTATTTATCCGGTAGAAAGCTATCCTGAAAAGATCAAATCACATAATCTAGATAAAACCCCAGTGATCCGTGGCAAATTACAAGGTATCAAAGGCCAGTACCTGATCCTGGATACCGGTGTTATTAATATCCGTAAATATACCGGCTATGAAATTAAGGTTCGTGCTGAGTAAATCGAACTATTTAAAAAAGCGGGATAAAATGTCCCTCTTTTTTATTTACTCATCAGGGAATTTACTACCAAAATTTAAAACACGTTTCAGTATTTCAATGCATCCTTGACTCTAAAGATGGCTCTCTTATAGAGCAAAAACTTTTCCAGAAAATAAAAAAACCAGCTCGAAAGCCGGTTTTTTTTAAAGGAAAATCTGTTATTTGATTTTCGCTTGCGATTTCAGATAACGCGTATAATCATCAAATTCTTGCTGACCACGTAACTGGGCATAAAGTTTTGCCAGTTCAGTACGCTGTTCTTCACTTAAGACATCAATCGGATTCTTCTTCACTTCAGATACAGCAACTACTACCAGCTCATTAGGCAAGCTTGCAGTCGTCACAGACCAAAATCCAGCTTTAGGTGCTTTCAGGCTAAATGCTGCACGCTGTACATCACGTTTTAGCAAGCCTTCAGCACGGGTATAGATACCCGCATCTTCAAACACCAGATTACCTTTTGCTACAGAAGCAGCAGGTTTGGTCTTAAACTCATCCAATGATTTCTGAATCTGGGCTTTTGCAAGAGCTCGCGCTTTTTCTTCAATCAGTTCTGCTTTAACACGTGGTTTCGCTTCCGCCAGTGATTGCTCACCTGCTGCATGGTAATCACGCACTTTTACCCAGGCTACATCACCGTTTGCCAACTGTATGCTAGATGATACATTACGGTCACCATTCTTCACATCGTCATTGAACAGCTTCACTTTCACATTGGCATCACTGAGTAATGGATCCCGTGTAGACAATGTCACGCCTTTGGCTGATTGTACGCGAACACCTTTAACTTCTTGTGTTACCACATCCAGTGAGTCACTGCTGACCACCATATCATTCAGGCTATTCACAGTATCAGAGAATGCATTTGATTTTTTAGAAGCCAGCACCTCTTCAGTCAGACGTGCTTTTTGTGATTCAAATGATGGCACAGCTACATCAGGTGCCTGTACAGCAATGATGTGATAACCATAATCTGTTTTCACGGGTGCAGAAACCTGACCAGATTGTAATGAAGCAACAGCTTTATCAAAAGCATTACCGAACACACCCGCTTCATAAACTGCGATTGCACCGCCTTTGGCCTTAGATTCAGGATCTTCTGAATACTGAGCTGCAGCCTGAGCAAATGTTGTACCCGCCTTGATCTTAGCTGCTACATCTGTTGCGAGTTTTTGCGCTTCAGCTTCAGAACGGTTATCCGCAGTGATCAGGATATGTTTCACTTCTGGCTTGGCAGTCGATTTTTGCGCCGCGACAAAACTGTTATAGGCATCTTGTAGTTCGGCATCGGTTACTGTAACAGCAGCGGTATTAATATCACCCGCTTTTAAAACTACGTAATCTACATCCACACTCGTTGGCTGCTTGAATACAGTCTTATGCTTTTCATA
>NZ_DFRO01000039.1:0-37770 GCF_002381195.1 Acinetobacter sp. UBA3461 | reverse complement strand
ACACTGGCAATATGCACATGACGCTGTTCAGTCTGTAAGTCAGCAATCTGCTGAATTTCCAGTTTACTAACCAATGGATAGTCAATAAATGTAGATGACAACATTTTAAGAGCATGGTCGGTGCGTAGATTTGCAATCAGCTGCTGGCTATTCATGCCTACAGAGCGCAAATAGTTTTCATAGAGCGCATTTGAAAACTGACCATTTTGCTGGAAACTCGGTTGCTGAGCAATCATTTGCTCAATTTGCTGATCACTGAGACTGATGCCCAAGTTTTCAGCTTGTTGGAGCAAAACTGTACGTGCAACCAGCGTATCCATAGCTTTTTGATCAATGAATGCCTGATTTAATAATGTTTCATCGCCATTGGCATAACTGAGATATTGTTCTTTAAATGATTTTGTCAGAGATTCCAATTCTTTTTTAGAGATATCTGTGCCATTTACCGTCTTGGCTGTATCTTTGTTCCCACCACTAAAATATCCTTCAATACCTACAAGCGCTAAAGGGGTCAAAAACAGAACGAGCAAGACCTTGCCCAGCCAACCCTTAATAACTTTACGAAAAGATTCCATAAGTATTCCAATATTTTATTTGCATGGGATTTTACCCGAAAAAACCCACTGAATGAATGTGTTAATCCTGACTATTTAATTAATCAATAAAAAACGCGCCTAGTGAGGCGCGTTTGGTTGCTGTTGGCGATTAAGCTACAGCGTCTTTCAAGCCTTTACCAGCTTTGAAGCTAGGTACTTTGCTTGCTTTGATTTCTAGCGTAGCACCAGTTTGTGGGTTACGGCCAGTACGTGCAGCGCGTTCTTTAACGCCGAAAGTACCAAAACCAACGAGAGTAACTGTATCACCTGATTTAAGCGCTTCAGTAACAGAAGCAATTGTAGCATCTAAAGCCTTACCAGCGTCAGCCTTAGATAATCCCCCTTTCTCTGCAATTGCATCAATTAATTCTGATTTATTCATGAAAATTACGTCCTCTTAATATCGTTTATTTAAGGTCCAAGAATTTGTTTAAATTGCCATAGCGACTTTATAACAATGGTTTAGGGCTAAACGCAATACTCTTCGACCTCTTTTTTTTTAAAAAATAAGCGAAAAAAACATTGAATAATGAATAAAGTCACTTTCGTTGTGATTTTTTAGACAATTCATCCTGTATTTTCCCCTGTTCTTCCATCAACTGATCGACTTTAGCATGCAGCTGCAGGATCAGTTTTTCTAGATGCTGTACGTCCTTCAGCGTCACTAATCCTATACGATTCAAGGAATGATGAACAGAGTGATCAATTAATTTTTCAACTTTATCTTTGGTATCTGTGACAGACTCTTTGGCCTTTTCTGAGACTTTTTCGACAGTTTGGTCGGCAATGTCAGTCGTTTTGGATTCTAGCTCTTCTCCCACCTTGACCAAAGAGTCGAATAATTTATTGCCTTCTTCTTCGGCGCGAGAGAATGCACCCAGTCCAGCCAGCCAGATTTGTTTGGTATATTTTCGAAAGTCAAGGACCGACTTACGCTCTGATCCTGATCTCAACTTAGCTTTTGATGTTTTTTGTTCTGTTTCCGGAATTGCATCCTGTGCCGCTTCAGATTTGTCCATGTGCACGCCTCCTGATTATTTTCTATGCAAATTTTATATAGAAATCTACAAAATTACAGCATATTACCAAATTTAATACTTGCCAGTTTTGCTAAACTGTTCTACAAAGCAATTTATTTCATGTTTTAAGTTTAATCCCTGAAATATCAATTAGGCAGGATGCTTTATATTTCAAATTTTTCAGGAAAGGATTGGTTGTATCTATGAGCGAATCGCAGCAAAGTCAAAAGCAGCCGCACTTATTGCTGACAATGACTTTAATTGTTTTAGAAACGATTTTCACTTTTATTCTAAAACATGATCGCGTTGTTGCATTACAAGCTAAAAAGTTTATTGATGAAAATATTGCTATTAAGATTAATAGTTATATTCCTTATTTCGACTTTTATGTGCAGTTTACCGATAAGGGTCTGCTATTTGACCATAAAGCGCCAAATAAGATCATTGACCTTGATGTGCGTACTAATCTGTCCGATCTGATCAAAATCTTTATTTTTGGCAATCGTCGCAGCATTAAGGCTATGCGTATTGATGGCAATCAGATCCTGAAAGACGAATTCCGTGATCTGCTGACCCTGTTTGCCCTGCCGAAACTGCTTGCTGACTGGAAACAGTGGCTGTATGAACCGAGAGACGAGTCTGAAGTCGTTACTTCACGTAATCGTCTGGCCCCACTTCTAGATAAAATTGACCAGCAACGTTCTAAAATTAATACCCTGCAAGTGGAAGTTAAGCAGTATGAAAACCGGATTCGACGCATGCAACGTCGTCAGAAGCAAATTAATATAATCTTTGGTCTTATTACCGTAGGTTTAATTACGTTATTAGTATATAATTGGCTTGCTTAATAAAGCCTTCTTTTTGGTACGATTTAACGTTTCATTTTGCATAATAAAAAAACTTGACTATTTTAGTCAGGATTCTTAAAATCGACACATCTAGTCTAACCATGTGTATCGAATCATGCGCTTAACCACTCGCGGTCGCTACGCAGTGACTGCTCTTCTTGATCTAGCTTTGCAGCCAACTGAACAAACGATCACGCTTGCTGAAATTGCAGCTCGTCAAACTATTTCCGTTGCCTATCTTGAGCAGTTATTTGCGAAACTAAAACGTCATGGCTTAGTTTCAAGTGTCCGTGGTGCCAATGGTGGTTATCATCTGGCGCGTAATGCTCAAGACATCACTGTGTTAGAAATCATTGAAGCTGTAAACGAAACCGTTGATGCTACTCGCTGCGACCATAAAGGCAATTGCCAGAATGGTGCGATGTGCTTGACTCACGATTTATGGCAGGAACTCTCCCACCACATTGCCGATTATCTCGCAAAAATCTCGCTTGCTGACCTCGTAGCACGTGACAACGTTCAAACCGTTTCACTACGCCAAAATTCAGCATCTTTTGATTCAGCTCTTTTATCGGTTACAGGTATTTGACATGAAACGTCCGATTTATCTTGACTATGCAGCAACCACTCCTGTAGACCCTCAAGTTGCAGAACGCATGATGGAATGCTTAACTTTCGAAGGTACCTTCGGTAATGCTGCATCTCGTTCACATGCATACGGCTGGCAAGCGGAAGAAAAAGTTGAATACGCACGTGAACAGGTAGCTAACCTTATCAAAGCTGACCCACGTGAAATCGTATGGACTTCTGGTGCGACTGAATCTGACAACCTTGCCCTAAAAGGTGTAGCTCAGTTCTATGCATCTAAAGGTAAACACATTATTACGTCTAAAATTGAACATAAAGCAATTTTGGATACATGCCGTGAGTTAGAGTCTGAAGGCTTTGAAATTACTTATCTGGAACCACAACCAAAAACTGGTTTAATCACCCCAGACATGGTTGAAGCTGCAATTCGTCCAGATACCATTCTTGTCTCCCTGATGATGGTAAACAACGAAATTGGTACCGTAACGGATGTTGCTGCAATTGGTGAAATCACTCGTGCCAAGAAAATTTTCTTCCACGTAGATGCTGCACAGGCTGCAGGTAAAGTTGAAATCGACCTTTCTCAACTGAAAGTCGACCTGATGAGCTTCTCTGCACACAAAATCTATGGTCCTAAAGGCATCGGTGCCCTGTTCGTACGTCGTAGCCCACGTGTACGCCTGAAAGCACAAATGCATGGTGGCGGTCACGAACGTGGCATGCGTTCTGGTACGCTTGCGACTCATCAGATCGTAGGTATGGGTGAAGCATTTGAACTTGCAGGTAAAAACTTGCATTCTGAACAAGCGCGTTTACGTGTACTTCGTGACAAACTTTGGAATGGTTTACGTGACCTTGAACAGGTATTCCTGAATGGCCACGAAACTTATAACGTTGCGAACTACCTGAATGTGAGCTTCAACTTTGTTGAAGGTGAATCACTAATGATGGCTCTGAAAGATGCAGCAGTATCTTCAGGTTCAGCATGTACCTCTGCAACACTAGAACCGTCTTATGTTCTACGTGCATTGGGCCTATCAGACGAACTTGCACACAGCTCAATCCGCTTTAGCTTTGGTAAATACACCACTGAAGAAGATATTGATCATGTACTTGAAGTCACTAAAGCTGCTGTTGAGAAGTTACGTGAACTTTCTCCGCTTTGGGATATGTACAAAGAAGGTATCGACCTTTCTACAGTTGAATGGGCCGAACACTAATTTTGCTCTTGGGATAACAGCATTTATGTTGTTATCTCATTGATAAAAGTTTTTTAATCCCCATATTTAATATTAGGCTGACCCCGAGGTTTGGAGAAGCAACATGGCTTATAGCGAAAAAGTAATTGACCATTACGAAAACCCACGTAACGTTGGTGTTTTAGACAAAAATGCAGAAAATGTAGGTACAGGCATGGTGGGTGCACCAGCATGTGGCGACGTGATGCGTCTTCAGATTCAAGTGAATGATGAAGGTGTAATCGAAGAAGCACGTTTTAAAACTTATGGCTGTGGTTCAGCAATTGCATCTAGCTCACTGGTAACCGAGTGGCTAAAAGGCAAGACTCTGGACGAAGCTCAAGCGATCAAGAATATTGATATTGCAACTGAACTTGCTCTTCCTCCAGTAAAAGTACACTGTTCTGTACTTGCTGAAGATGCCATTAAAGCTGCTGTAGAAGATTATCGTAGCAAAAAAGTGAAAGCTTAATTGCTGACGTGTATTTTTGAAGAAAGATTAACGGAGTTTTCATGATCCATTTAACTGAAAATGCTGCAACTCATATCAGCAATTACCTGAAAAATCGTGGTAAGGGTGAAGGCATTCGCGTTGGTGTGAAAACTTCAGGCTGTTCTGGTCTGGCTTATGTGCTTGAATTCGTCGATGACGCTGATACACATGATGAAGTATTTGAACAGTTTGGTGTTAAAGTTTTCGTTGACCCGAAAAGCCTGGTTTATCTCGAAGGTATGGAGATGGACTACGTAAAAAATGGTCTGAACGAAGGCTTCGAATTTAACAACCCGAACAAAAAAGGTGAATGTGGCTGCGGTGAATCCTTCACTGTATAAGGCTTAATCATTAGCGTACATTTATCCTTGCAGCATTAAAACAGTGTCATCTACACTGTTTTAATTGCATTTAGGCAGTAATTTTTAGCTGTACATTGCAGTTAATTTGCATATTAATCGTGGATCCAATCTCCCATGAATCATTTTGAGTTGTTCAACCTCCCTGTCGCACTTGATATTGATTCAGCTGCTTTAAAAGCTGAATTTTTAAAGTTACAGCAACAATATCACCCAGATAAAGCTGCAGACAAAGACCAGGCCCTGATCAAATCAAGTGAAATCAATCAGGCATATAAGGTTTTGTCGGCCGTGGATAGTCGCGCTGCTTACTTACTTTCATTGAAAAAACAGGATTATCATCTAGATCAGTCCATCAGTGATTTTGAGTTCCTGCAAGATGCGCTTGAAATTCGTGAGCAGCTTGATGATGCAGCTTCAGCAGAAGATTTATCTTCCTTGAAAGTTGAAGTTCAACAGTGGATTGATGGTCTGGTGCGTGAATTCAAAATAGATTATGAAGAGGAAGACTGGGCTGAGGCTCGCGATACTGTGCGTAAACTGCGCTTCTTTGTCAAAGTCATGGCCGATATCGATAAAGCGGAAGACCGTTTCCTCGATGACGACAGCTTTGACCTCGATGACGATTTTTAATTTCTCTCTTTAATATTTAACGTGCAAAGGATGTAACACTATGGCTCTCTTGCAGATTGCAGAACCAGGTCAATCAAGTGCACCGCATGAACACCGCATTGCGATTGGTATCGATTTAGGCACCACCCATTCTTTGGTCGCCACGGTTCTTTCAGGTAAAGCCAAAGTACTTAATGATGAACAAGGACGTGTGTTACTTCCTTCTATCGTTCATTATGCAGAGCAAAGCACTCAGTACGGCTATGAAGCTGCACCATTCATAATGACCGACCCAAAGAATACCATCGTTTCTGTAAAACGTTTTATGGGTCGTTCTCAAGCGGATATTAAATTCCAGCACCCGTATACCTTAGTGGGTGAAGCGAATGAAATGCCAGCATTTGAAACTGCTCAAGGTCGTAAAACACCCGTCGAAATTTCAGCACAAATCTTAAAACAGCTGAAAGACCGTGCAGAAGCAAGCTTGAAAAATGAGATTAATGGTGCTGTCATTACAGTTCCTGCATATTTTGATGAAGCACAACGTCAGGCAACTCGTGATGCGGCACAACTGGCCGGTTTAAATGTACTTCGTTTATTGAATGAACCTACTGCTGCTGCTGTAGCTTATGGTCTGGATCAGGAAACTAACCTCAGTACAGATCGCAACTATGTGATCTATGACCTAGGTGGTGGTACTTTTGACGTATCTATCCTGCGTTTCTCGCAAGGCGTATTCGAAGTATTAGCGACTGGTGGCCATACTGCTCTGGGTGGTGATGACCTGGATCGTCTGATTCTAAAATGGGCCAAGAAACAGCTGAATATTGAAACCCTCAATGATGCTGAATATGCACATTTCATTACAGCTGCGCGTAAAGCCAAAGAAGCGCTTTCTGATGCAGAGTCTGTAGAATTAAAACTGCTGGATCATGTCTTAACATTAGATCGTCCAACGTTTGAAGAAATCATTAAAATTGCACTGGATAAAACGATTAGCGTTTGTAAACGTGTAATGCGTGATGCCAAACTGGAACTGGATGATATTCAAAATGTTGTTCTGGTAGGTGGTTCTACCCGCTCCTATGCCGTTCAGAAAGCAGTGCGTGAAGTGTTCAATCAAGAACCTCTATGTACCATCAATCCGGATGAAGTAGTTGCAATTGGTGCCTCGATTACTGCGAACCAATTGATTGGTAATTCAACCGACGGTTCATTGTTATTAGACGTAACACCATTGTCTCTAGGTCTTGAAACCATGGGTGGTCTGGTAGAACGTCTAATTTCACGTAATACCGCGATTCCTGTGGCACGCCGTCAAGAATTCACCACCTATCAAGATGGTCAGACCGCGATGTTGATCCATGTAGTTCAGGGTGAACGTGATCTGGTGGAGCATTGCCGTAGCTTGGGCCGCTTCGTGCTGCACGGTATTCCGCCAATGACTGCAGGTCAGGCACGTATTGAAGTGACTTTCCAGGTGGATGCTGATGGTCTTTTAACCGTAGCTGCGCAAGAAACTACATCTGGTGTAAAAGCACAGATTGATATCAAACCATCTTATGGTTTATCGAGCGAAGATACAGAGCGTTTACTGCTTGAAGGTTATAAATTTGCTGAAGAAGACAAAAACCTGCGTCATCTTCAGGAAACCAAAGTTGAA
The DNA here is from genome assembly GCF_002381195.1 of Acinetobacter sp. UBA3461. NCBI lineage: Bacteria > Pseudomonadati > Pseudomonadota > Gammaproteobacteria > Moraxellales > Moraxellaceae > Acinetobacter > Acinetobacter sp. UBA3461. The sequence goes on along the minus strand of NZ_DFRO01000039.1, from coordinate 30,354 downwards.
GCACAACGTGAACTCGAAGCACTTACTCAGGCCCTGAAAATGGATGAGGCGTTGTTAAGTGAGCAGCAGCTTACTGATCTGCAAGCTGCTCAAGCCAAGCTTGAACAAGAGCTGCAAGGTACAGATATCAAAGCGATTGAATCTGCCGTAGAACAGCTTAAAATACATAGTGATGCATTTGCTGCTGCTCGTATGAACCAGCATATCGATGCAGCACTGAAAGGTACTAAACTCGACGACTGGTCAAACTCAAACTAATTTAAGGTAAAGACTATGCCACGTATTAAAGTTCTTCCACATGCGCAAATTTGCCCTGAAGGTGCTGAGTTTGAAGTTGAACAAGATGCCAATTTATGTGAAAGCCTGCTAAATAACGGGATCAAGATTGAACATGCTTGCGATATGTCATGTGCATGTACCACATGTCACGTGATTGTGCGTCGTGGCTTTGACAGCCTAGAAGAAATGAATGATGTTGAAGCAGATCTGTTAGACCGTGCATGGGGCCTTGAGCCTGATTCACGTTTGTCTTGTCAGGTCAAAGTGGTGGACGAAGATCTGGAAGTTGAAATTCCGAAATACACCATCAACCATGCTTCAGAAAATCACTAAGCGATTTTCATAAAAAACCACGCTTGAGCGTGGTTTTTTTACATCTGATCTTTATGGTGATTGTTTTTTCTTAACTCGCGCGACTGGTCTTTTTTTCTGATTGATCTGACCTGGTTTCATATTCCTGCTTCTCAGTCTCTTTTTCTAATACCACAGGTTCTGCTGTACTCACTGGTAGATGTTCAATGACTTCATCTTCAAGTTTTAACTTTACAATACCTTGTGAATTGGTCATCTTCTGCTGGGTCTGAATCCGCTTAATCATATTTTCAAGCACATGCACCAGTTTAGGATATTCGTAGTTCTGTACTTCATCCAGATTAAGTAACAGATGGAAACCTTTATATTCGTAGTCAAACCAGCGTTGATAATCAATTTTCTCTGAAGTAAATCGCTCCATTACCTGCCAGGTACGTACTGGCTCTTTAATCCCCTTCAGGAATACTGGTTTTTTTCCTGCACAAAGATAGTCATTCTTGATAAGTGTATGGGTATCTTCAGAAATCAGGATTTCATTTACTTCAGCAGCACATTGTAATCGTGCTGCCAGGTTGGCATCCCGTCCCACAATCGTATAAGCCATACGGTGATTAGCGCCATAATTGCCAACGTGACAATACCCCGTCGAAATACCCATACGAATATGTAGCGGTGGATAGCCCATTTTCACCCAGCGTTCACGCAGGATTTTCATCTGCTGACGCATGGCAATCGCCATATCCAGACAGTTTTTGGCATCCTGCTCAACACCATCAGAATGCGGATCACCGAAAAAGATCAGGATCGCATCACCCATGAATTTATCTACCGTGCCTTCATAGTGCTTGGCGATTTCTGTCATGTGACTGAGATAGTCATTCAGTAGGAAGGCCAAATCATCTGGAATCAGCGTTTCAGAGAGTTCCGTAAAACCCTGGATATCGGAAAAAAATACGGTAAGTTTCTTACGTTTATATTCAATCTTGGCTTCAGACTCACCCTTCATAATTGATTGCCACAGCTGCAAGGGTGCATAACGGCTCAGCTGGTTGGCAAATTCCATATAGCGGTTCATCTGATCATAATAATGATTCTTTTTCTGCGCCATATAACGTGCACGCGTGGTTTGATAGTAATTACCTACACCAAAATAGGTCACCAGACAAAGGAAGCCCAGAACTGTCAACTCATTGCTGGTTGGCTGAAAATATTCACCAAAACCAAAGATAAAAATATTGCAGAAATAAAAAATGGCAATACCGATCAGGCTTGCCAATGAGAACGTCAGAAATGAAATTTTGTTACTGATTGCGGTATACAACAATGCGACCAGTCCCAATAAAGACAGTACCAGACTCATATGCATTGCAGAAAGAATGACTGCAATTACAGCAATGTCAAGTACAAAGAAGACATTACGCTTGATACTAGTATTGTAGCGATAGATGAGCCAGCGCGACAGCTTCGGCAGAGCCAGTATAATCGCAAGAAAGAAAAACGGGATAAAAATCTGGTACTGCGTGTCAGGCTCTGTATAGTGAAAAACGACGATGACCAGCGACAGCATGATATATCCCATCAGTCGATGGAAATATTCAAACTGTTTCGGCTCTTTATGTACCCAATCGTCTATTTGCACTCAGTTGCTCCTTGCAGCACTGTATAATTTACAGGCCTGATTGCAGCATGGGATCAGATTAATCCATACGCCAGTCGAATGGCATATCTCCCTGACCACGTAGAGCCAGCATTAACGTCTGACGCATATGAGCAAGAACTTCACTGCTATAAGGAACCGCAGGAGTTCCCCACACTGGTTTTGGCCAAGCCACATCATTCTGGTAACGAACCACATGATGAAAATGTAGCTGTGGAACCATATTACCTAATGCAGCCACATTCATTTTGTCTGCACGGAATACACGCGCAAGCTGACTAGACAACCAGCTTGATTCACGCAGGAACTGTTCCTGGTCGGCCTGGCTAAGTTCATATAATTCTGTAATGCCCGGCACACGTGGAATCAGGATTAACCACGGAAATTGCATATCATTCATCAAACGACATGTTGATAAAGGAAAGTCGCCTACAAAAAACGTATCTTGAGCAAGTTGAGGATGCAAACTAAACATATCTTTATAAATGATGCAAAATTAGAATGATGGCTAATACTAACATATCCAGTGCTAGCTGAATATTGTGAGCAATGTGTTTAAATACAAATTTGGATGATTTGTTATGTACTCGGTCACAACTCAGACTTTACCGAATCACACAAATTAATCAAGACTTTCTTTCCATTGAGGGGCGACTTAGCCATCGATTTAAACGAATGGTCAGAATTCCTTTTCTGACCTATTTTTTAAAACCTTTTTAATGCAGCTCCTTCAGCAGGCTATCCAGCAAATCGGTTAAAAACTGAATACGTTTCTGATAGTCTTCGAGCATGACCATGACTTTCAGACGTTGCCCGCCATTCATCCGGAAATAGGTCGGATGTTTCTGCATCATCTGGATAATACTCATGGCCTGCACTGGCGTATCCGGAGCAAATTCGATATGCCCGCCCTGACCGCCAATGTCGATTTTGGTAATGCCCAGCTGTTCTGCTTTCAGACGAAGCTGATGTACTGCAAATAGCTGCTTCACTGGCTGTGGTGGAATACCAAAACGGTCAATCAGCTCCATACGGATATTGTCGAGTTTGTCTTGGGTATCGGTATTACTGATACGTTTATAGAACAGCAGACGCTGATGTACATCCCCCAGATAGTCATCCGGAATCAAGGCTGGCATATGCAGATTAATTTCTGCCGTTAAAGATAATGGTGCATCAAAGTTCGGTGTCTTGCCCTTTTGAATGGCTTTGGTGGCTTTTTCCAGCATTTCCATATACAGGCTATAACCTATCGCCTGCATCGAACCACTTTGCTGTTCACCCAAGAGTTCACCTGCACCCCGGATTTCCAGATCTTCGGTTGCCAGCATAAAACCCGCGCCCAGATTTGAAGCCCGTTGAATCGCATCCAGGCGTTTTTCAGCATCGCCTTTTAAACCTTTGATCGATGGAACCAAAAGATAAGCATACGCCTGGTGATGGGAACGACCAACACGCCCCCGCAACTGGTGCAACTGGGCCAGCCCCAGCTTATCCGCACGTTCAATAATGATAGTATTGGCACTCGGCACATCGATCCCGGTTTCAATAATGGTCGAGCACACCAGAACATTATATTCCTTGTGATAGAACTGCTGCATGACCTGCTCCAGTTCACGTTCACGCATTTGCCCATGGGCAACAATGACACGCGCTTCTGGTACCAGTTCACGTAGGCTTTCTGCAGCACGGTCAATGGTATCCACTTCGTTATGCAGGAAATAAACCTGACCACCACGCAGCAATTCACGCAGAATCGCCTCTTTAATGGTGTCATTGGTCTGTTCCTGCACAAAGGTTTTTACTGCCAGACGACGTGCTGGTGGTGTCGCGATGATTGAAAGATCACGCATACCACTAAAAGCCATATTTAGGGTACGGGGAATTGGTGTTGCGGTCAGGGTCAACATATCTACATCGGCACGTAGCGCCTTGATGCGTTCTTTGTCCCGCACCCCGAAACGGTGTTCTTCATCGACAATCATCAGGCCAAGATTCTTGAACTGGACATTTTCTTGCAAAATTTTATGTGTACCAATCACAATATCCACTTTGCCTTCTGCCAGGTCGTCAATCGTTTTAGTATGTGCCTTAGAAGAACCGAAACGTGACAGTACTTCAATGCGTACTGGCCAGTCCGCAAAGCGGTCTTTAAAGGATTCATAGTGCTGTTGTGCTAACAAAGTGGTTGGGACCAGAACTGCGACTTGACGGTTATTCTGCACCGCCACAAAAGCAGCACGCATTGCGACCTCAGTTTTCCCAAAGCCTACATCACCACAAACCAGACGATCCATTGGTTTGGCCTGCTGCATGTCATATAAAGTTGCTTCAATGGCATTGGCTTGATCTAACGTTTCTTCATAGGCAAAACCGCTGGCAAACTGCATATACAGGCTTTGATCCAGCTCAAAACTAATCCCGGGCTTGGATGAACGTCGTGCCTGTATATCTAGTAATTCGGCTGCGACATCGTGAATCTGTTCCAGTGCCTTACGTTTTGCTTTGCTCCAGGCATCTGTTCCGAGCTTATGTAGTGGTGCCAGATCAGGATCACCACCACTATAACGGCTGATCAGATGCAGATTGGTGACTGGTACATAAACCTTGGCATCATCAGCATAATCCAGTTGCAGGAATTCATGGTCCTGATCGTCAATACTCAAGGTAATCAGGCCGGCATAACGCCCTACGCCATAATCAATATGTACAACTGGGGCACCAATGGTCAGCTCGGTCAGACTGCGAATCAGGAATTCTTCGGATACTTCCTGTTGACGCTTGCGACGGCGCTGTACCACCCGATGTTCATAGAGCTGGTTTTCCGAAATCACAGCGATACGATCAGTCAAAACCAGACCACGTTCTAAGGGTGCACTGGTAATGGCAATCGCATGTAATGATGCGACAAATGCATCAAAATTCTCGACAGTCGGGATATCCCCCAGACTTGGACGCAGTGCATCTTTTAGAGTTTCTCGGCGACCTGCACTTTCAGCCACGAGTAGAACAGGATGATTAGCTGCATCGATATATTTTTTAACTTCGATGAATGGCTTTTCCCGTTTCGGATCGACCGGCAGTCGTGGCGGTGTCTGAGTATCCAGATTTATCACACCCACTTTTTCATCAAAAACATCTTGAGAGGCAATAATGCGACCAAACTGGTTCAATTGCTCCAGCACAAGATTAGTCTGGGTAAACAGCATTTCCGGAGGCAGAATTGGCTGATCCACATTATGACGGCGATCCTCATAACGACGTACCACTTCAGCCCAAAACTGGTTTAATGACTCTTCCAGACCGCGATCTGTAATGACAATGCCATTCTTTGGTAAGTATGAAGCCAAAGTGCTGTGAGCTTGCATCGCTTCTGCACTAAAGAAAAGCGGCATGTAAAATTCAATACCCGGCGAAGCAATACCATCCATGACATCTTGATACATCGGGTTTTTCTTGGGATTTGCTGTCGGGAACAGCTCACCATAACGGTCCCGGAAAGTGGCGCGCCCTTCTTTCAGTGGAAATTCTTGTGCTGGTAATACGGTAAATTGTTCTAAAGTTTGCGTAGTGCGCTGGGTTTCCGGATCAAAAAATTTCAGCGTTTCAATTTCATCATCAAACAGGTCAATCCGGATCGGTGCATCCTGACCAGAGGCATAAATGTCCATGATGCTGCCGCGGACTGCAAATTCACCATGGTCATATACCGTATCAACCAGATGGTAACCCGCCTGAATCAGTTTTTTCTTTTGCTGTTCCAGATCAAGCTTTTGCCCGACACGAATATCAAAGTGTTCACCCAATACCCATGAGCTTGGTGCTACACGCTGTGCCAGCGTAGAAGCAGATAACAGCAACACCCCGGTTTGCGGCATATTGGAAAGAATTGCCAGACGTTCAGAGACAATGTCCTGATGCGGAGAGAGACGGTCATAAGGCAAAATTTCCCAGTCTGGAAATATAGTCGGCTTGATACCATAAAATTCCAGTTCACTTTCCAGCTGACCAAGGTGCTGATTATTGCGTGCCACAATCACAAATAACTGTTTATGCTGCTTGGCAATTTCCTTCAGCAATAATGCTGTGGATGATCCCTGCAGGTTGCCTAACCAGCGTCGTTCACCAGCTTTGAGTTGTTTTAAATTGAGTTGGGAAATTTCTTGTTGGAACATGTATATAGCTTTAAAGTCTAAACAACATGTCCCTTATACTATCACGATGGTATCTGCGCATTTCGTTATTTTTATGCAGTCTTTGCTATCAGGAAATAATGGTTTCTTTCCACTTCAAATGCTATTTTTTCTCACGCAGAAAATTTCGGTAATAATCATTCAACTTTTTTACGATTACTTTAAATTGCAGCAAGTTTTCTTCAGTATTGCCCAATCTTGAATTAAAACGTTGATTGGCAATTTCCAGATCAATTTTTTCATTAATGATCATGGCTGTAAAATATAATTCTTTCAGATCATCAAATGTTTTCATGCGTCGGTTAGACAGATATTCTAGTCTTTCACCTAACTCTTGATTCAGGTTAATCCCATCTACGATATAGCCAGTTTCTTCGGTATATTGAATATTATTTTCTTCTAGATAAAGCTGTGCAGGAGAAGGTTTATTTGATTTGAATAAAGTGCTGATTTTATCAAACATGCTATGTTCCGAATTCATCGTGGGATTTATCTAGTCTAGATGAAAATACCCCAAATCCACAGACTGGATTTGGGGTAAATGGTTAAAATCAGCACGATCCTATAAATCGTGATTCAAAGCCTTAAGAGCTTCAGGACACTTGTTCTAACTGATTGATCTCACTAGGTACTTCTGAGACCAGATTTTCAAAGGCAAAGATTTGATCTAACTGAGCCTGACTGAGCAGACCCAGCTCCAGTACGACTTGAGGCACAGTTTTATTTTCACGAATACACTGTTTTCCGATTTCATCACACATGGCATGCCCTAACAGTGGTTCCAGTAAAGTGATAATACCGATGCTGCGCATCACGGCACTTAAACAGTTCTGCTCATTGGCCTGAATGCCGGCAATACATTTTTGCTGTAGCGTCTGCATACCGTGGGTCAGCAATTGAATCGATTCATTTAAAGATACCGCGATGACAGGTTCCATGACATTGAGCTGTAATTGTCCAGCTTCCGCTGCCATGGTCACGGTCAGGTCATTGCCAATTACCCGAAATGCAATCTGATTCACCACTTCCGGAATCACTGGATTCACTTTGGCTGGCATGATCGAAGAACCTGCCTGTAATTCTGGCAAGCGGATTTCTGCTAAACCGGTACGTGGTCCAGAACTTAAGAGACGTAAGTCATTACAGATTTTGGACAACTTGACTGCCAGACGTTTCAGGCTACTAGACAGAATAATGAATACGCCACAATCACTGGTCGCTTCTACATAATCTTCCGCGCCTTTTAAAGGCAGACCAGTAATGTGTGCCAAAGTTTCTACAGCACGCTTGGCATAACCCGTTGGTGTATTTACACCAGTTCCAATTGCTGTTGCACCCAGATTAACTTCCAGCAATAACTGACGCATCTGCTCAATCAGCTTAAAATCTTCTTTTAATAAAGTCGCAAAAGCGCGGAATTCCTGCTCCATAGTCATAGGAACGGCATCTTGCAATTGAGTACGGCCCATCTTGATCACATACTGAAATTCTGTAGCCTTACTATATAAAGTATCAATCAAAGATTTTTGCACATTGAGCAGTTCATCTAAACATGTATAAGTTGCTAGACGCAGTGCCGTGGGATAGACATCATTGGTAGATTGCGATGTATTCACATGATCATTCGGATGCAGAATATGATATTCCCCTTTACGATGCCCCATCAGTTCCAGCGCACGGTTGGCAATCACTTCATTGGCATTCATATTGATGGAAGTCCCGGCTCCGCCTTGATAAGGATCCAGTGGAAAAGCATCCTGCCAGTTTTCCGGATGTTGAATCAGCTCATCACAGGCTTGCTGAATGACTGCACATTGTTGTTCTGAAATTTTCTGAAAATGTAGATTGGTTTGTGCAGACGCTTTTTTAACTTGTGCCAAAGCGCGAATAAAATGTAACTGCTGTCCTACAGTTAAACCTGATATCTGAAAGTTTTCCAGCGCACGTATAGTATGAATTCCATAATAACTATGCTGTGGAATCTGTTTTTTACCCAATAAATCCTGTTCGATTCTGTTCAAGTCAATTTGAAGCATATTGTCCATATTTTTTACTCTTGGCGATGATGCACCTTGATGGTGCTCTTCCACTATGCGCGGAGTGGTCAGAAACAAATAGAAATCTTTTAAGTAATATTTGCAACAAAATATGTCTAGTTCGCATTTGCTGTTAGTTTTGTAACTTTGTGTAATAAAATAACAAAAGTTTAATGATTTTAACTATTTATTAAAAATTAGCTCCTTAGCTCTAAATTAGACTATTCTTGGCTTTGTTCAGCTATTTCAAATTCCATACTATCCTGTTTAAAAAAACAAATTTACATAAAGCATACATAAAAACTGCTTAACTGTTACAGAGTGTAATTTTTAAACCGTGTTTGAATCACTGCCCTGTGAACGCAGTACAAAAAATCATCCCGGATGATGATGTGCAATATTTAAGGATACTCTGCCTATGAGCTCGCTAAACCCGACACTGATTACTTTTCTGTTTTATATCGTCGCCATGATTGGAATTGGTTTATACGCCTATCGTGCGACGTCCAATTTTGATGAATATATTCTGGGTGGGCGAAGTCTGGGCAGTGTAGTAACTGCACTTTCGGCAGGCGCCTCCGACATGAGCGGCTGGCTGCTGATGGGTCTGCCTGGTGCAATTTACCTATCTGGCTTGTCTGAAGTCTGGATTGCGATTGGTCTGATTATTGGTGCCTGGCTGAACTGGCTCCTGGTGGCTGGCCGCCTGCGTGCCCACACCGAATACCAGAACAATGCCCTGACATTGCCCGATTATTTTACCAGCCGTTTTTCGGATAAGAAGCGGATTTTACGCTTGCTCTCTGCAATCGTAATTCTGGTGTTCTTTGCGATTTACTGTGCTTCCGGCATGGTTGCAGGTGCACGCTTATTTGAAAGCCTGTTTGGCTGGGACTATACCACTGCACTCTGGCTCGGTGCTGTTGCCACGATTCTGTATGTGTGTATCGGTGGATTTCTGGCGATCAGCTGGACCGATACCTTTCAGGCCGGTTTGATGATTTTCGCCTTGTTAATTACCCCGATCATTACCTATCTGGCATTGGGTGATAATGCTCAACAGGTCGGTACATTGCTTGAAACAGCCCGTCCACATGCATCCAATATGCTGGAAGGTCTGAGTATGGTGGCGATTATTTCAAGTTTGGCATGGGGCTTAGGCTATTTTGGCCAACCGCATATTTTAGTTCGTTTTATGGCGGCAGATTCGGTAAAAACCATTCCCGCTGCACGTCGTATCGGTATGACCTGGATGATCCTGTGTCTGGTGGGTGCAATGTCTGCAGGTTATATCGGAATTGCTTATTTTGCAGCAAATCCTGATTTACCTGCTGCAGCGATCGTGAACCAGAATCCTGAAACCGTGTTTATGGAACTGACCAAAATCCTGTTTAATCCTTGGGTGGCTGGCATCGTTTTGGCTGCAATTCTGGCTGCGATTATGAGTACTTTAAGCTGTCAGCTGCTAGTCTGTTCTACAACTCTTACCGAAGATTTATACAAAGGTTTCCTGCGTAAAAATGCTTCGCAAAAAGAACTGATCTGGGTTGGCCGTGGCATGGTGATTGTGATTTCCCTGATTGCAATTTCCTTGGCAATCAATCCGAACAGCAAAGTTCTTGGTCTAGTGGCTTACGCGTGGGCAGGCTTTGGTGCAGCGTTTGGTCCATTGATCATCTTCTCGCTTTTCTGGCAACGCATGACTCTCAATGGCGCAATTGTTGGCATGGTAGTAGGTGCAGTAACCGTAATTGCCTGGAAAAATTATATGGGCGATACAGGTTTGTACGAGATTATTCCCGGCTTTATTCTGGCAGCGCTTAGCATTGTGATTGTTAGTTTGCTAGATAAAGCTCCAAGTCACGATGTAGTCAATCGTTTTGAACTGGCGAAAGCCGAATATCAAAAAGAAATGGCAGAAATGAAGAAATAGTCTTTCTATTTCAAAAACTAAAAGGGACTTTATGTCCCTTTTGTTTTATCAGCATTTTATACTTTAGCTTTGGCAGGTACTTTCAGCTTGATCTGCTGGGTTTCCTTAATTACTTCCATCACCGGATAACTGCGGGTTTCTTTTACGCCCGGCAACTGCCACAGAATATCTCCGGAAATTTTACGGAATTCATCCATATTCGCACAGCGGATTTTTACTACAAAATCAAAGCCACCACTGATCATATGACATTCCACAATATCCGGAATATGCTGCACTGCTTCAGAAAATTCTTCTAGTACATTCGGTGTAGTTTTATCCAGCAGTATCTCGACAAAAACTACAAAACCGTTATTCAGCTTGACCGGATTCAGACGGGCTTCATAACCGAGAATAAATCCTTCCTTGGTCAATTTCTGCACCCGTGCCAGTACTGCTGTTGGCGACAGGTTCACCATTTCTGCCAGTTTGATATTGGAAATTTTCGATTCAGATTGCAGCAAATCAAGAATACGAATATCTATTCGGTCAAGGCTTACATATGGGCTATTCATTAGAATTATTCTCTAAAAATGATACAAACTATAGTGAGATATTCGTCAATTATTTTGGGATTATAGATTAAAACTCATTCAACTCAAAGAACCGATTGACGCAGTACAGGAAGTCACTATGTCCACCACATTACGCCCGAATTCGCACTCGAATGCAGTGAAGCAATCGAATTACATTGCTGAATTTAAGGATAAAAACCAATACGAACAGCGCATCAATACCGCATGGCGACGCGCCGAATCCGAATGCGTGGAAACGTTGCTGGAACATAGTGAAATTTCTTCAGAACTGACAGATAAAATTCAGCGCCTGGCGTTTGATCTGGCACATTCCCTGCGCGAGCGTAAAGGCTCAGGCGGTAAAGCCGGTATCGTACAAGGACTGCTTCAGGAATTTTCGCTGTCTTCTCAGGAAGGGATTGCCTTGATGTGTCTGGCAGAAGCCTTACTACGTATTCCAGATACAGCAACCCGTGACTTACTGATCCGCGACAAAATCAATCAGGGCAACTGGAAAGAACATCTTGGTCAAAGCCAGCTGATGTTTGTGAATGCTGCGGCTTGGGGGTTAATGCTCACTGGAAAGCTGATGGAAACTCCACAGCAGAAAAGCCTGTCGAGTTTATTAACCGGTCTTTTGGCACGTAGTGGCCGTGGCATTATCCGTAAAGCAGTTGATGTCGCGATGCGCATGATGGGTGAGCAGTTTGTGACTGGCGAAACCATTGATGAAGCCCTGAAAAATGCAGAACGTCTGGAAGAAAAAGGGTTCCAATATTCTTATGACATGCTGGGTGAAGCAGCACTAACCGATCCGGATGCAGAACGTTATTATCAGGATTATCAAAATGCAATTCATGCCATTGGTCAAGCATCAACAGATAAAGATGTTTATAACGGCCCGGGTATTTCCATCAAACTGTCTGCACTGCATCCACGTTATCAGCGCTCGCAAATGGATCGCGTCAATGATGAACTGTATAGCAAAGTCCTGAATCTGGCAGTTCTGGCGAAAAACTATAATATCGGCCTGAATATTGATGCCGAAGAAACTGAGCGTCTGGAAATTTCCCTAGAGCTTTTAGAACGTCTTTGTTTTGAACCTGAACTCAATAACTGGAAAGGCATTGGTTTTGTGATTCAGGCCTACCAGAAACGCTGCTTCTATGTCGTGGATTACATCATTGATCTGGCTAAACGCAGCCAGAAACGCCTGATGATTCGTCTGGTGAAAGGTGCGTATTGGGATAGCGAGATCAAGAAAGCCCAGATCGAAGGTATGTCGGATTATCCGGTGTTTACCCGTAAAGTACATACTGACCTATCCTATATTGCCTGCGCACGTAAACTGCTGGCAGAACCTGATTATATCTATCCGCAATTTGCTACTCACAATGCACAGACTGTGGCCACCATTTACCAACTTGCCAACCCGGAACGTTACTATGCCGGTCAATACGAGTTCCAGTGCCTGCACGGCATGGGTGAACCGCTATATGAAAATGTGGTCGGTGACAAAGCGGCTGGTAAGCTCGGCATTCCATGTCGTATCTATGCCCCGGTCGGCAATCATGAAACCCTATTGGCCTATCTGGTACGCCGTCTGCTGGAAAATGGTGCCAATACTTCTTTCGTGAACCGGATCGCGGACAAGAGCTTAAAAGTTGAAGATCTGATCGAAAATCCTCGTCAGACAATTATAAAGACCGCTCAACAAGAAAATGTATTGGGTGCCAAACATCCTCATATTCCCTATCCTCAAGATCTTTATGGCACACGTATCAATTCATCTGGACTAGATCTAGCCAATGACGCGGAACTCAGTGTTTTAAATGAAGTTGCAGCAAGTCTGGCTAAAACTCAGTTCCAGGCAGCAGCAATGGGCACAGCTTTTTCAGAGCCAGATACAAGTAATACTGTACACGTAATCAATCCAGCCCAGCATCAGGATATCGTCGGTACCGTTTATGAAGCAACGACTGAACAGGCAGAAATTGCCCTGATCCAAGCTGCCAATGCACAACATTTCTGGGCCAATCTGCCAAAGAATGAACGTGCCGCCTGTCTGAATAAAGCCGCCGAGCTGATGCAGCAACGCCTGCTGCCCCTGATGGTTCTGCTATCGCGTGAAGCTGGTAAAACCTATGCCAATGCCATTGCCGAAGTACGTGAAGCGATTGACTTCCTGCGTTATTATGCTGGCCAGATGTCAGATTTGTCTGAGAATGTCCATATCCAGCCTTTGGGCACCGTACTGTGTATTAGCCCCTGGAACTTCCCACTGGCAATTTTCACTGGCCAGATTTCTGCAGCACTGGTAGCGGGTAATACTGTGATTGCCAAACCGGCTGAGCAGACTCCGCTGATTGCCGCCCAAGCTGTACAAATTCTCTGGGAAGCTGGCATTCCACAGGATGTATTACAGCTATTACCCGGCCGTGGTGAAACCATTGGTACCCAGCTGAGCCAAGACTCCCGCATTCAAGGCATCATGTTTACCGGCTCTACCGAAGTGGCGAAAATTCTGCAAAAAACTGTAGCCAAACGGTTAAACCAGTTTGGCGAAAGTGTGACCCTGATTGCCGAAACTGGTGGCCAGAATGCCATGATTGTGGATTCATCTGCATTGACAGAACAGGTGGTGCTGGATGTGGTCAACTCTGCTTATGATAGTGCTGGTCAGCGTTGTTCCGCCCTGCGTGTATTGTGTGTACAGGAAGATAATCTGGACACTGTACGCCATATGTTAAAAGGTGCCATGCAGCAGTTGCGTGTTGGCAATCCAGTTCTGCTCAAAACTGATATTGGTCCGGTCATTGATGCCGAAGCCCAGCAGAACATTCAGAAGCATATTGATCAGATGCGCAGCAAAGGCCATAAAGTCCATCAATTGATGTTTAATCAGGATGCTTCTGAACTGGCTCAAGGCACCTTCATTCCGCCTACTTTAATTGAACTGCCAAACCTGAATGATCTGGAACGTGAAGTTTTTGGTCCGGTGTTACATTTGATTAGCTATAAAGCTGGCCAACTGCCACAGTTGCTAGATCAGATCAACAGTAAGGGTTATGGCCTGACTATGGGACTACATACCCGGATCGATGAAACCATGCAGACTGTGATCTCGAAAGCACATGTCGGCAACCTGTATATTAACCGTAATATTGTCGGTGCAGTCGTTGGGGTACAGCCCTTTGGTGGTGAAGGTCTATCCGGCACTGGTCCAAAAGCCGGTGGTCCACTTTATATTTACCGTCTAATGCATCAGGTATCCGAGAAAAAGTTAGCTCAACCTTATGCGATGAATTCTGCTCAGGCAACGCTTGAAAATCCATTACTACAGGAATTTAAAGCTTGGGTATATAAAACTTTCCCAACGATTTCCTTAACCACTCCGGCTAAAATCACAACTGGGCACAGCTTTAGCCTACAAGGTCCAACAGGTGAAGAAAACCAGTACATGATCTTGCCACGTGAAAGTGTATTATCTCTGGCAACGAATGATGCTGATCAGATTCAGCAATTACTGGCGATTTTATCGGTGGGTAGTCGCCCGGCTGTACTGGCAGACAATACTTTTATACTTAAACATTTACAAAGTATGCCAGCAAAAGTGGTAAAGGCCATTAAAGTGATTAAAGATATGGAATCTGGTGATTTCGAAGCTGTACTGCATCATGGTGATGCTTCTGCACTGATTGATCTGCAGCAGCGTATTGCAACACGTCAAGGTCCAATTGTAGGTATTACTCATCTAAGTTCCGGAAATTATGAGATTCCGGTGGAACGTTTTGTAATTGAACGTGCAATTAGCATTAATACCGCAGCAGCAGGTGGTAATGCCAGTCTGATGACCATGTCAGGCTTATAAACAGCTTTATCACTTATTTTAATTTCTTTCCTCTTAAAGCCAAATCTCTCCCCTTTGTAGATTTGGCCTTTTTTTTAGCAGCTTTTCCGGCCTGTTTCCCTGAATAGTCTTAGGCAGAACAGCAATTTTTTGCTACCATCTTGGCTTTCAAAATATTTGCGATTTTTACTGCATATGACCTCATCTTATCAGCAACAACTGGATGCCAAAGTTGAACGCATTAGCGCGCAATTTGCCGAATATCAACCACCTGCTTTAGAAGTATTCGAATCACCTGAACAGTACTATCGCATGCGTGCTGAGTTTCGGATCTGGCATACTGAAGATGACCTGTTTTATGCCATGTTTGAACGTGATGAGAACAATAATAAAAAAGTCATCCGTATTGATGAGTTTCCGGTGGCCGACCGCAGTATTAATGCCTTAATGCCACTCTTATTGGCAGCACTTAAGGCTGAGCCTATTTTATCAAATCGTCTCTTTGAAGCGCATTTTCTTGCCACTTTAAAAGGTGAAATGTTGGTATCACTGGTTTATCGTTGCCCACTGACTGCTGAATGGGAAGCTGCAGCTAAGGCCATATCAGAACAACTCAATATTAAGATTTTTGGTCGTAGTCGTGGGCAGAAAGTCATTTTAACTGATGACTATGTTGTTGAAGAATTGACTGTGTTCGATCGCAAGTATCAATATAAGCAAATTGAAAGCAGTTTTACTCAACCCAATGCGCAAGTCTGCCAGAAAATGCTGGAATGGGCATGCAATGCTGCACAGCAGTCTGATAAAGACCTATTGGAGCTTTACTGTGGTAATGGCAACTTTACCTTACCACTCTCTACCCGCTTCCGTCGTGTATTAGCGACCGAACTGGCGAAATCTTCAGTCTATGCAGCTGAATGGAATATTCAGCAAAACGGTATCGACAATATTCAGGTGGCTCGTCTGTCTGCTGAAGAATTCACCCAAGCCTATAACGGTGAACGTGTGTTCCGTCGTTTGCAAGAAGCCAAAATTGATATTTCAACTTATGATTTTGATACTATCTTTGTCGACCCACCACGTGCCGGTATTGATGATGAAACACTCAAGTTACTGCAGCGCTTTGAACGAATCATCTATATTTCTTGCAATCCAGATACATTGCATGACAATCTGAAACAGCTGTCTCAGACGCATAAAATTACTAAATTTGCCCTGTTCGATCAGTTCCCATATACCCATCATGTGGAGTCAGGTGTGCTGCTGGAAAAACGCTAAAAATATTGTTTCAATTTATTTTTTTGTTACATAAATGGAGTTTCTAATAGCTCCATTTTTTGTTTTTAAAATAATGGACTTATACATGAATTCCATTATTTCAACTGAATAATATCGTTTGAAACACCAGCTGCAATCGGAAATTTTGAAGACCGTTTGCTGCTTTTATCACATAGGCCCTATTGCTTTATTTATTTAATTGGCTATATTTCAAGCTATGTTAGATCATGTATGAAGGCTCTATGAGTTTTTGGCAAAAGTTGTTCACTGCTGAACAACAAAATGAACACAAGAATCAAATTGCTTGTGTTGAAAATGACTGCGCTTGTAAGTCAAATGAACAGCTTCTTGAAGCATTGGCAAAAGCAACTGATGAAGACGTGATTGTCGGTATCAAAAAAGTTCTCGCTTCTCGCGGCTATAGCCGTAAGGAACTGAATGAACTGCAGCACTTGCCATTACAGTAGTGGTCAGGCTTTATTTTAAAAAAGCATTTGTGAAAGCAAATGCTTTTTTATTGGCTGGAACTTTTAAATAGAAGCATTATTCAATCTGTATGTTCTGCTCTGCTCTAGCTCTAGCTCTTGTCTTGGTTGAGTAGTGATCCTCAATAGTGCTTAGGCTATTTTAATCTTAAGCTTTCTACTTTTTTTCATCATTCCATTATTAACACAACTGATCAGTTCGCTGATTTTTCAGACATAAACATCGATAAAATCACAAAAACCCGTTAAACTTGGTTTCTTGAAACATTTGTACATCAATTGGCATTCAGTGGCATATGCAACAAACTCAACGTTTTCCCTTAGGTGCTCACCTTATGGTCAAACACTTCGGCTATACCCATCATGGTATTTATGCCGGACGAGGTCGTGTGATCCATTATTCCGGTTTTGCGCACTTATTTAAAAAGCACCCGATTGAAATTACCTCGATTGACAAGTTTAGTCATGGTAAACCAATCCAAGTTCAGGAATATGCACATACCAAATACAAAGGCCGTAAAGTTGTGCGTCGTATGCGTTCACGCATGCATGAAAATAATTATCATCTGATTATCAATAACTGTGAACATCTATGTACCTGGGCAATTACTGGCGTGGAAAGCAGCCCGCAGGTGATCCGCATGATGAACCGTCTAACCACCATTGGTTATATCAGTTCGATGATGAGCTTCATGAACAGTATGTTCCTGACATTAACCACCACTTGCTTTGCATTGGCACTATATATTAAAAAGAAATTACGCGACAAAGCAAAACGACGCTTACAGCAATACCGTGAGCTACAGGAACAATTCCAGGAACATACTCAGCAACCTGAAAAAACGCTAATTAAAAGCCCCAAATAAATGGGGCTTTTAATATGGACAAAAATAACCAACTTAACTCAGATGTCCTTTCCAGGACTGTAAAGGTTCAGGTATTTCCCGTCCTATAGAGCTTAAAGTTTCCCGCTCAACCAGGCGCACAATTGAATCAAGCGCCAGGTCATTGTCCTGTAGTCCAAAAGGTTCTTCCAGCTCGGCACTCAGCTCATCCAGGCCTAAAAACAGATAGGCAATCAATGCCACCAGGACTGGCGTCCATAACCCTAAATTGGCTTCCAGACTAAAAGGCAGAATAAAACAGAAAGAATACACCGCTCGATGTAACAGTACGGAATAAGAAAATGGCAACGGCGTCGACAGAATCCGGTCGCAACCTGCCTGAATATTTCCGAGCTCTACCGTATGCTGATTCAGGTTATTATAAATAATATCGGAGATCTGCCCTGATCGATAACATTCTACTAACTGTTTCTGCATCTGTTCCAGTACCCATTGTGCAGGATTAACCTGCTGCTTAAGCTGATTGAAAGCAATTGGATCAAACTGAGTATCAGGCTGGTAATGCTCAATGTTACTCTCTTGCTGACGCAAACGATCGCGCAATAAATGAGTAAACAGCATCATCCGGTATAAGAGCAATTCCCTGTTTTCAGTATCGAGTATGTGAGTATCCCGACTCAGGTGACGCGTGGTGGCGATCAATGCACCCCAAAGCTTACGCCCCTCCCACCAGCGATCATAACAGGCGGTATTCCGAAAACTCAGGAAGATCGAAAGAATTACCCCGAAGATGGTGAAGCCAATTGCAGGGACTGCAGGCAAGCTAAAAAAGTGCTCCCGGCTTAAATAAACCAGTACCCCAGAAATCAGAATCACTGACATAAGTGCGGGTAATACCTTAGGCAAAATGGTGCCATGCCACGCAAACAGCAGACTAAAACTATTACTTTTATCACGGACGATCATGTTTTTGTTTTACGCTCCATAGAAATAGCCCAACCGGAGTTGGGCTATCTAAAGATATTAGAACCAAACTGTTTTGAATCCGCCGAGGCCAATTGGTTTCCTTGGCAGCAAATGATCAATACAATTTAAGTCACCAAACCAAAACAACTTATTTACCTGGCTTAAAGCTGTCTTTCAGGTCCAGAATACGGTTAAACACTGGCTTTTCACTTGAGTGATCGTATTGGTCCGCTACAAAGTAACCTTCACGTTCGAACTGGAAGCGGTCTTCCGGTTTAGCCTCTGCAAGTGCTGGCTCAATTACGGCTTGTACCACTTTCAATGACTCAGGGTTCAGGTTCGCCAGGAAATCATCCCCAGTTTCTGGATCAGATTCAGTGAACAGACGGTCATAGATACGAACTTCTGCAGGAATACCTTTAGTTGCAGATACCCAGTGAATTACACCTTTGACTTTACGGCCTTCGGGGTTTTTACCTAAAGTTTCAGGATCAATTGAACATTTCAGCTCAACCACTTCACCATTTTCATCTTTAATCACTTCATCACATTTGATGACATAAGCATGACGAAGACGCACTTCACCGCCAGGAATCAGACGTTTAAAGCCTTTAGGTGGTTCTTCTTCAAAGTCTTTACGGTCAATGTAAATTTCAGAGGTCAATGGAATCACACGCTCGCCCATATCCACATTTGGGTGACGAGAATGCGTCAGATCCATATCCGCTGGCAGATTGGTTAAAGTCACTTTCAGTGGATTAAGTACTGCCATACCACGTGCAGCCGCATTTTCCAGAGACTGGCGAATGCAATACTCCAGCATTGCTACATCGACGATACTGCCATCAACCTTAGATACACCTACCCGCTTACAGAAGTCACGCAGACCTTCCGGGGTGAAACCACGACGGCGCATACCCACCACAGTTGGCATACGTGGGTCATCCCAACCATTCACATATCCGCCTTCAACCAGTTTACGCAACTTACGCTTAGAAGTAATGGTGTAGTCGACATTCAGACGGCTTGATTCATACTGACGTGGAACAGCTGGGGATTGAACTTTCTCAACCACCCAGTCATAGAATGGACGGTGATCCTGAAATTCCAGTGTACATAAAGAGTGTGTTACACCTTCAATGGCATCGGATAATGGATGCGCATAGTCGTACATAGGGTAGATTTTCCATTTGTCGCCAGTCTGATGATGTTCAGAATGCAGGATACGATACAGGATCGGATCACGCATATGCACGTTTGGAGATGCCATGTCGATCTTGGCACGAAGCACAGCCTGACCTTCCGCAAACTCGCCATTGCGCATTTTCTCAAAACGCTCTAGGTTTTCAGCAACAGTGGCATCACGTTGTGGCGAGTTTTTACCTGGTTCTACAAAGTTACCACGGTTTAACTTGATTTCTTCTGGAGACTGTAAATCCACATAGGCATCGCCCTGTTCGATCAGTTGAATAGCCCAGGTATAAAGCTGATCAAAATAGCTCGATGCATAGCGCGGCTCACCATTCCATTCAAAACCTAACCATTTCACATCATTGGCAATACCATCAACATATTCTTGTTCTTCAGCATCCGGGTTGGTATCGTCAAAACGCAGATTACATAAACCATTAAATTCTTGAGCAATACCAAAGTTCAGACAGATCGCTTTTACATGTCCGATATGCAGGTAACCATTTGGCTCAGGTGGGAAACGTGTCACCACTTGTTGAGTACGGCCTGCTTCTAAATCATCAGTGATGACCTGGCGCACAAAGTCTAAGCCCGGTTGTTGTTCCTGCTGCTGCGCTGAATCGACTGCATTCTTGTTTTGGGTCGGGTTCTCGGGCAGAGATGTAACAACATCATTTGGCTTCATGATCAATCATTCACTTCTAAAGTTAAAAATAAGGGTTTTATGTCCTGTTACGGGAGGCTTTAGACATGCCGTAAAACATAAACTAAAGTCCCCTAGTTTAACTTTAGGTGATCAATCTCTCAACTGCTAACTGTGGCATTTGTTTTCTATTCAATCATTTTAAAATGATCAGGCCAGGTCTGCTGTAATTGCATGCAAATTTGGACGAATGATCCGGAGCTTTTTCATAAATATAATCGCATGTCGCTGTTTAAGAAAAGAAACATACTCTTGCAAAAAAATGTGTCATTGTTAATTGGTAAAGCGCAGGCAATTATCTGGATTTACCTGCTGGAACAATGCATAAATAAGATACGATTTTCAGAATTTTATCCGAGAAAAGTATATTTTTGCTTGCCTTGTCGATTACAGTTTGCTTATGCTTCTCTCATTCAAAAAAACCCATGACTTCAAAGGTCATGATCAGGAGATTACACAATGAGTTTTCCTCAAGTCGAATTAAACACCAATAAAGGTCGTATTGTTCTTGAATTAAACGCTGAAAAAGCACCTAAAACAGTGGCAAACTTCTTAGAATATGTACGTGACGGTTTTTATGACGGCGTAATTTTCCACCGCGTTATTGATGGTTTCATGATTCAAGGCGGCGGCATGGACGAAAACTTTAAAGAAAAAGCAACGCGTGACGCGATTGAAAACGAAGCTGACAACGGCCTGAGCAATGACGTTGGTACCATTGCAATGGCACGTACTCAAGCACCTCACTCTGCTTCTGCTCAGTTCTTCATTAACGTGAAAAACAATGCTTTCCTTAACCATACTGGCAAAACTGCACAAGGTTGGGGTTATGCAGTATTTGGTAAAGTTGTTGAAGGCATGGACGTTGTTGACGCAATCAAAGGTGTTCGCACTGGTAACCGTGGCTACCACGCTGACGTTCCACTAGAGAACGTTGTAATCGAATCTGCAAAAATCATTTCTGAATAAAAAACGTCCTCTCCGTTCTTTATGAGTTTTAAAGCGATGCTTTAAAACGGTGTAATGGAAAATCCCTCATATGAATGAGGGCTCTAGAGAGGAATAAAAGGAAAAGATTTGTGACCCATCTGTTTATCGCCGATTTACATTTGTCACCTGATCACCCTCGACTCGTTCGGGGGTTTTTAGATTTATTAGATGCCTATAAAGATAAGAATACCCAACTCTATATTCTGGGTGACTGGTTTAATGCCTGGATTGGTGACGACTATACCGCTCCTTGGCTGGATGAAATTATTGAGCATTTAAAACAGTTCACCAAAGCGGGTAATCAGGTTTATTTTCTGGTCGGTAACCGTGACTTCGCTTTGGGCAAAGATTTTCTAAATCAGTTCACAGGACAGCTCTTGCCCGATGTTCAGTTCTTAACGATTGCTGGCAAAAAGATTCGTATAGAACATGGCGACGAACTCTGCACCGATGACATCAGCTATCAAAGATTCCGTAAAATTATCCGTCATCCCTGGTTAGTTGGCTTTTTAAGGAAAATGCCGTTGTCTTTTCGTGCCCGGTTGGCACAAGGTTTCCGCAAGAAAAGCCATGAAGCGCAGCAGTTCAAAAGCTATGAGGTTATGGACGTGAATCAAGATGCTGTTAACACCGCACTACAAGATGTCGATCTGCTGATTCATGGTCATACTCATCGTGCCAATATTCATGATGTAAATAGCAAAAAGCGGATTGTCTTAGGCGACTGGAGAGAAGAATCTGCGCAGATTCTTGAGCTTTCTGGTGATCCTGAGCAAGAAATACAGCTGACGACTTGGTATTACTAAATATAGCGGAATTACGACTAAGAAAATTCACTTGCTCTTTATTAAAATGATCAGTTATCATTCAATTAATTTTATTATTTTTCATACACATAAAATGAAATCCAGTTTTCAAAAAGCTAATAGTATATTTCTTATATTTGTGTCCTTAATATTTGCAGTTTCTACTCTTGAAATTGACCCAAATCTAAGTCAATTTGTTAATAGCTACTTCACATTTTTATTAATTATATTCCTCATAAGTCTCTCATTTTTGATATATGACCTCATTGTTTTTCTAAAACGTCAAAAAGAACAACGAGATTTAATTTCAAAAACACAAAAAGAATTTATCAATTCTTTGACAAAATTATCTTATGAAGAGAAGAATATTCTGTCATTATTTATGGATGGAAAAGTTCAAGAAAAGAGTTTAAATTCTAATGATCAAGCAGTAGCTTGGCTTGAAGCGGTGAAGTTTATTTACAACACTGGAAGGCTAGAAGGTAATAAAAAAATTTATCGCATTGAACCTACTCTTTCAAAATATTTGATGCAAAATCCTAATACACTTTACTAATAAAAAGCCCTGAATTAATCAAGGCTTTTTATTTTAGGTGATTATGTAGGTACATAATGTGAAAAACTGTTTCATCAAGGTCCTGCTGAAGCTAACTTAAAAAACTGAATTACTAAATCTAAGCTAAATAATAGGCAACTGGTTACAGTTGTCTTTCTCATTTCAGGATGTAGAAAGCAGATTAATATCCACCTTCAGATTTCACCACTTCAGTACCCTGCTTATATTTAAATAACAGTTCACGCAAAGAATTCATCAGCACACTGGTATCCACGCCGACCGCAACAAATTCAGCTCCCAAATCGAGATATTTTTGAGTAATATCATGTTGTGTCGACAGAATACCGGCCGCTTTACCAGCAGCACGAATCCGCTGAATCGCGTCAATCACGGCTTTTTGAACTTCAGGATGATTTGGATTGCCTTGATACCCCATAGTGGCAGACAGATCCACTGCACCAATAAAAACACCATCAATACCATCGACCTTTAAAATTTCATCCAGATTTTCCAGACCTTTTACCGATTCAATCTGAATCAACAGACAGATATCTTCATGGGCGGTTTGGTAATAATTCGGAATACTATTCCAGCGGGTAGCACGTGCCAGCGCTGCACCAACACCCCGGATCCCTTCTGGTGGATAACGTACCGCTTTTACCATCAGCTCGGCCTGTTCAACCGTTTCAACCATGGGGATGAGTAAGCTTTGCGCGCCAATATCCAGAAGCTGCTTGATGAGCTGTACACTGCCAATGGGTGGGCGTACCACTGCCTGGGATGGATAGGCTGCAATACTTTGTAGTTGCGATAACGTGGTTCTTAAATCACTAGGTGCATGCTCACCATCAATCAGCAGCCAGTCATAGCCGGCATTGGCAGCAATTTCTGTACCGTAAGCATCTGCCAGACCGACCCATAACCCGATTTGCTGTTCAGTTTTGAGTTTTCTTTTGAAGTAATTGGTGTATTGCATACGCCCGCTCGCTTACATGTTATTGCTTATAAGCTTATTAAACGCCTCTTGGCAAAAAGTGCCAATAGTGAAAAGCTCTTTTATCATTAGCCAAAGCTCTAAGTGCTAACATTATAAATAGTAGATATCTGCACAACTTATGCTTTGCCTGAAGGAAATTTATTGTAATAATCCACTTCACTTACAGTATGACTTTACTGTATGCCCCCATCCAAGATCAACAAAGACGAATGGAGTCCAGTTATGGATTTACTTAAGGTTTCTGAATCTCGTTATACGACAAAGGCTTATGATCCATCCAAGAAAATTCCGCAGGAACAGTTTGATCGTTTGTCCGAGATTCTTCGCCTGGCTCCCTCTTCAATTAATATCCAGCCCTGGCATTTTTTTATCGCTGACCATGCTGATGCCAAAGCACGTATTGCCAAGGCTTTGGTGGGTACATATGCCTATAATGCACCAAAAGTATTGGATTCTTCGCATACGATTCTTTTCTGCACCAAAGCTGACATTACTGAGCAGCATTTAGATAATCTTCTGGAACGTGATGATTTACTCGGCCGTTTTAAAGATGAAATCGCCAAAGAAGCACAGCGCAATACCCGTACAGGTTATGTTGAATATTACCGTAATGAAAAAGGTGATATTCAGCGTTGGGCAGAAAACCAGACCTTTATTGCACTGGGTCAAATGTTAATTGCTGCAGCAATCGAAGGTGTAGATGCAACGCCCATTGGTGGCTTTGATGAAGGCATTCTTACTGAAGAATTGAAGCTCAATGAACAAGGCTTGATTCCATCTGTACTTATGACTTTGGGTTACCGCAGTGAAAATGATTTCAATGCCAAGCTGCCAAAATCCCGTCTGAAAGCTGAAGATGTTTTCACCAAACTGTAAGAATTTTATGCTATAAAAGGGGCGCAAAGCCCCTTTACTTGTCATTATGGGCCTAATTTTTGCTTAACTAAAGAACACTTATAATTCAGAATAACAATAGAGGTATCCATGTCAGTTCTTCCATCCAGACCAATGAAATTTGAATGCAAACACTGCGAAAAAA
Organism: Acinetobacter sp. UBA3461; assembly: GCF_002381195.1. NCBI lineage: Bacteria > Pseudomonadati > Pseudomonadota > Gammaproteobacteria > Moraxellales > Moraxellaceae > Acinetobacter > Acinetobacter sp. UBA3461. The sequence continues at coordinate 5,684 of NZ_DFRO01000039.1, read as the reverse complement.
TCTATCTACATCAATATAAGCATGAACAGCATCGTTATCCGCATTGTCCACACTGCCGACAGGCTGGCATGCTTCTGGGCCTGGCTGAAAAAGAAGACCTGATTCGCCTACCATTAGATTATGCCAGTGCCTATGTCAAGCAGACATGGCATAGGCTAAGCAGATAACACTGGCAAGCCCCAGCACCAACCCGAGACTGCTTGCAGGCTTTAGACGCTCTTTAAAGAAGACCAGGCCTGCAAGTACCCCAAACACCACTACCAGAATATTCATTCCCGCAAACACAATCGCTGGTGTATCTTTTAGCAGCATATGCGCTTTAACATAAAACGCTATATTGGCGAAGTTCAGCCCCCCTAGAACCAGCCCGGCGCCAATATGCTTCAAATCACCAAGATGATGATATTTAATCACTAGATAAGTCATTGAGAAAATAAAGGCACAAATGAACATCAGGTTCAGCGTCACAGCGAACTGTAATCCCAAACTGGTGGTGTATTTCAGTAACACATCAATCAGTGCATATCCGCCCCAGACTAATCCCAGATACAGCATACCTCGAGTTCCTGTGCCAGTATCATTCCGATTAGATAACAGGATACAAATCACCGCAGTGATCCCAAGACCGATTCCAATGATTTTCAGCTGGCTAAACTGTTCCTGAAAGATGAAATAAGCTGCTGCAAGAGAAAGTACGACTGATAGACGCTGGGCGATTTCTGTCTTTAAGATCCCCGCTGTTTGCAAAGCCCGAGCCAGCAGCAGAAATACACTTGGCAACAAGATACCTAGGGCAAAAATCAGTAACCACGGCGTATGAGTGACTGATACATGTGCCAGATCAGGTTTAAACCAGCAATAGCAAAGAACACTTGCTGTGGCATAGTTCCAGGCAATCAGATGAATGGGATTGAGTCCCCTGTTCCTTCCTGTCTTGAGTAAAATCGAGACCATGACGCTGCATAGTGCAGCTGCAAAGATCAGTTCCATTGCATGCTCATCATTATTTTTAAGTACGCTATTTTAATACAAAAAAAGCCCACAAGATTTTTGTGGGCTTTCAAGCATGATTTCAGGCTAGCAATTAGTAGCGAGAAACCATTTTTTCCAATGAAATTGGACGAATCTTGTCAGCATTACCTGCTGTACCAAATGCTTCGTAACGATCTACACAGATTTGCTTCATTGCTTCAACGGTTGCAGCAAAGAATTTACGTGGATCGAATTCACTTGGTTTTTCAGCCATCATACGACGCATTGCACCAGTTGAAGCTAAACGTAAGTCTGTGTCGATGTTGATTTTACGGACACCGTGTTTGATCGCCTCAACCAGTTGCTCAACAGGAACACCATATGTTTCTTTGATGTCGCCGCCATACTGGTTAATTACAGCTAACCATTCTTGTGGCACAGAGCTTGAACCGTGCATTACAAGGTGCGTATTTGGCAGTGCTTCGTGAATTTCTTTAATGCGGTCGATCGCAAGAATATCACCTGTAGGTGGACGCGTGAATTTATACGCACCGTGAGAAGTACCTACAGCAATTGCTAAAGCATCGACGTTAGTATCAGCAACGAATTGACGCGCTTCTTCAACTGAAGTTAAAAGCTGAGAATGATCTAGTACACCTTCAGCGCCTACACCATCTTCTTCACCCGCCATACCTGTTTCAAGGCTACCCAGACAACCAATTTCCCCTTCAACAGAAACGCCACACGCATGCGCCATTTGTACCGTACGACGAGTGACATCGACGTTGTATTCATATGAAGTTGGTGTTTTACCGTCTTCACCCAAAGAACCATCCATCATCACTGATGAGAAGCCTAACTGGATAGAACGTTGACATACGTCAGGGCTGGTACCGTGGTCTTGATGCATTACCACTGGAATGTGTGGCCATTCTTCGATTGCTGCCAAAATCAGATGACGCAAGAACGGTGCACCTGCGTACTTACGTGCACCCGCAGATGCCTGTACGATTACAGGTGAATTTGTTTGGTCTGCTGCCAACATAATGGCACGCATTTGTTCTAAGTTGTTTACGTTAAATGCTGGTACGCCGTAAGCATGTTCGCCGGCGTGATCCAAGAGCTGGCGCAATGAAATAAGAGCCATAATATCCTCCCAGTGAATGCCACATATTCTACATGCACAAAGGTTTCAATTCAGCAACAAATAACACTATTTAAAAAAAATCCCTGCATTTGCAGGGATTTTGTCTCACATTGACCCAATTAAGGTGCCACAGCTTCCGAAGTTGCTGCAACTGACTCGTCTGCAGTCGCTGCATCTGCCGGAGCATTCGCAATTTCAGCAGGAATGTCGGTATTTTTTTCATCTAGAACCGGCTGATCAATTGCATCAATCGCTGCTTGCTGTTCTGGCGTTACAGTCTCATCCGCAACAGCTGCCGAAGCTTCTGCTTCAGCTGCTGGGGCATTTTCCTGTTTCGCACATGCAGTCAGTGCCAATGATGCTGCCAATAATGCCGCTAAAGTTAACTGTCTTTTCATCACGTAATCTCATCATTTGGTGATTTAATGTCTGCATCTTATGACAGATTTATTGCATTTTAATGACGAAGCCATGAATGATAAGTGTCCGCTGTCAAAAAAATGACATAAAAAAGCTGGCACTTGGCCAGCTTTTTTAGGCTAAAACATGCAATTAAGCGCGTTCTAGCAGTACTGCAACTGCAGGAAGGGTTTTACCTTCGACAAATTCAAGGAATGCACCGCCACCAGTCGAGATATAACCAATTTTGTCAGCAACGTTGTATTTATCAATCGCAGCAAGCGTGTCACCACCACCTGCAATCGAGAAACCTTCCGATTCAGCAATCGCTAACGATAGAGTTTTCGTGCCTTCACCGAATTGATCGACTTCAAATACGCCCACTGGACCATTCCAAAGAATCGTTTTAGACGTTTTCAAAATTTCAGCAAATGCTTTTGCAGTTTCTGGACCTACATCAAGGATCATGTCGTTGTCAGTAACATCTTCAACTTTTTTCACAACCGCTTTAGCAGCAGCCAATGAACCCAGGAAGTCATCAAAATTGATTTCAGATGCATCAGCAACCACAACGTCCGTTGGAAGCGGAACAGAAACTTTGGCTGCAATTGCTTTAGCTGTGTCGATCAAATCACTTTCACACAGTGATTTACCTACATTGTAGCCAGCAGCTGCAAGGAAAGTATTCGCGATACCACCACCTACGATCAATTGATCACAGATATCAGAAAGTGAAGTCAATACGTCTAGTTTAGTTGAAACCTTGGAACCAGCAACGATTGCCACCATTGGTTTTTCAGGAGTTTTCAACGCACGACCCAAAGCATCCAATTCTGCTGCAAGTAAAGGACCCGCTGCCGCCACTTTCGCCAGACGAGCCACACCTTCAGTAGATGCTTCTGCACGGTGTGCTGTACCAAATGCATCCATTACAAATACGTCACAAAGTGCTGCATATTTCGCTGCAAGCTCAGGATTATTTTTCTTTTCACCGACGTTGAAGCGGCAGTTCTCAAGTAAAACCACTTGACCAGGTTGAACTTCAACGCCATCCAGGTAGTCAGTGAATAACTTTACTTCCTGACCTAATGCTTCAGTCAAATATGCTGCTACAGGTGCAAGTGACTGTTCAGCTTTAGGCTCACCTTCAACTGGACGACCAAGGTGTGAATACACCATAACCGCTGCACCTTTTTCTACGGCAGCTTTAATAGTTGGCAATGCTGCACGTAAACGCGCATCGCTAGTAATCACGCCATTTTTAACAGGGACGTTTAAATCTTCACGAATAAGAACGCGCTTACCCGCAAGGTCAAGGTCAGTCATACGTTGAAAGTTCATCTAGAGCTCTCTTTATAGATATTAAAAACGAGGCGATTTTAAATGATTATGCAGAAAAAGGTTAGCATCTTTTGCAGAAAAGCTAACGATTGCCAAAGTTTTGTTATGATAAGAAAAAGCATCCATCAGATTCAGTACCCATGTCGATACATCCAGATCCAGATTTGAACCGTTTAAATGTTTTGGGCGAGCCATTGGCGAGCTGCTGTTTTGACCCGATTACCGGCTACTTCCGTAATGGTTTCTGCCACACTTCCCCTAGTGACCTGGGCCAACATACAGTTTGTGCACAGATGACTTCGGAGTTTTTAAATTTCTCCCAAAAAGTAGGTAATGATCTGATTACACCATTACCAGAAGTCGGTTTTCCGGGGCTTCAGCCAGGTGATTTCTGGTGTATTTGCGTGACGCGCTGGGTGGAAGCTTATGAAGCAGGCCAGGCGCCACCAATCAAGCTGCAAGCCTGCCATAAAGCAGTTCTAGCCTATGTCCCTCTGCATGTTTTAGAAGAATACGCTGTCTAATGAATACCGCAAAGATTATTCTGGCCTCTTCCAGCCAGACCCGTAAAGAATTGATGAATCGCTTACGTCTTGACTACGTATCGATCGTCCCGGATATCGATGAATCACCACAAGGTGAAAATCATGCGGATGACTTAGCCAAGCGACTGGCTTTTGAAAAAGCCCGACATGTGGCTGAGCAACACCCAGATGCAATCGTCATTGGCTCTGACCAGGTGGCTTGGCGTGAAGGCGCACCAGATATCTTTATTGGCAAGCCCTTAACTGCTGAAAAAGCAATTCGCCAGTTACAGGCCAATTCAGACAAGATTGTATATTTCAGTACAGCACTGAGCGTGCAACAGAAATCTAGCGGTTTTGAGCAAACTCTGGTTGAGCATTATAAGGTAAAATTCCGCAAGCTATCTCAAGCTGAAATCGAACGTTATATTGACATTGAACAGCCTCTGCACTGCGCTGGCAGCTTTAAATGTGAAAGCTTAGGCATTAGTCTGTTTGAAGAAATGATTGGTCAGGACCAGACGACGTTGATGGGCATGCCGATGATCAAACTATGCAATATCTTGCGTGAGCTGGATATTCTGTTGCCTTAAAAATTAGTAAGAAAGCAGTTTTAGGACTGCTTTTTAGCAACTATCGATCAGGTAAATATTTAACCAATAATCTGTTGCTGCTCAGATAAAAGCTGTTGCAACATGAGATCTGATTGATTTTCCAATATCAACGGATCGCTGGCTTGCGCAACCTCTTCAGCATCAGTTTGAATAATAATTTTATCCCCTTCATTCCCTACTACAATAATATTGTCTACATGACTAGAATCAGAAAGCAGCTCAGCTAATGAAACTGTATCTGATCGCATAAAGTCGATATTCATCAAACTACTTTCTTTTTCTATACCCTCTAACAACAGATTCATCTGATTATTTAAATTTGAAATTGCATCCGCTGTATTTAGTACTTTATAAACTTGCGTATTGTTATCCAAGCCCGAAGAAATGAAATCTATGAGCTGTTTAGCATCAATAATATCCTCGTTCCCATCTGATGGAATAACATCATGATTAGTATCAGCTGGCCCTTGTTGCTCTTTAGAACTATTCCTCATAAATTCTTGTGATGTTTTAAACCTGCTCACAGCTTCTTGATCAGGAACGGTATATTCATTTTGTTCAACTAGGTTAAGTCGAGCTAGTCGAAGTATTGGATTTGTTGGTTCTGGTTGCCCCGGCTCTGGCTCAGGTTCTACTGGCACTTCTGGTTCCGGCTCTGGTTCTATTGGTACTTCTGGTTCAGGTTCT
>NZ_DFRO01000048.1:0-99433 GCF_002381195.1 Acinetobacter sp. UBA3461 | reverse complement strand
TTTGATTTATGAAAGAGATCTATTATTTATTTCTAAACATCAAAGTGTATTATTGAGCACGGTTTATAAATAGCGACTTCATTTTGAAATGACCAATATCTTTTCTGGCAATCCTCAAATTCGAGTGGTTTCGACTTTTTCTGAACTCGTATATTCGGATTTTCTGGGCGAGGTGAATGCCATCTGCTGGTCTAGAAATTTGTCTGGTGATTTTAATGAAATCGTTGCTAAACTTGATTTAAAAGAAAATATGACTGAAGTTTCTGTTAAAGATCTTTTGGCGCTTCAGCTTTCTGAACAAGGTCATGTGGCTAGAGAAATCATATTAAAAGATATGCAGCTATTGACTGACTACGGCGCTTCTCCTTGCCTGAATTTGCTGAAATGCTATGAACGGGATGATGAGTTTGATTTTATTTCGACCGATGTCTATTCCTACCATGTGGATCGCTCCCCTATCGAAACGGATACATTTTTATGCACCTATCACGGTGCTGCAAGTGAGATTTTGCCCAATGACCAGGTTGAGCAAAAAATCTTGATTCCTGAAATCAGGGAACAACTCAAGCAGTTACATGACGGACCAGAAACTGAGTTTAAGGCGTTTCTGGAAAAATATTTCTTCGATCTGCATTATCGGGCTAAAGCTGATGCAAAGCCTGTCAATTTAGGCACGGGAAATCTTTGGCGACTTGCTGTTGATCATCCAGCACAGCAAGTTTTACCCTGTGTGCATAGAGCTCCTGTTGAAAATGATGGAGAATATAGATTGCTATTAATTTGTTAAATTAGCTTCTTAGGAGAGGTTAATTATAGTTATTTGGTCAAGCAATGATACCTAAAGGTTATATAACGTATTAATTATTTTTTAATAAAAATCATCAAGATAATTTGGTTTAAGTGCATTAGAAGTGAATATATTTACAAGAATTTTCATATAATGTTTTATTTTGTATAAAAGTGTTATTTTTTGTAGGAAATTGCTTACACAAATTAGAGTAATTACCCTATTTTCTATCGTCAAAATTTTTGACATTATATTTCACATAAAGAGTCAGCAAGGAAAGCTGATAATAATCGCATTATAACGATAATAAGTCGCCAAGACAGCGAACTTACCGGGATAGTAAGTGATAAAAGAAGAGACTACAGCCGCTAAGCCTTATAGTTTTGGGAGAGACTATAAGGCTTTTATTTTTCTGAATATTTTCCTAAGTAAAACTATAGCATACTAATATTTAGTTTTGGAATGTAAACATCAATATCCTTATCCCTTTTCTTGCTGGTTAACGGACCTGTTCATCTGGTGACACACGCCAAATCGTATCTCCTACATCATCAGCAACCAATATTGCGCCTGATAAATCTACTGTTACACCCACTGGCCTTCCTAATGCCTCTCCATTTTTGCTTAAAAAGCCTGTCAGGACATCTTGTGGGGTACCTGAAGGCTGACCATTACTAAATGGTACAAAAATTACTTTATAGCCACTATGTGGTTTTCTGTTCCAAGAACCATGCTGACCAATTAGTGCACCACCGCGATATTGAGGCATTAACTCAGCTTTATAAAAACTCAAACCTAATGATGCCGTGTGGTTGCCCAATGCATAATCCGGTTTAATCGCCCGTGCTACCAGTCCGGGATTTTGCGGCTTTACCCGTTTATCTACATGCTGACCATAATAACTATAAGGCCAGCCATAAAAAGCACCATCTTTCACTGAGGTCATATAGTCAGGTACCAAATCATTCCCGATTTCATCCCGCTCATTGACTACAGTCCATAATGCTCCACTTTGAGGCTGCCAATCCATGCCATTAGGATTACGTAAGCCAGTTGCAAATGGACGTGCCTTAGAACTGGCCATATCAAATTCCATGATCAGAGCTCGTCCTTTTTCTTGGTCTAGGTCATTTTCAGCTACATTGCTGTTGGAGCCAACTGTAATGTAGAGTTTGGTTCCTTCAGAATTGGCAATCACGTTTTTGGTCCAATGATGGTTTAAGGGACCTGCCGGTAAAGCCAATACTTTGCGACCACTTTCTTTGATTTGAGTCATACCTTGCTGATAAGGAAAACCTACTAAAGCATCTGTATTCGCTACATATAGTGTATTTCCAACTAGGGTCATGCCAAATGGTGAGTTTAAATTCTGCAAAAATACTGTTTTCTGATCAGCAACGCCGTCATGGTTATTATCACGAAGTAGACTAATACGGTTAGGACTTGGATGAGAAGATCCTGCCCTTTTCATGACCATTTTCATGATTTTACCCTTAATCCCCTGACTATCTTCAGGCTTGGGCGGCGCATCAGTTTCCGCCACCAATACATCTCCATTCGGCAGAACATAGAGCCAACGTGGATGCTGAAGACCTTTGGCAAAAGCCTGCACTTTTAAACCCGCAGCCGGTGTAGGCATAGTATTTACCGGCCAGCCTTTGGCTGGTGCGATATTAACGACAGGGAACAAACTGGATTTAGGTTCAGGCAGCTCAGGTTGAGGACCATAACTGTCTGTAATCGGAGACTTGGATGACGATGTACATCCAGCGAATGTCAATATTATGGCAGTACTCAGGATAGACGATAAAATTTGAGCAGACATTTTGGTTCCCTGCTTTTTTGTTGTTATCTGCTTATCTTAGAAGTCTATTCAAATGACAACTATAGGGTTCTTGTTTTATCTGGTTGTTGATTGATTGCTGCGCTTTTGACATTCAATCTCATGGTCTAGTTTGAATAAAAACTTATCTATATACCGCTAATTTTAAGCATAGTTTGATCCTGTCTTTTCAAATAAATGGCCATGCAATACTCAGTAAAAATAATAGCCCTAATACGGCACAACTCATTTGCCAAAAACGTAAAGGATCACGTTCAATGATTGCTGGTGGTTTAGAGTTTAATAATTCTTTGGAAGGATGCGTTAGATTATGAATGAGTTCAGACAAGGCCTCAAAACGATGTGTCGGTTCAATACTCAGCGCTTGGCTTAAAATTTTATCTAACCATATAGGTAAATCAGGCCGATATTTCCTGATGGAATGATATTGAACTTTTTTAAGCTGCTTTAAACTGTTACAGCGAGCTAAATCTGTGCCATAAGGTAATTGTTTGGTCAGTAAATAATAGGCCATAACCGCCAAAGAAAATTGGTCTGAATGTACAGATGGCGAATGATCAATAAAATACTCTGGTGCCATAAATGCCAAGGTTCCGAGTGCTCGATTCGCATTTTTAGGATTAATTTCGACCAGACCTCTTACTGCTGTTGAACCATAATCAATCAGTTTAATTTTCATGGCATTTTCTGCATTTAAAACCATGATGTTCTTTGGCCGTATATCCTGATGCAGCATCTCCAGCCGATGCATTGCATTTAAAGCCAAGGCCGTTTGTTGCAAAATTGGTAAAATATCATCGAGCTTTAAAGGCTTTTCCTGGCGATGCAGCCATTGAGCCAAGGTTTCACCCTGCAAATATTCATAACATTGGAATAAATATTTTTTCTCAGTGTTATGTGGATAACACTGCATCAGGTTGTCATGCTTCAGACGTTTTGATACCCAATCTTCGAGTTGAAACTGCTCTACGGCATTTTTATCTTGCTGTAAATCTACCCCCAAAGTTTTTATGACCAAAGGCTGCTGCTGAGTATCGTGTGCCAAATACAGGCAACTGCGATGATTTTGGTGCAAAATCTTATCAATCACATAACCTTCAAAAACTTCACCTTTACTGAGCTGTTGTGGAAATACATAATCCTGCTGAATATGAAACTGATTCAGTTCAGGCAGCTGTTCTACACGGATTACCTGGAGACTTAAGTTATCATCACTGCCCTGTTCTAAGGCTTTTTCAACTAATGCTTTGGCAAGTTGATTTAAATCTGCATCTATTAAAGTTAAATCTAATAATTGTTGATCTGTGACAAATTCATAGACCCCATCGGTCATCAGTAAAAAAATATCTTTTTCTTTGAGCTCAATATTTCGATAATCAATTTCAATACGATAATCTGCACCTAAGGCTCGGCTGAGATAATGCTCTCTGGATGACAACCAGACACGATGATCATGGGTCAGTAATTCAATTTCATGATCGCGAATGCGGTAAATACGACTATCACCAACATGAAAAATATGGGCTTGTTGCTGTTTTAAAATCAGTGCAGATAAGGTACAGACATAACCTCGGTCTTTATCAAAACGTCCTTGACTTTGTTGAGTCTGTGCATAAAGCCATGAATTGGTCGCGCGGATCACCCGTTCTGCTGAAGTCTGTGTACTCCAGGCATCTGAAGTAGAATAATAGTCAGATAAAAAACTGCCAACGGCGGTTTCTGCTGCAAGATGACTGACATTACTGCTACCGATTCCATCCGCTATAACACAGGCAATACCTTTCTGTTTCAGCACATGTCCTTCGGGCAGATATACTCCATGGAAATCCTGGTTCTGTTGTTTAATTCCGGCAGTAGAATATTGCCCAATACTGACTTTTAATGTTTTTTTCATGCTGAAAGCTCAAAAGGGATCTATACGATCCCTTTATAAAATGGTGAATATTAAAATTCTTTTTTAACACCAGTACGGACATGGGTGGTATAAAGTGCCAGACCTGTTAATGCCAAACCACCCACCAGATTACCCAAAGCAACCGGCAATTCATTCCATAGGAAGTAGTCAGCAATCGAGAAGTCACCGCCCATCATCATGGCAAATGGAAACAGGAACATGTTCACTACAGAATGCTCAAAGCCCATGGCAAAGAACAGCATAATTGGCATCCACATGGCAATGAATTTGCCACTCACCGTAGTAGACATCATCGCGCCAATGACACCTAATGACACCATCCAGTTACACAGCATGCCACGGATAAAAATAGTCATCCAGCCGGCGAATCCGTATTCGGCATAACCTAATGTCCGCTCCTCGCCAATATGCGCAATTTTCACACCGACTGGGTTTGGATCCGCTGCAAAACCCATGGTATAAACCGCTGCCATGAGCACCGCAACAACCAAACAACCTGTAAAGTTCCCTACAAACACCAAGCCCCAGTTTTTTAGAATACGTCCCCATGTGACCCCTGGGCGTTTATCTAGCCATGCCAACGGCGTAAGTACAAATACCCCAGTTAACAGGTCATAGCCCAATAAATACAACATACAAAAACCAACTGGAAACAGGAGCGCACCAATTAGTGCTGATCCTGTTTGCACGGCTATGGTAATGGCAAATACCGCTGCCAGTGCCAAAATCGCACCTGCCATAAAGGCACGAATCAATACATCACGGGTTGCCATATGTAATTTGGATTCACCCGCATCTACCACTTTTTTTGCAAACTCTGCAGGAGCAAGATATGCCATGTCATCGTCCTCATTTTTAATATCTGGACCTGTTTTTAAACAAAAAGACGCCTAAGGTCTTTAAAACCTTAGGCGTCATTGCCTTAAATATCAGAACAGGTAATTTTGTTATGGCGCCATTGCCATGATTGTTATAAATAAAGCAAAAGCTGTGCCATAAATTATTTAAAAATCATTCAATTTTTTACGCTCTATTTAAAACTAATTTGGTCCTCTAGTTGGCATGAGAACTGCATTAATGAAAATTCATATAAATGTATTTCAAAAATAATCTGGAGATTTTTATGATTACCCATCGTCAACAAGTAACTGACATGATCATTTCAGCGAAAGTTTTAAAGTCAATTAAATGGGCAGATGTCGCCAAGGAAATTGGTCTTTCTAAAGAATGGGTAACGGCTGCCTGCCTGGGACAAATGGCATTTAATAAACAGCAGGCAGAGAAAGTTGGTCAGATTTTTGACCTTAGTGATGAGGCAGTGGCATGGCTGCAAATTGTACCTTACAAAGGCTCTTTGCCAACCAGTGTTCCTACTGATCCTTTAATTTACCGCTGGTATGAAGTTGTAAATGTATATGGTTCGACTATTAAAGAGCTGATCCATGAAGAATTTGGTGATGGCATTATGAGCGCAATTGACTTTAGCATGGATATTCAGCGTGAGGAAAATCCAAACGGTGACCGGGTAAATGTCGTATTGTCTGGCAAGTTTTTACCTTATAAAACCTATTAATTAACCGTTTGATCAAGCCATCATATTGATGGCTTTTTATTTCTTCGTAAGGAGATCTTTTATACCACCGCCCTTATCCTCATTTAATTTTGACGATACACAGCTTCTGGGTATAAGAGGAACCGACATCGATATAGTGACAGTTATCAATCTGGGTATGCCTTTTCACAATGGTATGCCCTAAATAGATCTCATCAATGTTTTTAACGGTTCCATAGTGCTTGGAATGATGCCGGATACGGCCTCTTCCCCATAACGCATTGGTATAAGCTGAAGTTAAACCCGGTATTTTTCGTTCGCCTTTGGCAATGTTTGTCTTAAACTGATTCCAGTCATGGATATCAATATCCGCATGCAAAATGCCAATCTTTTTATCTTCAAGTTGAATTTCAATGACCAATGGAAGCTTAGATAAGATTTCGCTGAGTTTATCCTGTTTTTCGGTGGACAACAGATAGAACCATTCGCCACCATTTCGTGCATGCATATCCTGAATCCATACATCATCACGCCCTTTGATGCACATTTCTTCGTGATTGCCGCGGACGCTCAAGAACCATGGCTGATCTAATAAAGAAATACATTCCAGATTTTCACTGCCTCGATCCACCAGATCGCCGGTACATATCAGCAAGTCTTGCTCAAAATTAAACCGTATTTTTTCCAATTCTTGCATCAGAAGGCGATAGCAACCATGCAGATCTCCGACCACATAAATGGCAGCATAATCTGCTCCTCGAATATTTCTGCTTAGCGTCGTCATGATATGTGGAATCTTTGAAATCACTAAAATAGGACAATGCGACCAGGATAGGCATACAGGTTTAAATTTGGGTTACTGGTTTATACAGCCTGCAATATACCTCATTGCTAAGATCGTATTTATTCAGTTTCCTCAGCTGAATTTCGATTTAATTCATTGATAGCTTTACCTCTGTGTGCCATCCATGCATCACGTCGTTTAAAGAGTAAAGGTGTAACCCGATTGACTTCATCGATTAAGCTTTGTAGATCTGCATTCAGCAATTGCCCACCTTCAGTGACAATTTTACCGCCAACCATGGTCATAATGACATCCTGTCCCTGAACAGCATGTACAAGATTAGTATATAAATTAAATAATCGGCCTTCATCCACCAACGGCGTCATACGTGGGATAGCGATATCTACAGCAATAATGTCAGCTAGTTTCCCCACTTGCAGGCTACCAATCTGATCCTGCATGCCCAATGCCTTTGCACCTAAGCAGGTGGCCATCTGGCAAACAGACCATGCATCTAGGGCTGCTGCATTCAAAGAAGAAAACTTGGCCAATAAAGAAGCCGTCTTCATTTCCTCAAACATATCCAGATTGTTATTTTCTTTTTCTCCATCTGTGCCTAAACCGACAGCAATCCCCTGTTTGAGCAGATCCAGTACAGGCGCAGCACCTGAGGCCAGTTTCATGTTTGAAACTGGATTATGGGCAACTCCAACATTGTGTTCTTTCAAAATTCGAATTTCATTAGAATCTGCCCACACACAATGTGCAAGTAAGGTATGTGGAAAATCTAAAAGACCCAGCTGTTCCAGTGTCTGGATTGGACGTACACCATGACGGCGCAAGTTTTCCTGGACATCAAACTGGCTTTCATTGCTATGGGTGTGAAAACCGGTCTGATAATCCTGGCATAAGCTTTGAATACGTTTGAGTGCATGAGGTTCAGCATAAAACAGATGTTCTAAGCCCACCCAGACCTGAATTTGGCCATGACTTTGCTGATGCCAACGATTAATCAGGGCTTCATTCGTTTTTAAGGTTTCAAAATAGTCATGGTCAGGGTGCTCGGCGACATAAGGTACCAAGATAGCACGGATACCAAGCTGTTGTGCGGCTTCTGCACTACCATCCATGTAGCGCCACATATCGACAATGGTCGTGGTACCGGATAATAACGCTTCTGCATAACACAAGTACGAGGCAGCCTTGGCATCTTCAGGTTGAAGCACACGATGCATGGGATCAATAAACTGTTCCAGCCAATCCCATACTGGCAGTCCTTCAGCAGTGCCTCTTAATAGTCCGGAATGACAGTGAGTATTGATTAAGCCTGGCATTAATAGGGCTTCAGGATAATCACGCACGATGACATTGGGATATTTTTGGATAAGTTCGGTCTTGGTTCCTATGGCCTTGATTCGGTCTCCCTCAATCAATATCGCCCCATTTTTGATGCATTCATTTTGACTATTCATGGTCAGCACATAGGCTGCTGCTAATATTTTCATTTTGTTCTATATCATCTTTTTAATTGATAGGTTTAAGGCACAAACGTTTTGCCTAATGACGCTGGCAGATTCATCTTCAAAAGTTTCTTGTCTCGGGAAATCACGACTAGTACTACAATCGTCGCCAGATAAGGCAGAGCTGCTAAAAACTCATTGGGTACTTTGATCCCCAATGCCTGCGCATGAAACTGCAGGATGGTCACACCACCAAACAGATAAGCACCCAGCATCAGTCGGGATGGTTTCCAGACAGCAAAGACCACCAGAGCAATTGCAATCCAGCCCCGACCTGCGACCATATTTTCAATCCACATTGGGGTATATACAGTAGATAAGAATGCTCCCCCAATACCTGCCATCAAGCCGCCAAACAGGACGGCGCCGTAGCGAATAGCCAGTACGTGGTAACCCATGGCATGTGCACTTTCAGGTGACTCTCCTACTGCTTTTAACAGCAAGCCCAGACGGGTTTTTGCCAATACAAACCACACAGCAAAAAATGCCAGTATGGACAGATAGACCACATAGTTTTGCTGAAACAGGATTGGACCAATGAAGGGAATATCTGCCAGTACAGGTATATTCCAGCTACTTAAACCCGGTAAAGCCATGCTGACATAGTTCTGACCTAAAAATGCAGAAATACCCAGCCCAAAAATAGTTAAAGCCAAACCACAGGCCGACTGATTAGTACTAAGTGATAAGGTGAAGAAAGCAAAGATCAATGCCATCAGCATACCTGCCAGCCCACCGATCAATAAGGCACTAAATACACTGGCTTCATATTGGGCAGCAAAGGCAAAACCGGCAATGGCACCGACCAGCATCATGCCTTCTACGCCTAAATTAATTACCCCAGTGCGTTGTGACACCAACTCACCTAAACCTGCAAAGATTAGAGGCGTTGCTGCGGCGATTGTGCCGGCTAGAATTGCGGTCATTTCTATAGCCATATTGTTCTTCCTCCGATCTTGTTAAGCATTTGCCGAAGCAGGTTCAGCTGCAGGCACTACACGTTTTTTGGCAAAGCGGTAACGGTTTTCAATCAAGGCATCCGATCCCAACAGGAAAAACAGCAGCAAGCCTTGGAATATCCCGGTAATTGCGACCGGAAGCTGTAATTGCATTTGTGCCATTTCCCCACCGAGATAAATCAATGCCATTAACGATCCGGAAAGTACGATACCAATCGGATTCAGACGACCCAGATAAGCAACAATAATTGCAGCATAGCCATAACCTGGTGACAGGCTCGGATTCAGCTGACCGATTGGGCCTGCTACTTCACATATCCCGGCAATCCCCGCCATCATTCCGGAAATCACCAGACTCAGCCAGATCGCTTTTGAAGATGAGAAACCAGCATATTTAGCAGCTAAAGGTGCCTGTCCGCTGACTTCCAGTTTAAAAGCAGTCATGCTTTTACGCATAAAGAGCCAGAACAGAAGCACAGCCACAGCGATAATAAAGATTGAAGCATTAACCCGTGTTCCTTCCAGAATCATCGGTAAGGTTGCACTTTCACTAAACATGACAGTTTGCGGAAAATTCATGCCCTCTGAATCACGCCAAGGACCATTGACCAGATAGAGCAATACAAACAGTGCGACATAGTTCATCATCAAGGTGGTCAGGGTTTCTTCGGCATTAAAATGGGTTTTCAGTAATGCAGGAATTGCGCCCCATAAGGCACCACCAATTGCACCCATAAAAATCATAAGAGGTAAAATCCACCAACCTGCCTGTTCATGGAACAGCAGTGCGATACCACCGCCAAAAATGGCCCCCATGATCAGCTGACCTTCGGCACCGATATTGAACAGTTTGGCCCGAAACCCAACAGCTAAACCCAGGGCAATCAGAATCAAAGGACCTGCTTTAACGGCCAACTCGCTCCAGCCATAGGAAGTCATCAGCGGTTCAATAAAAAATACATACATGGCCTGTGCAGGGCTAATCCCCAGCATCAAAAATAAAATACTGCCAACGACCAGCATGGCTGCCAGAGCAATGACTGGTGACAGCCATTTCATCAGTTTTGACGGATGTTCACGTGGTTCGAGTAAATGCATGTGCTCATCCTCCCCAGATCATTTGTTGTTCTAATAAAGTCTTAAGCATGAGCGTGTTGCTCCTCTGCCGTGGTCGAGGTCGCTTCATGGCGTTGAATGCCAGACATGAGTAAGCCAATACTTTCTGCATTGGTTTGCTGGGTTGGAACTGGATTCGACAGCTCGCCATTGGCGAGTACACAAATGAGATCGCTCATCTCAAACAGTTCTTCGAGTTCTTCGGAAATCACCAAAATACCGACCCCTTGACGTGACAGATCGATCAGCGTCTGGCGGATAAACATGGAAGCACCTACATCTACGCCCCATGTGGGCTGAGCCACGATCAGGAATTTTGGATTCTGCAGAATTTCACGGCCGACAATAAATTTTTGCAAATTCCCACCCGATAAAGAACGGGCTTCTGCGTTCGCACCACTGGCCTTAACCCCAAATTTTTTGATAATTTTTTCAGCAAAAGTCTGGATATCTGAGAATTTAATTAACCCCCAACGGGTGAATTTCTGACGATAGGCGGTCAATAGCACATTTTGAGCCAATGTCATATTGGGGACGGCACCACGACCTAAACGTTCTTCCGGTACAAACCCAAGTCCCACATTACGCCGCTGGCCAGCAGTTAATGTAGTAATCTCCTGTTGTTCCAGATAAAGCCTGCCGGTTTTGGTCAGCGCTTCGCCGGACAATAAAGACAGCAGTTCGGCCTGTCCATTTCCGGAAATACCGGCAATACCGACAATTTCACCTGCCTGAACGCTAAGATTGATATTTTGTAAGGACACACCAAAAGGATCATCAGACTGATAGCCAAGATTTTCAACCTGAAAACAGGTTTCTGGTATGCCCTGATATTCTGCGCGTATATAAGTGGGTAAATCACGGCCAATCATCAGGCGGGCCAAATCACTGGTCGATTTTTCTCGTGGATCGACGTTTCCGGTGACTTTTCCATTACGCAAAATCGTGGCTTCATCACAGAGTTCTTTAATTTCATGCAGTTTATGACTGATATATAAAATAGAAACTCCCTGAGATGCCAGCATGCGCAGAGTTTTAAATAACTGCCGTACCGCTTGGGGTGTCAAAACTGAAGTCGGCTCATCCAGGATAATCAGCGCTGGATGTTGTAACAGGCAACGAATAATTTCTACACGCTGCCGCTCACCTACCGATAAGGAATGAACTTCCCTTCGCGGATCGACAGGTAAACCATACTGTTCAGAAACGGCAATAATTTTCTTGCTCAGGTTCGGTAAATCTACTTTTTCATCCAGTCCCAATAAAATATTTTCAGCAACAGTCAGGGTCTCAAACAGGGAAAAATGCTGATAGACCATGCCGATCCCGAGTTTTCTCGCCATTGATGGACTGTCTATTCGGACTTCTTTACCATTCCACAGAATTTGTCCCTGATTGGCTTTGAGTGCACCATAAATAATTTTCATCAGGGTGCTTTTCCCAGCACCATTTTCACCCAAAATAGCGTGAATCTGTCCAGGATATACAGTCAAATGAATCTGGTCATTTGCCTTGAGTGAATTATAGCTTTTGCAGATATTGACCAGCTCCAGTCGCGGAATATCCTTGCCTGAACCTGTATTCATCTTGGGCATAGGTGTAGACAGATCATGTGTTGGATTCATCATAAGTGCCCTGATTTATGCGGCTGGTTGATTCATCTGCCTTTTGCTAAAGACCAGATGAATCATGAGCCTGTTTTTAGAATGATGTGATGTCTGTTATTTTCTTTCTTATTTCGGAAGTGAACCTTCTACACCTTTTACGTAGTAGTTCATTTTGCTCAAGGTGGCATCATCCAGTGTTTTACCTTTAGCAATGACCATTGAACCATCCTGTTTATAGAGCGGGCCAGTAAATGGGTGCAAGGTACCTTTCAGGATCGCATCTCGAACAGCAAGTGCTTTCTTTTTCTCACCCGCAGTTACCATTGGTCCGAAGCTCTCAATATCGACTGCTTTCTGTTTTACCCCATACCACAGTGCACTTGGCTTCCATGTTTTATTGCTGACCTGAGTCATCACTGGGGTGTAGATTTTTTCCCAATGGAGTACCGAAGCCGCCAGATGGGCTTTAGGACCAAATTTGCTCATGTCCGAGTCCCAGCCAAAGGCATAGACCCCTTTCTGTTCAGCTGCCTGAACGACTGCTGGAGAATCAGTATTTTGCATCAACACATCGGCACCTTGAGCAATCAATGCCAATGCAGCATCACGTTCCTTGCCCGGGTTAAACCATGAATTGACCCAGATCACTTTGGTTTTCACTTTTGGATTCACGCTTTGTGCACCCAGAGTATAAGCATTGATGTTGCGCACCACTTCAGGAATCGGGAAGGATGCCACGACACCTAAAACATTGTTTTTGGTTTTCTGTCCAGCAACTACACCGAGCATATAGGCACCCTCATAGGTACGAACGTCATATACGCCCAGGTTTTTGCCCTGCTTATAACCAGTGGCGTGCATAAATACCGTATTCGGGAACTGCTTGGAGACTTTCTCCATGGCATTCATATAGCCAAATGAGGTGGCAAAAACGACTTTATTCCCCTGCTGCGCCAGATTACGGATAACACGCTCTGCGTCGGCAGTTTCTGGAACATTTTCGATATAGGAGGTTTTATATTTGCCGGCCAGCGCTTTTTCAGTCTTGATCCGGCCCTGATCATGTGAATAGGTCCAGCCATGGTCACTGGTTGGGCCAATATATACAAATGCTGCTTTATCCTGTGCTTGAGTCATTGATGCCGCCATCAGGCCACCCGCACACAGCATCCCCATCAGTGTTTTGAATCCGGTTTTAAAGGTCTTTTTTTCTTTCATTCTCTTCCGCTCTTTTTGTACTTGTGCCCCATGCACACTAATCAATAACTTTACTCAGATGAGTAAAATCGGTTCTTTTTATAATTAGCAATAACTATTCCAACTTAATTAAAAAATGATTTATTTAATTTATTTCTTTTAAAATAAAGGTAATTTTTTAATATTTTAATTTTTATTAATAAATAATTTTTTAATATTAAACAAAATGAATTAAATAAGTGCGCTTGATATAATTAAATGCTATTAAAATGGGCATTTATATTTAAAATAATTTCTGTAAAAATAAAAAATCCCATTCTTAAAATGGGATTTTCTTCTAAAAAGGCTTATCTGCTTTGCCAGAATTGCTGTTGTAAACTGACCGTTTCAGTTTCAATCTCAGGTACTGGTCCAATCAACTCAATCTCCTTTTGTCCATGGCTAAAGATATAGTGTGAGCTGACACTCATCGTTGGGTTTTCCTGATGATTACCGGTACATTCAACTAAATGTCCTTCCGAAATACCATAAACTACACGGCCTATATTGGCCCAATAGATGGTTCCAGCACACATACAGCAAGGTTCTACTGCCGTATAAAGCGTACATTGCCATAAATAAACTGCTGGATAATTGGTCGCAGCAATACGGGCTAATGTTGATTCTGCATGATTGACCGTATCAATATTACATTGGGTGAGCAGCACCGTTTCATGATCTGGCGCCACCAGTACTGCTCCAAAGGGATGATGTCCCAGCTGGGTAGCACGCCGTCCCACGTCATTGGAAAGTCTTAAAAACTTTAATATCTACTGATGATTTGGACGGCTCATTTATTTATACCATAATAAATTTTAAATGGAGAATTTATATTTTAAGGAAATATGATTTATTTAAATATAACCCTTGCTTGTTAAATAAAAATATACTGGTTTATTTTAAACAATATAACGTTTACTTAATCCCCATTCTGCCAATATACGTCGATAAGTTGTTGATGAGCGATCTGCTTCAAAATGTGCTTCCATGGAAATATCCAGTGGCAGCTCTTCCGGTTTTTGACTTTCTACCAGTTCCTGGTCTTCAGCAAAGATCTGTGCATTAAAATCATAAACTGCCTGTAAATCGCCAGTGGTATCAAAATTTCGGGTTAATGGTACAAACAGTCTGGTTTGGTTGTGTGACACCGGGCAACAGGCATTCAGGATTTTAAGAATGCCTTCATTTGGAAAATGCACAGTTAATATGGCAGAAAATGGTGGATAGACATCAAACACGCGTTTCCATAAAAAGCCTTCAGGTGCCAGATGCTGCATGCCATGAGGATAATTGCTGACATTACTGACATATTCAGTATGCAGACCATAAGGCGTACGTTCGGTATTGTATTTCGGCACCACCGGATTATCACGATCGGCAAAAGCATTGTGATGTACCCAGGCAAAATGTGCGACATCAATAAAGCCTTCTAACTGACGACCACTCGAACCGGCAATATCCACAAATGGCGGTAAAATAGATTGATGTTCTGCGGTATCCCAGGTATCTAGTACCGGGAAATTGGCAGCACTTTCATTCCGACTAAACAGGCTGGTCCAGATCAGACCGTATTTTTCTACGACTGGAAATTTGCTGAGCGAGAAACGGTCTGAGATTTTAGTCAACTCGGGTTGCGCTGGGATTTTGATACATTTTCCCTGTTCGTTGTATTGCAGACCGTGATAGGGACAGACAATATTTTCCCCAGAAACCCAGCCCTTGCTCAGTGGTACACCACGATGCGGACAGATATCGCGTACCAGATGAATGACGCCGCTTTCAGTTTTATAAATTGCCAGTTTGACATCCAGCAAAGTCACTTGCTGTGGCTTTTCGTTCACGTCCTGAATACGTGCAACCGGATACCAATGATGCGCCAGAATCTCCCAATCCTGATCATCAAACTGGCTGTAGCATGGCTTGCTAAATACATTGATCATTGGAATAGCGTTCATATCAAACCTTTTTTCTGCAAAATCCTGAATATTTTTAATCCCCTGAAACGTGGCTTGTGCTGGCTAGCGTTCCGGTTATTTACAATTGAAATTACTCGTTTTTTTACTTTTTCGTCTATTAGAATGTTTCGTATAAATCATTCTAAAAATTAGAACATCACCTTGTAATGCTTGATTGGCTTGAGCCTTAGCTGCCTGCTTTGGCATAAAACTCGCATAAAGCTTTTATTGAATTTTGAGTACAGGTGAAACAGGCTTGAGTAAATTGATAAATACCCCGTTTTCGCGCTTTTCTGATTACTTTATTGCGGTGGCGAAAAGCGGCAGTTTACGTAAGGCTGCAGATCAGTTGTTTATTTCGGTATCTGCGGTTCACCGGCAGATTGCCCTGGCTGAAGAAGAGCTAGGTATTGAGCTGTTTGAACGTTTGCCCAACGGACTGAAGTTAACTTTAGCAGGTGAAATGTTATATGCCGATATTCTAAAATGGCAAAAGGAGTTTCAGCAGACCTGTATCCGCTTTGATGAAATTCAGGGACTCAAACGTGGCAGTATTGAATTTGGATTAATTTCTGCCTTGAGCGAAGGCTTTGTAATGCAGTCACTACAGCATATGTACGCGCAGTATCCTTGGATTAATTTCAATATACGGGTGGCAGACAGTGAAGTAATTGCCCGAAAAATTATCGATACCGAACTGGATTTCGGGCTGATTCTTAATCCCAAAGCCCATCATCAGCTGGAAGTACTGCATTTTCTGGAATTGCCTTTGGGCTTTGTCATGTCCAAACAGCATCCCCTAGCTGAGGCTGAACGAATCTATTTTTCAGATACCTTGGATGACAATCATTTTATTGCAGCAGAGCCGCTGATCATTCATGACTATGTACAGGCCATGTACAAACATCACAAATTCATTCCGGCACGCAAAACGGAATCTAATGATATCCGCCTGATGAACAGCATGATCAAGGCTAATACCGGTATTGGCATCTTGAGTTATCTGGATGTCTTCCCGGAACTGCAACGCGATGAACTGATCTTTAAACTGATTACGGAAAAAGGTGTACGTCCTTTGACCATTGCCCTTTGCGTGGCGCCAAAACGTCAGATATCACGAGCCTCCCAGCTGATGATCAAACATATTATTGAACAGATGGAACAATTAAAAAGTCAGATTTCTCAGCTGATACCCTAATAAATGATTTGTGATGTCTACCTTTTCCGTAAAGACGCGTTAATTCTCAAAATATGCTCACATATAAAAGAGAATGATCTTCAAATGGTAAAGAGTGTTCTAATTTTCTCAATACCTCATACAGATTTCTCTAATTTCGGTGAATAGGCTGTTGATCTATATTCAATCGAATAACACCGATTTGAGGCAATCATGAATAGTAAAACCATCCTCACGTATCAGCCTGACTTACCTGTTCATATGACATTTTCAGAACATGACTGGCATCTGTTAGCGCAATACTGGTATCCGGTAGCCTTGGCACGCGAAGTCTCTGAACAGCCAATCGGGACCATGTTGCTGGATATGCCCTTGGTAATTTATAAAATCGGGGATGAAATTATTGTGGCGCGAGATACCTGTCCACATCGAGGGGTTGCTTTAAGTCTGGGAAAAAATGATGGACAAGGTGTGGTTTGTCCTTATCACGGTCTACGCTTTGGATCAGGTGGAAAATGTAATCGTATCCCGGCCCATCCGCAGCAAAAAATCTCTGAGCGTTTCAATCTAAAAACCTATGCCGCCGTAGAAAAATATGGTCTGATCTGGTGCTCACTGCTGGCAGATAAACAGGCTGAAGCAAATATTCCGCAAATGCCTTACTGGGATGAAGCAGATTACCAGCAACTGGTTTGCCCGAAAGTTGATATTCAGTGTTTTGCCGGTCGGCAGCTAGAAGGTTTTATTGATGTCGCACACTTTGCATGGGTACATCCAGATACTTTTGGCGATCCAGATAATTCAGAAGTACCCGATTATCAAACCTATGAAACCGATGATGGTTTTGCTGCTGACTATATCAGTACAGTTGGACGCTATCCGATCGGGCTGGATCAGCGCGGTGCAAAAGACTTTAAATGGCTACGCCATTTTGAGATCAGTGTACCCTTTACCGCGACCTTGACCATTCATTTTCCCAATGATGCCAAACAAGTCATTATGAATGCAGCTTCGCCTATGACAGCACGTACTACGCGGCTGTTTGCACCCATCTGCCGGAATTATGACAAAGACCTGCCAGTTGAAGATGCCTATGACTTTAACCTGAAAATTTTTGAAGAAGACCGGTTAATCGTCGAAAACCAGAAACCTGAATATCTGCCTTTGGACTTGTCTTTAGAAGCACATTTCCCGGCAGATCGCAGTTCCAGCATGTACCGGAAATTGCTGCGTAAGCATGGATTCAGTCCTTTATTTGCGGCTTGAGTTGAAATGAAAGGCTCTGGTCTTGGCTGGATTATTTTCAAGCTTTCAGTTTGAACAGTGGATCAGAGTCTTTCTTGAATAACACATACTTTCAAAGAAATGGTAACAAGCGTTAATCATAATATGCCTCTCTTTTCTTGGAGAACCGTTCTAGCTGCTTCAGGAATCCTTCAAAATAATCTTTCTGTTTTTCTTCAGTGCGATAGCCTGCAAATAAAGTACGGCGTAATCCTTCAGGTGCGACGCAATCCAGACGGCGTGAGCTTACCCAGCCTTTCTGTTCATATTCATTCACCACCCAGTCCGGTAATGCGGCAATGCCGCGTCCACTTGCCACCAGCTGAATCAGCATCTGGGTTAAATCAGTCGTCCGGATTTGCTTTGGTAAGATATTTGCGGGAATAAACAGGCGTGACATGATGTCCAGGCGATGTTTATCCACCGGGTAAGTCACCAGTGTTTCTTCTGCCAGTTGCTGTACGCTAATCTCTTTGGCACGTACCAGTGGATGAGTATTGGAAAGTACCAAACGTGACTCATATTCAAAAATCGGAAAATACTCTATCCCTTTTAATGCGATCGGATCTGCAGTAATCAGCAAGTCAAACTCACCAGTTTGTAACAGCTCATGCGGATTGGCTTCAAAACCTGAGGCAAAGTCTAAATCTACATCTGGATATTGGATGCGATACTGATTGAGTAAAGGCATCAGCCAGTCAAAGCAACTATGGCATTCAGATGAGAAAATGATACGTCCCGTCTGTCCGTGGACAATGCGAGTAATATCACTTTGGGCGATCTGTACCTGAGGCAATATTTCATCTGCCAGTTTAAGTAATCGCTGTCCAACATTGGAAAAGCTCACAGGCCGACTACGGCGATTTACGACTTCTACGCCAAACCATTGATCAATTTCACGCAATTGATGAGATAAGGCTGAAGGTGTAAGACACAAATCTCCTGCAGCGGCGACCAATGAACCATGTTCTCGTAAAGCAACTAAAGTTTTTAAATGACGAAGTTCTAACATGTCTTCCTGCAGAATTTTCATAAAGCATTTTCAATATGCTGATCATAAAGCATAAAATTTTTATCTGTTAGTTTTTTTCAGTTTTAAATAATAATAATGATATTTATTCAATTTGTATTTATAGCTACTAACATTCCCAAGAGATAATCCGACTTATATTTTAAAAGCTAATTTTGAAAACAAGAATGATTTGATGGTGAGGCTTTGCCTTCAGCAAATTCTGAATTTTATCCAGCCTTAGAGTAATACCATTCACCGGATCATTTTGAATCGCATCAACTGGTAATGCACCAAGCAAGCCAACCAGACTCATCCATAATGGGATAAAATTGGTATTAAGCTGCCCGCCATTGAATAAAATATCACGCCAACCATCACCAATTGATACCATTGGAAATGCGGCTTTTACGGCTGGATGCTGGGTAGACGCCCCTAGCAGGCTGGTAATACCTAGATAAGAAACACTATAGAGACCAATATTACCATTTGACCATGACTGTTTGCCGGCCCAGTCAATAATTTCAAAACTGTCCTGCTGTTCAATGCCATCAAATGCCTGCCATCCCCCTTCTGAAGAACCGGTACCACGTACATCGGCAACTACTGTGGCATAAGCACGGCGTACAAATTCAGGATTCGGGCCGCCTGCCATATCCGCAATCTGGCCTGCAAAGCCTGTATTGTAGGCTGTCTGGATTAAAATCACTGGATGAGGTTTAGTAAAATCAGGTTGTTTATTCTGATCAGCTGGCAAGGTAACACGAATTGCGATTTTGGTACCATCACGCATTTTAATCCACTGTACAGGCAAAGTGACCATATTGGGATAATCATAATCGCGAGTGTAATTGCTCCATTTTGCATCTGCATTTTTGAGTAATGGGGGTTAAACTTGACTTTCGAACTGTCGTGTTCCTAATTTAGTATTTTTTAATGTAATGGCAGATTGTGTCATGCCTGTAGAGTTAGTAAAAGATTGTGGTTCTAGGTAACTTAAATCTGAAGTGACTTGCTGAGGGGTGTGAAAGTTTTATTGACCACACCCACGGTCACTGCAACCACAGTGACCGTCGCTGCCATAACAGCATAAAGTTTATTGAGCAGCTTCATTGCTTATATCCTAATTATTATGATGATGCATTCCTCGATCAATGAACCGTGCATTTTTATCTATATTCATAGTTTTTATTAAGTTTGCTTTGACAAAATGATCTTCTTCTCTCTGTTTTTCTTTTTAGATCACTTCTTAACACTGCATTTATAAACTGACAATGCTCCTTGTTTGTCATAAAAATTCTTATACAAAACTATGCTTATTCATATCTTGATAGATTTTTGAAATTTCTGATTGAGAGAAAATTTTATAGAAATGTGATTTTCAAGACATTTTTACAAGATATTGCAACGTTACAGTAGATAGGTGAAATGTATTATTCATTATAGGAATAAGCAGATCACAGATCTTGACATGTTATAAAAATAATCAATGCATCAAGAGACTGTAATTTATTACACACTAACAATGAAAACTACAAATGCTGTTCTAGATTCTATTTATACCGAGATAGCGAAAAAGCTGGATCGGAGAGCTAAATATAATTCCTTACCCTGTATTTTATTTTTAGACATTGACGGTACACTTTCAGAATTTCATCCAGATCCTGAACAGAGTTTTATCCCCTCTTCCACCCTAAATAATATTGCACAAATCCAGCAATTTTTACCTTTATATCTGGTTACCGGACGTTCTATCGAGCAAGCACAACGACTGATTCAGCCTTATCGCTGGAATATTATCGGATCACATGGCATAGAGCTGCTACAGCAAGATGGTATAGGTCAAAAACTTGTTTATATCAATCACAAAGAACTCGAACAACTCAAATCTAGTGTGCTTGAGCAGCAGCATAAATGGCAGCCGATTCGGGTAGAACACAAAACCCATTCAGTTGCTCTGCATTTCCGTGAACATCCTGAATATGCAGATCAGGCAAAAGCCATTATTGATAATTATCTTAAACAATTTTCAAGTTTTGAATTAAAAAGCGGCAAATGTGTCTATGAACTGGTTCCCCACGGTTGCAATAAAGGTGCGGCAATCCAGCATATTTTAGAGGATCTTGAAGCTGAGCAGTTTTACCCCATTTTCATTGGGGATGATTTAACGGATGAAGCTGGTTTTCACATCATTAATGACTATGGAGGTATGTCAATCAAAGTTGGCCCAGGAGAAAGCGCAGCCAAAGCTCGTTTAGACGACGTGGCAGATGTCGGTTTTTTCTTACATGAATTTTTAACATCACTAAAAGCGTTAAAACAAGAAATGAAAGGAGAAAAAACGTGTCCCGACTCATTGTATTATCCAACCGTGTAACATTACCGAACCCGAATGCTACTCAGGCAGGTGGTCTTGCGGTTGCTCTGGAAGATGCCCTAAATGGTATAGGTGGCATCTGGATGGGATGGAATGGCAAAAAGACGGCGTATAGGCAGAATTCCTTTGACGTCCTGAAAGATCAGCAGATTGAATATCATACCTGTAGTTTCTCTGAAGCTGAATATCAGGGTTTTTACTGCGGTTTTGCAAATGGTGCACTATGGCCGCTAATGCATGACCAGAATCAATATATTGATTACTCAGATCAGGATTACCGGATCTATCAGGATGTCAATTTCAAATTTGCCCGCCAGTTGCAGAAAATTATTGAACCGGGTGACATGATCTGGGTGCATGACTATCATTTCTTAAGTGTTGCACATTACTGCCGTCAGTTGGGCATGCGCAATCGTATCGGTTTCTTCCTGCATATTCCATTTCCAGCGACACAAAAATGGCAAGATCTAGCCTGCAGCCAGCATCTTGCAGCACATTTGGCACAATATGACCTGCTTGGCATGCAAACGCAGCAGGATCAGAGAAACTGTTATGATTTCCTGAAAACTACCCTGTCTCTAACTGCACATACCAACAATATTCTGCGTAATGGACAGCGTCAGGTAGAAGTAAAAGCTTATCCGATCAGTGTGCATCCTACTGCAATCCAGCGTCGTGCGGGACAACTCACTCATACTGAACTGCCATTTGATTTCAGTTCATCACCTGATGTTAAACATATCATTTCAGTAGACCGAATTGACTATAGCAAAGGCTTATTACAGAAGGTGGATGCGCTGCGTCAATGTTTCCAGGAAACTCCTGAAATGTTGTCGAAGATACGCCAGTTTCAGATTGCCTGTCCTTGCCGACTGGAAGTTCCGACCTATGCCAATCTGTATCGGGATTTAAAACTAGGTGTCGATCAGCTGAATCAGGATTTCCCTCATGCAGATCAACCGGTCTTTGACTGTCATTATGATGCTTTAGGCCATCATGCTTTGATGCGTTTATATCGCAAGTCGGAAATCTGCTGGGTCAATTCGGTACGTGATGGCATGAATCTGGTAGCGAAGGAATATATTGCTGCTCAGGATCCAGAAAATCCGGGCATTTTGATTCTGTCCAAATATGCGGGTGCTGCTGAACAGATGCGTGAAGCTTTACTGGTCGATCCTCATGATAACAACAGCATGATCAAAGCCTTAAAGCTGGCAGTGAAAATGCCGAAGTCTGAACGTATTGCACGTTATCAGGCGCTATTTCAAGGCCTGATAGACTATGACATTGTGCATTGGCGTGATTGTTTCTTAAAAGATCTTAAACATGTAAGTAGCCAGTATATTTACCAGCCACTTAGCAAGTCACCCTCTCACGATCTTTATTTACAGCATTAAATTGCTTTGATTTAAACAAAAAACACCAGCTTTATGCTGGTGTTTGTGTTTTTTCTGCTTCTGCCGCAGTTGCTGGAGCAGAAGTCAGCTGGTTCAGTACAGTAATGCTGATCAGGCCAACTGCAATGATAAAGAATACCTGGCTTAGACCCATGATCTCGCTTCCGAATCCCACCAATGCTGGCCCAAGCAAAGAACCGGTATAAGCAAATACAGAAACATAAGATAAAGCAATATGTTTTGGTAATTCAGTTTGACGTCCTGCACGTGAGAACATCAACGGAACGATATTGGCGCTACCCAGCCCCAGGATCGCATAACCAATCAAAGCCACATACCACACTGGTGCAAATACCACAGTCAGAAGACCCAAACCTGCCAAAGTGGCACTGTACAGAATCGTGTTCTTTTCACCAAAGAAGCGAATAATCAGATGGCCACTTAAACGTCCTGCAACCATTAAAGCAGCAAAGCAACTGTAAGCTAGACCAGCTTGAGATGCTTGAACTTTAAATTGAGTATTCAGGTAAATTCCACTCCAGTCCATCGCTGCGCCTTCAGACAGAAAAGCGATAAAACAGATCAATCCCATGCAAAGAATTGCAAATGTTGGACGTGGTTTATGGGCAGCTTTCTGGGTAGTATCTTCAGATTCTGTTGCTTCAGCTGCAGCTTCTGCTTTTAGACAGAATGGCACAGCAAATACCATGATCAGTAAAATGCTCATACTGATCACCAGTACACTTAAAGGCAGTGCAAGACCAAATGCCAGCATACTGGTCATACCTAACACACCTGCCAAACCACCCAGGCTACATACGCCGTGGAACAGTGACATCATGCTTTTACGTTGCTGACTTTCCAGTTTAATTGCCTGAAGGTTAACCGATACGCCGAGTGCGCCAGCGCTAGCACCGAAGCAAAATAAAGCGGCTGCCAATAGCAATTTAGTCGGGCTAAATGCCAATGCAGGCAGAATTAAAACAAATGCGGCCAATACTGTAGCGATAACAGAACGACAGCCGTAACGATGTGCCATACGACCTGCCAATGGCATGGCGATCATTGAACCTACGCCCGCGGCAAGCAATAACACACCGAAATCTGAATGACTTAAATTCAGGCGCTGCTGCACCAGTGGAATCAACGGTGCCCAGGCAGCAGTACTAAAACCCAGAGCGAAAAAACATAGTGCAGTGGCAATACGTTGCCAATGACTACGTGGAAGCGCACGAAGAGAAGCAGGTAATAACGGAGCGTACATAGTAAGAACCAGTAAAAATTTCGGTGCGGTATCCCAAACCGTTGATCCATAGAAAAACCCCATGAACTTATACTTGAAATGTATTAGTTCACAGGGCTTAATTTGGATGAATTATAAGCAGTTTTATTTTAAATGGAATAGGTTTTAATCAAAAAAATCGGCCAAATTGTTAAGCCTATGATTCATTGAAAAATATAGTTTCAAAAACTTTCAAATAATTTTTCTCAGGCATTTTGTATTGGATTTGTTATCCTGATTTTGTCGTTCAATGCTCCATAAAAATTGTGAAAATCCTTCACGGACACGTGAAATCAGGCGACTGCTGGTCACCACTCTCAACTGGTTAGACCAGGTAATATGCATTCCCATTTTTTCTGCGCGTTTAACCAGATCTACATCTTCATGACATGGCATAGGTTTGAAGCCGCCAAGAACCTTATAACTCGATGCTTTAAAACAAAGGTTGGCCCCATGAATATGCCGATGCCCCATATGATCCTGATAATGGTGCAGATATTTTTTTTGGGTAGCTAAACTTAAGTGATCCCATTGCGCAATTTCAACGACTCCGCAAATCACATGTGTAGGCTGATGCAGCAGCATGGTCTTAAACCAGTCTGGATGTACTCTGGAATCTGCATCCGTACAGCAAATCCAGTCATAGCCTTGTTGGATCAAATGCTGTATACCGAGATCACGGGTTTTTCCTACACAACGATAATTACAACTTATAGCTAAAACATTATAAGTGTTTAACTTTTCTGCTGTAGCATCAGTACAGCTATCCATCACGACTAGAATTTGAATTTGTATGCCATGACTTTGAGACATGTCTTGATAAAATTTTTGGCGTGCCCGTTCCAGTGCCTGTAGACAATGTTCGATTTCTTCTTCTTCGTTACAGGCCGGAATGACAACACCAATTTTTTTCATAATAATCCTTCTTGTACGGCTATCGAATTTACGTCATGTGTCCAGACATCCAGAAAAAAATCGGCATCCTGTAACTGTGTGTGGTGATAATAATGCAATCGCTGTTTTAAAATCTGATGAACCTGTTCTCCATTTAGACTGAAGCCTTCAATCGCATGTCTCCAGTGGCAAGCCACAATACAGCCTTGTGGACTGAGATGCGTATTCATCCATTCAATCAGTTGCAGCAGAATATTTTCTTCAAGGTAATATAGCATTTCGCTGGCAACAATCAGATCAAATTGCTGTGTTGGCAAATCCAGTGGCACAATCCCCTGCACCACTTTGACATGATCATGGATCAGGCGCTGATTCGCTAGCTGTATGGCGGTCGAATTGGCATCCATACACAGTAAAGCTTCGCATCGTTCAGCCAGCTCGGCGCTCAGTACCCCATTACTACAGCCAATTTCAATACCATTTTTAAATTTCGGATAAGGTAGTACAGCCAAGGTCATATCGCGTTTGCGCTTCTCATACCAGCGCTGTTCATACTGCCAGGGATCGCCATTATTTATGCGATACAGCTCGGCGAAGTAGTCATGATTATAGATGGCCTTCGTCATCAATATAGACCTCCCATGGCTGTAAAAGACGTGCTAATGCGCTGCCCGATACGATAGCAGCTTTACCTGTACTGGAGTCCGGTTCAAGCTGGCTTTTAAAACATTGCATGGCTTGTATTTTACGCGCTAACTGCTTTGCGTTGAGTTCAAGTCTAAGGGCTTTATGCCAGGGAATACGATTATCTCCAGGACTGGCCCAATGCCAAGTCCAGATCAGCACCTGTAAACATTTTAAAGAATGCGTTGCTGCAAGCTGTTTGCTTACCTGACCTGTAATCTCATGATCAGGATGGCCATCATGTTCAAAAGTGGTTACCAGAATATCATTTGCTTGCAAATACGGTTTTAAAGCAGCTGCCAACTGGTCACGTTGTTGCGCTACCTCACCATCCTGGATATTCAGCGCAATACGCGGTATCGATTGTTTCAGATCGAGAACGCCTAAAGCGTTTATTGTTTCCTGAGGTCGGATATGATCCAGCTGCTCTGGTGTATATAGTCTCGAGTCGGGATGACTGGCTGTGCCATTGGTGACTGCAAACAGAACAATCTCATAACCCGCTGCATCCAGCTGCTGAATCAGTCCGCCACAGCCAAGAATTTCATCATCCGGATGTGGAGCAACAATACAAATGCGACTATTTAGGGGAAATATTTTACTCAGTTCAAGCGCTTTTAAATGATGGAGCTGCTGACTCTGCTGCCATTCTTCTAGCGCTGTTCCTTCACCCTGAATAATACGGTCTTCAACGATTGGATGTTTTAAAGTGCCCATGTCTGTTCATCCTCCATCGTCAGTTGACCAATACACTGCAAATCAAATGCAGCATGGCTTTGCCGGATAAATACGGGCAAATCTGCTACACAGCGGGCAAAATCCACCTGCTGGCAATATGGTGCTGCACCCAAGGCTTTACCACAAAGTTCCAGTACTGCTAGTGCAGTGTCTTCGACCTGGGCACGTAAAGCTCGAATTATCAATTCATGGTTATATCTAGGGTCGGCATCAATCAATTTTGCAGTTTCATGAAATAGTGCACGAGTTGCATACAGCTTGCTACTGACCTCACCCAGATACATTTCTCTAAATGGATTAGTTTTATGATGCATGGCATGTTTTAAATAACCAGCCAGTTTGAGTGTTGCACCAAACCAGCAGGCAGCGACGCCAGCCGCACCATGCCAAAATCCATGACGATCCAGATAATAGTTTGGCTTGCTAATGGTTTTGACTTTGACCTGATTGAAGCTGACCTCAGCCGTGCGTGTATATTGCATCCCTACAGCATGCCAGGCACTGGTATTGATCTGAATCCCATGCTGGGTCATATCTACCAGTAACAGTTGCGAGTGTTCTTCTTCATCCCGATAGGTCAATAAAGCCTGCTGTACCTGACCCGCGGCTGAACACCATGGTTTAATTCCGGAAAGCAGATCATCTTCCAGCTGTAAAGGTTTAGGACCACCCTCTGCTGCCCAGATAGCAGTCAATCCGACAATCTGCTCAGGATCAGCATGTAGTTCATGCAGTATCGCCAGTACATCTAGATGCGATTCATATAGCTTGGCCAGACTCAAGTCTATGGCAGCAACCTGACTCAGGATTTTCCAGCGTTTTAAGGTCTGTCCTTCACCCGGATATGGCACCTCCAGACTGTGTGGAATCAGCTGATGTAAAGCGTGATCAATCTGCTGCTCGGGATCAGTCGAAGAAGAATTAAATTCTACTTTTAATTCTTCGATCAGCTGTTTGAGGTACATTCATCTTCCTCATTAAATATCATTAAGATTATTTTATCGGGTTCTTAAATATGAATAGCAAATGAGTATTTGACTATTCATTATGTAAATCACTGTTTATGAATTAATTTATGCCCAGTATTGGCGCAAAATACTGTAGCTTTTTGTCAGGAATTTGTCTGATTTGTAAATCTTAAATATTTAAAGCAATAAAAAACCGCCTATCTTGAGGCGGTTTTTTGATGCAGCTATCTATGGATTACTGCTGGGCTACAAACTTGGCACGCGCTGCATGCAGTTTCTTGTAACTTTCAATCAGGCGCAAATGACGATCCAGCCCTTCAAGCTTCATACTGGTTTCAGCCAAGCCATAGAAACGAACTGTGCCCTCAACTGAACCCATCACCGCATCCATACGTTCATCACCAAACATACGGCGGAAGTTGTGTTCATAATCTTCCAGTTCCATGTCATCATCCAGCATGACTTCCAGAACGACATTCATGCACTGGTAGAACAGGCCACGTTCAACGGTATTGGTATTAAACTGCAGGAACTGCTCAACCAGATCTTTAGCTTCTTCAAATTGCTGCAAAGCCACATAAATCAGAAGTTTCAGTTCAAGAATAGTGAGCTGGCCCCATTCAGTATTTTCATCGAACTCGATACCGATCAAGGTTTTGATCTCGGTATAGTCATCCTCATCTGCTTCTTCCAGACGCTCAACCAATGCTTGCAGTTGTTCATCATCCAGTCGATGCAGATTCAGGATATCTTCACGATATAACAAAGCCTTGTTGGTATTGTCCCAAACCAGATCTTCTACCAGATAGATTTCCGAATAGCCCGGTACCAGAATACGGCAAGCGGTGGCACCCAAATGCTGATACACCGCCATATAAACTTCATGGCCCATGTCTTCAAGAATCGTGAATAATTCCTGAGCTTCATCCGCATTCGAGTTTTGACCATTATTGGTGAAATCCCACTCGACAAAATCATAATCTGATTTCGCGCTGAAGAAACGCCAAGACACTACACCACTAGAATCAATAAAGTGCTCAACAAAGTTATTCGGTTCAGTCACTGCATTGCTGCTAAAGGTTGGTTTTGGCAGATCATTCAGACCTTCAAAACTACGACCTTGCAGCAATTCAGTCAAACTACGCTCTAAGGCCACTTCAAAGTTAGGATGGGCACCGAATGAGGCAAATACACCGCCGGTACGCGGGTTCATCAAGGTGACACACATCACCGGGAACTGGCCGCCTAATGACGCATCTTTGACCAGAACCGGAAAGCCCTGTTCTTCCAGACCTTTAATGCCTTCAACAATTTTTGGATATTTTGCCAGAACATGTTCAGGCACATCCGGAAGTGCCAGTTCACCTTCCAGAATTTCGCGTTTAACTGCACGCTCAAAAATTTCAGACAGACATTGTACTTGCGCTTCAGCCAGCGTATTCCCGGCGCTCATACCATTGCTCAGGTATAAGTTTTCAATCAGATTCGACGGAAAATAAACGGTTTCACCATCAGATTGACGTACAAATGGCAATGAACAGATGCCACGAGCCTTATTACCCGAGTTGGTGTCATAAAGATGGGTACCCAATAACTCATCTTCAGGATCATAAATTTCACGGGTATGTTCATCTAAAACTTCTGCAGGTAGTTCGCCATTCGGACCTGGCTGGAACCATTTTTCATCTGGATAATGCACAAATTCTGCATTGGCAATATCTTCACCCCAGAACTGATCATTATAGAAGAAGTTGCAGTTCAGGCGTTCAATAAATTCACCCAAGGCAGATGCCAGCGCACTTTCTTTGGTTGAACCTTTACCATTGGTAAAACACATTGGCGACTGCGCATCACGGATATGTAGCGACCACACATTCGGCACGATATTACGCCAAGAGGCAATTTCAATTTTCATGCCAAGCCCTGCTAGAATGGCAGACATATTGGCAATCGTTTCTTCCAGCGGAAGGTCTTTACCTGGAATAAACGTACTGTTTTCAGAAGCTAGACTTGGCATTAACAAGGCTTGAGCATCCGCATCAATACTTTCCACTTCTTCAATGACAAATTCAGGACCGGTTTGAATTACTTTCTTGACGGTACAACGGTCTATCGAACGTAAAATTCCTTGGCGATCTTTTTCAGAAATATCAGCCGGCAGTTCAACCTGGATTTTAAAAATCTGTTTATAGCGGTTTTCAGGATCAACAATATTGTTTTGCGAAAGGCGGATATTATCGGTTGGAATGTCACGTGCTGCGCAATAGACTTTGACAAAATAAGCCGCACAAAGTGCCGACGACGCCAGAAAATAATCGAATGGGCCAGGTGCCGAACCATCGCCTTTATAGCGGATCGGCTGATCGGCAATCACCGTGAAGTCATCGAACTTGGCTTCCTGGCGTAGATTATCGAGATAATTGACCTTAATTTCCATGTGGATACCTAAATATTCTTATGTGCCGTCACAGACAGATAAGATGCTGAATCTGAATATACAAGCCGGTTCACGGAGGAGAACTTGAATGAAAAATAGAAAATGGTCAGGTTATGCCATTTGACGAAGTGTCTGGATAACGCTGCCGAGAATGGCCGCTATTATAGAATTATTTTATGAAATTGATAATATTTGTCTGAAATTCTGGCAGATTAAACTAGGCCCTCAGTCTTTCCTGAGCTACAGGAGCATGAATCTACTTCAAGTCATGAATTATATGATCAATCAAGGTTGCGGATGAGGCAGATTTTCACCTGCCTAGTCTGAGATAATCTTAGAAATCATAACTTAGGGCAAATACTGCAAGATTACGCTGCTTGTCAGCATAGCGGTCATAACCGCCAAAGATATATTCACCCGACACACTCAACTGCGGTAAAAGCGCATAACTGAGTCCGGCAGAAGCATAACGAAAGGCAAACTGCTTTTCGGTATCGCCCAGTTCACCGCCCTCATATTTGCCTTCATCGTTAAAATAGCTCCCTGCTGCCGTAACGCTGGCATTCAGGCGATCATTCAACTGGTGGCTCAGGTTAAGTGTATAAAAAGTATCGCCCTGATTGGCATAAGCCACATCATACAGATAGGTCGATATGCTGGCCCCGATACTGGTCTGATCATTCAACGCACGACTTACATTTAAACCCAGCTCATTTCCGGTAGTATGCTTGCCGCCCGGATAATAATAGGTTGCGTTCCATAAATCCCAGTCATAATTTTCGCTGCTATGGGTATAACCCACTAGAAAGTCATGCTCGAATTTGTCTGAACGATGTCCCGGACGCCCCTGCACTTCTGCATAAGAGTATCCAAGCGTAGATCCCCAATATCCAACATAAAAATTGCCATAAGCCAGATTCAATGCAGCCTGTACAGCAACGTCATCATTTTCAGGTACATTGGTCAAACCGCGGGAGATATATTTGGATACCACACTCAAGTTTCCACTTGCTTCTATTTGTTTTACTTCCGCATCATCGGCATAACAGTAAAAACTTGAAACAGCAGCACAGCCAAACAGCACTGTTTGATTGAATATTTTCATAAAATATAAATTGTATTAAGCAAAGCCGGAGATAAAACGACAGCAGTCGAGGTTTTATCTCCGTTTTTGGGAAAAAATTGAAATTCGTTTTACTCCTGCTTTGCCAGATGACAGGAATAAAACTATGATTTAAGCGCGAAGCGCCTTGTAAAAAGGTGCCGATGAAGGCGCAAGAGCAGGTTTGCCACGAATATGGTCTGCCAGTTTTTCAGCGATCATAATCGTAGTTGCATTGAGATTGCCGGTAATGATCAAAGGCATAATGGAGGCGTCAATCACACGCAGCCCCTGCATTTCATGTACGCGTCCATAACCATCGACAACCGCCATGTCATCCTCACCCATTTTACAGCTACACGATGGATGATACGCGGTTTCTGCATGATTACGAACAAATTCATCAATTTCAGCATCTGTTTGTAGATGTTTTCCTGGACTGATTTCTTCACCACGATAGGGATCTAATGCCGGCTGATGCATGATTTCCCGGGTAATGCGGATGGCATCGCGGAATTCACGCCAGTCCTGCTCGGTACTCATATAGTTGAACAGAATACTTGGATGCTCAAACGGGTCTTTGGATTGCAGACGAACACGGCCACGTGACGGTGAACGCATAGAGCCCACATGAGCCTGAAAACCATGTTCATGAATGGCATTGGTACCATTATAATTAATTGCTACAGGCAGGAAATGATACTGGATATTGGGCCAGTCAAATTCGTCTGAAGAGCGGATAAAACCACCGGCTTCAAACTGGTTACTGGCCCCAATACCTTTACCTAAAAATAACCATTCAGCGCCAATCATCGGCTGGTTATACCACTTGAGTGCTGGATATAAGCTGACAGGTTTTTTGCACTTATATTGCAGGTACATTTCCAGATGGTCTTGCAGGTTTTCACCCACGCCTGGCAAATCCTGAACCACAGGAATATCCAGAATTTTTAACAGTTCAGCCGGACCCACACCGGAGCGTTGCAGGATTTGCGGTGAGGCAATTGCACCAGCACAAAGTAGCACTTCACGATCGGCAAACACCTGAATCGGCTGTAAGGTATTTTGTCCTTCGAAATATTCCACACCAATTGCCTGATTACGATTAAACAGAATCCGGTTGGTCATGGCGTGGGTAATAATCGTCAGGTTGTCGCGACCTTTGGCCATATCGAGATAACCACGTGCTGTACTGGAACGACGGCCTTGCGGCGTCACAGTTCGATCCATAGGACCGAAGCCTTCCTGCTGGTAACCGTTCAGATCATCGGTACGTGGATAACCGGCCTGTACACCCGCTTCGATCATGGCATGAAACAGTTCATTATTGCCCTGTTTAGGCGTTGCCACCGAAACCGGTCCAGAATCGCCATGATAATCATTGCCACCAATATCACGGCTTTCCGCTTTTTTATAATATGGCAGACATTCGGCATAGCTCCAGTGTTCAAGCCCCTTCAGGCTGGCCCACTGTTCCAGATCCATGGCATTACCGCGAATGTAGCACATGCCGTTAATTAACGAAGAACCACCCAAGCCTTTACCACGACCGCATTCCATCCGACGGTTATTCATATGTGGTTCGGGGTCGGTCAGGTAGGCCCAGTTATAACGGCGTCCCTGCAAGGGATAAGCTAAAGCGGCTGGCATCTGGGTTCTAAAATCCAACCGATGATCCGGACCACCCGCTTCCAGCAACAAGACTTTGATCTCTGGATCTTCCGTTAAACGCGCAGCCAGTACATTACCCGCAGAACCTGCACCAATAATAATATAGTCGTAATTCATTCATCCTCCCCTTATGCGTTAAACACGGATTGGAAAGGACTCAATTCCACCTGAACTGATTTGGTCTGGGTATATTGCTGTAGTGTGACAATACCGTTTTCGCGACCTACACCTGAATGTTTATAGCCACCCACTGGCATTTCTGCCGGTGATTCGCCCCAGGTATTGATCCAGCAAATACCGGCTTCGATCTGATGAATGATCCGATGGGCGCGCGACAAATTAGGCGTGACTACACCAGCGGCCAGACCATATTCTGTGGCATTGGCACGTTGAATCACTTCTTCTTCATAGTCATAACTGAGGATACTCATGACCGGTCCAAAAATTTCATCACGGACAATTGTCATGTCGTCACGGCAATCGGTAAATACCGTGGGTAGCACATAAGCGCCTTGGGCAAATTGCTCATCTTCGGCACGGCCACCACCACAAAGTAAACGAGCGCCTTCTTTTTTGCCCTGTTCGATATAATCCAGCACTTTTTCCATATGAGAGAAGCTGGACACTGGACCAAAATTGGTGTCAGGATCAAGTGGATCCCCCATACAGATATAAGGAATGCGCTGCAGAATCTTTTCTTCGAATTCTGCTTTTAAGGCTAAAGGTACAAATACGCGGGTACCATTGGTACAGACCTGACCGGAACTGTAGAAGTTGGCCATCATGGCTATATCTGCTGCCAGATCCAGATCGGCATCTTCGCAGATAATCAGCGGGGATTTTCCGCCCAGCTCCATAGTCACTTCTTTCAGGCTGGAATTCGCAGCTTGGGCCATGACTTTTTTGCCGGTCGCGACACCACCGGTAAATGAAACTTTGGCTATGTCCGGATGTGAAGTCAGATAGCCACCAATTTCACCACTACCGGTCACCACATTAAATACACCATGCGGTACACCTGCTTCAGTATAAATTTCTGCCAGTTTTAATGCAGTTAAAGGCGTTACTTCACTCGCCTTAAAGATCATGGCATTGCCCGCTGCCAGTGCAGGAGCAGATTTCCATAAGGCAATTTGAATCGGGTAATTCCACGCACCAATTCCGGCAACCACACCCAAAGGTTCACGGCGGGTATAAACAAAAGAACTGCTTCTGAGCGGGATTTGCTGGCCTTCTAATGCTGGCAAAATGCCCGCATAGTATTCGAGTACATCTGCACCTGTCGCAATATCGACGGTGGATGTTTCACTGAATGCTTTACCACTGTCGAGGCTTTCTAAACGTGCCAGCTCGTCATTACGTTCACGGAGGATAGCAACTGCCTTGTTCAAAATACGGGAACGTTGAATCGCCGTCATTTCTGCCCAGACTTTTTGCCCTTGCTGAGCAGATTTTACTGCACGGTCGATATCGTCTTTGCTGCAAATCTGGACTTCCGCCAGAACTTCGCCGGTCGCCGGATTAATTGTTTCAAATGTGCTGTTGGATATAGCATCGACAAATTGTCCGTGGATATAAGGACGTTGCAGATTAAAGTGTGTCAATGGGATTCCCTCGCAGTTGAGTCATTCTTGAGTTGCTGTCGGATATAGTCACTACAAAGTTCTATCGGCATTTCAGGGTCAAGTTCTTCATTAATCAGTGCACCCCTTAACCAGAAGCCATCAATCAGCGCAGCCAGTCCTTGAGCGGCTTTTTCAGCTTGTGCCTTAGGCAGCACTTTCATGAATTCATGCTTGATATTGGAATGCAGCCGGTAATGGTTGACCTGCTGTAAACGGTGTAAATCAGGTTGATGCAGACTGCTGGCCCAAAATGCCAGCCAGACTTTCATGGCCGCTTTATCTGTTTGTGGGGCAGCAAAGTTGCCTCGCACAATGGCCAGTAAACGTTGTTCAGGTGTGCTATCCACTTGGGACTGCATTTCTGCAACAGACTTACCTAACTGCTGCAATAAATAACGCATCGTTGCTTCAATGAGCCCATTTTTACCGCCAAAATAATGACTTATGATGCCGGTTGATACTCCGGCGCGCTGGGCAATCTGACTGATTGAGCTTTCGGCAAAACCCAATTCATTCACGGCAGCTAAGGTGGCATCGATTAATTGCTGGCGACGGATCGGCTGCATACCAACTTTTGGCATAAGACTAACCTGAATAACGAATATAACAATAGAAAACCATTCTGCTAGATCAATAGCAGAGTGATGTAACAATTCATAAACGCTTTTTTAATTGAACGTTCAATTAATAAAAATTATAGTGCCAGCTCACCCTTGATGTACAGCGCAGTTTGTTTTGGATTTGCAAAAGTTTGTAATTCACAAAAACAAGGCAGCTTTACCGCAGGCTCTTGCTTTCAAATCACACTGCACTGTAGATCATCCGGCAACAAAACGATGGTCATGGATTTATGCAAAAGAAAAACGAAGAGGTGCAAGATAGTCTGAATAAAGTGGTCTTTTATTTTTCGGCAACGCTTATTCTGCTGTTTTCTATTATCACCATTTTATTTAATGAACAGGCCAATCAGGTTATTACCAATATTTTAAACTGGGTCAGTGCGACCTTTAGCTGGTACTACCTGTTGGCGGCAACACTGTATCTGGTCTTTATCCTTTTTATCGCCTGCTCACGTTATGGCGAAATTAAATTGGGTCCTAAACATTCCAAGCCAGAATTTAGTCTACTGAGTTGGTCGGCGATGCTATTTTCTGCCGGAATCGGGATTGACCTGATGTTTTTCTCGGTGGCAGAACCGCTTTCCCATTATATGCATCCACCGGTGGGTGAAGGCGAAACCTTTGAGGCTGCACGTCAGTCCATGGTCTGGACGCTGTTTCACTATGGTTTAACCGGCTGGAGTATGTACGCACTGATTGGGGTCGCACTGGGCTATTTCAGTTATCGTTATAACCTGCCACTGACCATCCGTTCGGCACTCTATCCCATCTTCGGTAAAAAAATTAATGGTCCAATTGGACATACAGTAGATACTGCTGCGGTACTCGGGACGATTTTTGGTATTGCCACCACCTGCGGTATTGGCGTCGTACAATTAAATTATGGTCTGCATGTGCTGTTTGGTTTACCGGAAAATCTCTGGGTCCAGACCGCTTTAATTCTGGTGGCCGTGATTATTACGATTTTTTCTGTCGCTGCGGGGGTCAACAAAGGTATTCGCATTCTTTCAGAGATCAATATTTACGTATCGATCGGATTACTGCTGTTCATTCTATTTGTCGGCAATACCGAGTTTTTACTGGGTGCCTTGATCCAGAACTTTGGCGACTACATCAGCCAGTTTCCTCAACTGTCTTTGACCAGTTTTCCTTTTGAGCAGCCGAAAGAATGGATGAATAGCTGGACCTTGTTCTTCTGGGCCTGGTGGATCGCCTGGTCACCTTTTGTGGGGCTGTTCTTGGCACGGATTTCACGTGGTCGTACCATTCGTGAATTTGTCACTGGGACTTTGGTTATTCCATTGTTATTTACCCTGACCTGGTTATCTATTTTTGGTAACAGCGCCTTATATAGCGTTATTTTTGATGGTAATACTCAGTTAGCAGCGACTGTTCTCGATAACCCGGCCCACGGTTTTTATGATCTGTTAGCCCAATATCCCGGCTTTATGTTTACCGCAGGCGTGGCCACGATTACCGGTTTATTATTCTATGTGACCTCGGCAGATTCTGGAGCATTGGTATTAGGCAATTTCACCACTAAATTTAGCAATATCGAGCATGACTCTCCACGCTGGCTCAGTATTTTCTGGGCGATTGCGATTGGCTTGCTGACCTTGGCGATGCTGATGGCCAATGGCGTGACAGCATTACAGAACACCACGATTATTATGGGCCTGCCCTTTAGTTTCGTGATCTTCTTTGTGATGGCAGGTTTATATAAATCTTTGCGACTTGAAGATTTCCGTCAAGCCAGTACCAGTCTGAATGCAGCGCCTGTGGTCGGCAATGTCGATATTTTTAACTGGAAGAAACGCCTGAGTCGGGTCATGCTGCATCCCAGCTTGAACCAAACCCGAAACATGCTGGATGACGTGTGTAAACCGGCAATTCAGGCTGTAGCCAGCGAGCTAATCAGCAAAGGGATACACGTTGATGTACAGGAAAAACCGGTTGATCATGAACCTGAACTTTATCATCTGGATTTAGTCATTCAGCTGGATGAAGAAGAAAACTTTGTCTATGCCATTTGGCCAGTACGTTATGACACGCCAAACTTCAGTGCCCGCGGGAAACGTACCAAACGCTATTACTACCGTCTGGAAAGTTACCTATTTGAAGGTTCTCAGGGCAATGATCTGGTGGGTTATAGCAAAGAACAGGTGATCAATGACATTCTGGATAAATATGAACGTCATATGATGTATCTGCATATCAACCGGATTAGTCCGGGTAAACGCCCACTGTTTCCGGATCGCGAATCTTAGGATAAGACCCATTAAAAAGGATTGAATAATGTCAGAAACTTTAAATGCCTTTGCCCTATTTTTCTCCCTGCTCAATCCTTTTTTGATGAGTATTTACATGCTCGGAATTATCCGTAATTCCGAGGCTAAAGTATTCAACATGGCATTGATTCAGGGCAGTCTGATCAGCTTTATTGTGTTCATCATTTTTGCAAAAACTGGTGAAGCCTTCTTTCAGGAAGTGCTGCATGTCCGCTTTGAATCCTTTCAGATTTTTGGCGGTATTATCTTTCTGGTGATTGGCTATCGTTATGTATTTGAAGGTGCCGATACGATTGGGGTCATGCGTGGTGCACCCAGTCATCTGGCGGGCACCATTGCCATGCCCTTTATGATTGGTCCAGGAACCATTTCGGCATCCGTGATTACCGGCATTCAGCTCAGTTTATGGCAAACCATTCTGGTGATTTTCTCTACCCTGTTTCTGACCTGTAGCCTGTTAATTCTGATGAAATATTTACATGATCATTTACAGCATAAATACTCCAACTATATCGATTTATATGTCGATATTGTTGGTCGTGTTGCTGCACTGCTGATTGGGACAATTGCGATTGATATGATTGTCACGGGCGTAAATGGCATCATGCAAGGTTAATTCAATCATTATAAAAGCCGTCTTAACTGTTTATTGCGCGTCACCAGCCCTAAGACTTTTCGGCGGGCCATAATATCTTCTTGACTGCATTTCAGCATTTCACTGAGTTGTTCAATAGGTAAATTATTATTTTCAATCAGTATAATGTCCTGCTCACGTGTCCAATGGGCCGTGAGCAATTTAGCGGTTAATTTCTTGGTATTTACTCTCATTCATTTCAACGCATCATCAAACAATTGATTTCAGTTTAAAACACTATAAATCATATGCTGTTGAAGTCTGGTAAATCCATGTTTATCAAGTTATAGCACCCTTTTCACTGTGCTCAAGGCGTCTTTGGGTTGACTCACTGGACTTTGACTGGTGACGCTGGTTTGCACATTCGATTTGAGTACATAATGGAGCTTACCTTCTGCATCCTTGGTGATCGACTCAATATCAATATTACGTACCAGTTGACCATTAATCAGTAACCTCGTATTCGGATCTTGTTTGATTTCAATCAGATTTTTAGAGCTCAACTGTTCCGTAGTGCTTTTATCATAAAGCGCCATCGGGCTATCCAGATTTTCTTCAGCATATTTTAAACGCTGCTTTAAAGATGGATGCCGTTGCATAAATGCAGGTAATTTGCTTTGTATCGGGTATTCTTTCAGAAAAGTCGGATAGAACTGAGCGAATACTGCAATTCCCTGTTTAGGGTTATATCCTGCTCTTGCCATGAGTTCGAGTCCCAACAAATCTGCTTCTTTCTCCATGCGGCGCTGATAGGTACTACCATACCCATCATGTAATATGCCCGTAATCAGTGCTGAAGTTCCTGCTGTTGCCCAGGCAGTTCCCACTAAAAGTGGACTTACAATATATTTCCAGCTCTGTGTTTCACGCTGGTGCTCACGAATAACATGTGCCATTTCATGCGCCAGAATGTACGCCAGCGCTTCATCATCCAGCATCGCACGATTTACCATCTTGTAGCTCATGAAAATCATCCCATTAGCCAAGGCACCTGCATTGGATTTGTCTGAATGATAAAGATGAACGCCCCATTTAATTGTTCGATCTGCTGAAA
This sequence comes from Acinetobacter sp. UBA3461, assembly GCF_002381195.1. NCBI lineage: Bacteria > Pseudomonadati > Pseudomonadota > Gammaproteobacteria > Moraxellales > Moraxellaceae > Acinetobacter > Acinetobacter sp. UBA3461. The sequence continues at coordinate 60,918 of NZ_DFRO01000048.1, read as the reverse complement.
TGTAATGATCCGTATAAGGAATTATCCTGTTCATAATTTTAGCGCAACGTATTTCAGCTTCACTTAAATATTCTTTTTCGATAAGTCCCGTTTTTTGGGTAAATTTACGCTTCGCCTGTTCAACGACCTGATCTTGAGATAACAACATGAGTTGTTTACGGTCAGCTCCGTGTCCCATATGAGTGGTATTGATACAACCCGTTAGAGCCCCAACAGCAATGAGTGCTGAAAATAAATTTTTCATACAAAAAATTACATTTTATTAACATTTGATTGTAGTTTTAGCGGAATTCTTTTGAATTGTGAAGCTGTATTTAATAAATGTTTGGTCACTATTTCATTGCTAATCACTTAGAAAATAATTTTTTAAACTAAGCTTCTGAATTAATTATTTTTATATTAAAAATGAGGATTGGTTAAGGTTAAATCAGGATAAGCAGAATTAAAGCAAAGAAATAAGATTAAAAAAAGTAACAGTACTCATTTCTAACTTAATCCTCCCTTTTATTCATACAAAAGCAATCTGAAAAATCATTCAGGCGGATTTCGTGTCTATGAAGTGAATTTGAAACAGTAAATACATATTTAAATTGTATCTCTCTTCAATGGCTTCTATTTTTAAAGAATTAAGATAAGCCAAGGAGATCGAGATGAAATTAATAACAGCAATTATTAAACCATTCAGACTCGATGATGTACGTGCTGAACTTTCTCATCAGGGTGTTCATGGTTTGACAGTCACTGAGGTAAAAGGTGCCGGGCGCCAGAAAGGTCACTCTGAAATGTATCATGGTGCTGAGTATAGTGCTGAATTCCTTCCGAAAGTAAAAGTAGAAGTTGCCGTCCCGGATGAAAAGGTGGATCAGGTCATTGAAGGTATTATTAAAGCGGCATGTACCGATAAAATTGGTGATGGCAAAATTTTTGTCACGCCCTTAGAGCAGGTCGTGCGAATCAGAACCAGCGAAACTGGAGTAGCAGCAATTTAGGCATCTTTTGTAGGAGTAAAAATTTATCTCTACAGAAATGCTGTTTATGAATCTATGCAAATTATATTTCAGTAGTGGATCTATATAACTTGATAACTTGCAGAACAGCTCACCTATCTCATGATGGCGTGAGCTTTATTCTGGATAGCTTAAATACTTATTTTTGAATTTTAGCTTCGACTGTTTTGGCATGTAAGACTTCGCTATCTGCTACCGTTATTTTCTTTTTCTCAAGATATTCTGCTGCCTTAGCAATATTTTTTTCTGCAAAATGCAAACCACCCTCACCTGCCATAGTGATGGTCGTAAACATACACATGCCGCCTAATAATGCGAGAGTAAATATTATTCTTACTTTCATCGCTTCCCCTCCAAATTTGTAGTTACTGAATTGATTTTTCTTTGTTTTAGATTAAGCAATTATTATTCCAATTCTTAAATTGGATATATTTTATTCATTATAATCTAACATAATATTTACTAAATAAAGCAATGTAATATCAATCACATATTTTTACCTAATCTTCCCTTTATAAAGTTCAGATGAAATATAAAGAAAACCTCAAAAATGCTTCATCTTTGAGGTTTTAAGATAGGCAATATTCTGTTTTGAACGTAGGTCTTGATCCTGTTTTTATTTTTGAGTTTTAGGCAGGAAGAAACTCAGTATGCCCAATAATGGCAGGTATGAACATAACTGGAATACCCAGGCAATGCTGGTATGATCTGCCACATAACCTAATCCTGCTGCTGCGATCCCACTGATGCCAAACATTACGCCAAACATCAAACCGGCAATCGTACCCACACGGCCTGGTACTGCTTCCTGAGCATACACCACCATCGCTGAAAATGCTGATGATAAAATCAGGCCAGCGAAAATTGAAAAGATACAAGTCCAGAATAAATTGGCATACGGCATGAGTAAGGCAAATGGTGCCATACCTAAAAATGAAAACCAGATCACTGCATTACGGCCGATCCGGTCGCCGATCGGCCCGCCAAAGAAAGTACCCAAAGCGACGGCGCCCAAAAAGGCAAATAGATAGAGCTGCGCATCTCGAATTGAGATACCAAATTTATCAATCAGGTAAAAAGTAAAATAATTACTGATGCTCACGGTATAAGTAAATTTGGCGATCATCAGGATACCAATGACACCAAGTGCACGGATTAAAGTGACTCCATGCAGTTTGGACGCTGCTGTAGTACCCATCTTTTTCAGTTGTGTCTGGCTATTCGTGATGGTCCAGCGGCTAACCTTAAATAATACAAATATACCAAAAGCAGCAAACAGCATCAGCCATGCTGAAGACGCCTGCCCATTCGGAATAATAATCAGTGCAGCCAGTAACGGTCCTACTGCAGAGCCACTATTGCCACCAACCTGAAAGGCTGATTGTGCAGTACCGAGCTTGCCACCAGAAGCTATACGCGCTACGCGCGATGCTTCCGGATGAAAAGTCGAAGAACCGATCCCGATAATTGCAGCGGAAACCAATAGCATTACAAAACTCTGAGATAGAGCTAACAGCAGAATCCCAAACAGGGTAAAGCCCATACCGATCGGTAAAAGATAAGGCTTTGGATATTTGTCAGTATAGAAGCCCACCCAAGGTTGTAATAAAGACGCCGTCAATTGATACACGAGAGAGATTAAGCCGATCTGACCAAAACTCAGGTTATAATTAGTTTTCAATAAGGGATAGATGGCTGGTAAACAGGCTTGAATCAGGTCATTTAAGAAATGTGCAAGGGCAACAGCAAAGACAATGGGTAAAACCATTTTTGAGGCAGACCGCGTTACTTCGGTCTGTGCAATATCCGTCATATTCATCCATGTAGTATCCGGTAATGGCTGAAGATTATACGCCAAGCCAAATTACTTGAAATTTATTTTATTTTCTCTTTATAAGTATTCTTAAAAAAAGTTATCTCGGCGAATTGCTTAGCTGATGATCCTGTAATTCAATAATTTCTGCATCCAGCTGTTCCAGCTCTTCATGATGATGGGTCACATAAATCATCGGCACCTGTATTTCATCGCGGATGCGAGTAAAAAATGGCAGGATCTGCTGTTTCAGTTTGGTATCCAGGCCAGTCAATGGCTCATCCAAGAGCAGTAATTCAGGACTGGACAACAGCGCCCGCCCGATCGAAATACGCTGTGCTTCCCCACCCGATAATTGCTGAACCCGACGCTGCAATAGATGATCAATTTCCAATAATTCAGCAATCTCCTTTAATTGGAATTTTTCCTGTTCCAATTTGCCCCATTTTTTGGCGTAAAGCAGGTTCTGTTCAACATTCATATGTGGAAACAGCATCGCCTGCTGAAATACCAAGGCGATTTTGCGTTGATGGATTGAAATATGAATTTTCTGGTTTGCATCAGTCAGGATCTGTTTATTTAAATGAATATAGCCAGATTGTGGTTGATAGAGTCCAAGGAGTAATTTAAGAAAAGTAGTTTTGCCTGCTCCCGAAGGTCCAACAATTCCCAAGACAGAATTCTGCATCTGGACTGCTGCATCTAAACTAAAAGTATCCTTTTGATAATGAAACTCACATTGCAGCATTAGCGCTCCTGAATTTTCTGCTGATATTTTTGCATAATCCAGTAATTCGCCAATAATGCTGCAAAAGCCAGACCTAGAGATAAAAGCACCAGTCGTAAAGCCATCTGTTCGCCATCAGGTTGCTGTAATAGGGAATAGATCGCAATCGGAATAGTACGGGTTTCGTCAGGAATATTGCCAACAAAGGTGATGGTGGCACCAAACTCGCCCAGACTGCGGCTAAAACAGAGAATACTGCCAATCAGAATACCGGGCAACGCCAGCGGTAGGCTGATACTGCAAAAGACTTTATAGGGCTGAACACCCAAAGAATTTGCTACCTGTTCCAGTTGCGGATTAATCATCTGAAAGGACAACCGGATCGGTTGCACCATTAAGGGGAAAGCCACAATCATGGCGGCCAGCACTGCACCTTTCCAGTTAAAAGCCAGCTGAATGCCCCACTGCTGCAACCATTGTCCAATCCAGCCATTGCCACCAAAGACAATCAATAATAAATAGCCCAATACCACAGGTGGCAAAACCATCGGTAGGTGTAACAGTGTTTCCACCACATATTTCAAGCGAAACTCATGACGTGCTAGAATCCACGCCAATAAAATGGCAAACGGCAAACTGATCGCTGTGGCAAAACCTGCAACTTTTGCTGACAGATACAATGCACTGAGTTCCTCTGGTGTCAGCATACTGGAACCATCCTAGAGTTTAAAACCATAGTGCTGATAAATCTTTTTCGCCTCGGTATGCCGACTCATAAAACGTATGAATTTGACTGCATCGGCATTTTTACTGCCCTGCTGAGTCAAGGCAATTGGATAGACAATCGGGCTATGCGTATGAGCTGGAAAGACCCCAGCAATTTTCACTTTTTTACTCTGTAACGCATCGGTCTTATACACAATCCCGGCCTGACATTCACCACGTTCCACAAAAGCCAAGGCCGAACGAACACTATCTGTTCCGATAATGCGGCCTTGCAGACCCTTTAACCATTTCAGATTGGTTAGACTCTGTTTGGCATATTTACCGACAGGCACAGATTCCATTTGTCCGGTACATACATACCCCTGAAAGGGCTGGGCAAAATTAAATTGAGAACTGGCCTGAAAGCTTTGCTGACGCTGTAAAGGACTGATTAATACCAGTTCATTGCTTAATAAGGGCTTTACTTGAGATCTAGCTATTTTTTGTTTTTTTACCAGATAATTCATCCAGTCCTGATCGGCAGAGAAAAAAATATCAGCCGGTGCGCCAGTTTCAATTTGCCGGGCAAGCGATGAAGATGCTGCAAAGACCAGCACTACTTTGATTGAGGAATACTGTTTTTCATAACGTCTGGCAATATCCGTCACCGCATTGCTCAGACTGGCGGCCGCATAAACTCGGACGGTACTGCCAGCCTGGACTGAACAGGACAGGAAAACTGCACTGAATAAGATCAATCCCTTTTTCATCGGTGACATATTCCTTAAATAAACAGACCTTGCAGGATCTGACCGGTCTGGATGCTTTGCGCTGCCGGAATACGGACAATACAATTGGCCTGCATCAGATTACTCAGCATATGCGACTGTTGCTTCGGCAAGCTGGAAAGCTTTAGCATTCCCGATTCAAAACTTACTGCCATACGCAAAAAACGTTCCCGGCTATCGGCTTTCAAGTCATGACTCATTACTGCACTAAACCATTGTGGTAATTGCTTTTGACCTTGCAACGTACTGATTAAGGTTGATACATAGACCTGCATGCCTATATAGACTGCAGCCGGATTACCCGGCAGACCGAGTAAATAACATGGACTTTGATCGGGTCGCTCAGATTTGGCGAAGAACATTGGCTTGCCAGGTTTCTGTTTGACTTTCCAGAATAACTGTTCAAAACCAATTTTCAGTGCGACCGGACGGACAAAATCATAATCTCCTACCGATACACCACCGGTGGTCAGAATCAGATCATACTGGGTTCTCAGCCTTTGAAATAGCGCGCTGACCGCCTGTTCGGTATCGGCAACATGCATGATCTCAACCTGCTGGTTTCTGGACTGGAACCAGGCTTGAATTAAAGGAGCATTGGCATCAAAAATTTTGCCGGAATTCAGGTCTTCCACAGTGTCAGCCACTTCATCCCCAGTAATCACCACTGCAATTTTAGGATAGCGATAAACTGAAACTTCCCGGATCCCTGCCATGCTTAAGGCTGCAATTGTTCCAATACTGAGCTGCTGCCCCTGAACAGCCAGGCATTGGCCCATGCAAATTTCTTCACCCACTTGACGGATATCAGCATCCAGTCGCAAGGCTTCAGTCAAGATAATGATCGAGTCCCTGAGCTGTACAATTTCCTGTCTTGCCACCGTCGTGGTCTGCAACGGAATTTTCGCACCAGTAAAGATGCGTACTGCCTGACCTGGCTCAAGTATCAGATCAGCTCCCTGTCCAGCACGAATTTCACCGATCAGTTCAAAACTGCTTTCTGCTGGCATGTCGATATCCATACAGATGGCATAACCGTCTACAGCACTTTGCGAAAATATCGGCAGCTGAGTTTTTGAATAAATATCTTCGGCTACGAAACGGTTCAGTGCCTGACTTAAGGGCAGTGTTTCAATGGCTAAATGATCAGTATGATCTAGAATCATCTGCAGAGCCTGATCGACAGAAATTAGGCCGGGTTCACTGCCACAGGCGGAATATTCTGTCGTTACAGCAGAGTTCATTCATAGCCTCCTGCATGAGGAATATTTTTCTGTACATCAAACAGATGTACGAGTGCAGGTAAAATCGCCACTAAAGATTCTTGGGCCCCTTGACGGCTACCCGGTAAGGTAAGGATCAGGCTGTTTTCAATATAACCTGCGACACCACGGCTCAGTGCTGCGTAAGGTGTACGACGTTGACCAAAACTGCGTGCAGCTTCCATCAGTCCCGGAATTTCACGGGTTAGTAAGGGTTGAATAGTTTCCACCGTCAGATCTTTAGGGCCAAGTCCCGTACCACCCACTGTCAGAATTAATGGATAATCATTTTTTTGCTGTTCAATTAAAGCTTTTAGCTGTTCAGGACTGTCCGGAATCACCTGATACTGGATATAGCCAAAATTAGCTTCTTCCAGAATTTCCATCACATTCTGCCCGGCTGTGTCGGCTTTCTTGCCAGATACCACGGTATCAGAAAGTACAATGACAGAGGCTGGTAAATGTTCTTTCAAAACACGAGTGAAATGTGATTTTCCACCCTTTTTTTGCCCCAGTTTAACCTGATCCAGACATAATTCTTCCGGCTCACAATGTGGTTTCAGCATATCGTAAAGGGTCAAACCTGCCAGACTGACTGCTGTCAGTGCTTCCATTTCCACACCCGTTGGACCAATCGTTTCCACTACCGCAGTAATCACTACATGGGCTTCTTCAAGCTCATATTCCACATCGGTCCGATAAATTGGCAGTGGATGACATAGAGGAATGAGTTCATCAGTACGTTTTGCGCCTAAAATCCCTGCGATCCGGGCGGTTTTTAGCGCATCACCTTTGTCGGTATTACCATTACGCAGTAATTCAATGCAGTGTGGCGGCGCATGCAGAATCCCGGTGGCAATAGCAGTGCGGTAACTCTCCGGTTTCATTCCGACATCTTTCATGGCTTATCCTTCTTGAATCTTTTCATTTTTTACTCAAACTTGAATTTATAGCGGCCATTGATAAACAGGAACATCTGGCTGGATCAGGTTAAAAGGCAATTTTTCCGATTTATGTGCATCAGTACAGTTATGCGTATGCACATGCTTTCTATGAGTGTGATGATCTGAACCCTGGTCACGACGAATGCAGCAACCTTCGACATATTGGCTACTGCCATCCATATAGAATTCTTCTTTCCAGACCGGTACTTCATGCTTGACCCGTTCCACGGCTTCTTCGCAGGCTTGAAAAGCTTCCCGACGATGTGATGCATAGGCCATGGCAATAATGGCGATATCACCAATATCCAGTGAACCGATACGATGTACAACTCGGACATAGGACACGTCATATTCAGCCTGAATTTCCTGCTCGATCTGGCGAATCATCTTTTCAGCAACAGGTGCATAAGCGGTATATTTCAGTGCTTTAACCGCTTTACCTTCATGATGATTTCGTACTGTTCCAATAAAAATACCGATTCCCCCACATTCAGGAAAATATTGAATCCCATCAAATACGTCCTGTTGCAGCGGTGTGTCTTGAATACGGGCAAATTGTTTCAGTTCCATCTCAACCTCCTGCGACCGGTGACAGCAACACTAGAGTACTGTCCTGATTTAATCGAGTCTGACGAGAAATAATGTCTTCACCGATGGCACAGGCACAACGCTCTAACAGGTTGAAAGCTTCTGGAAAGGACTGAATGACTTTATTGAGTACATCGGCGACCAGACTGTCTATCTGACATTGCACAGTTAAATCTTGAGGTAACTGACGTTCGATCGCACCGAAAGATTCGATTTTGACGGTAATCGATGATTGAAGTTTTGTAGTCATCTTAGCCTCCTATCATATGCATGCTGATTTTTCGGAAATTTGAATGGGTTTTATGGGAGGGATTGAACAGTCTTTGCTGAGCCTGAATGGCCTGAAAGCCAGCAGCTTTATTCCAGATATAGGGTTGCAGCTGTTGTTGCAGGGTTTGTTCAGCTGATGCTAGGTGCTGTCTTAACTGTTGAATACTGTTTTTGAGTTTTAGACCTTGAGTTGAGAATAAGCAGTTAAATAATTCACCTTGAGCATTCAGTCGTAAACGGTCACAGTTACCACAGAATGAATTGGTAATCGTTGAAATAATGCCGATCGACATACCGTCAATGTAATAGCTTCGTGCTGGATTAGCCCCCTGACCTTGTCTGATCTTTACTTCAAATACTTGTGCCAGTTGATCCAGAATGTCCTGCTCGCTAACCACATGATCACGTGACCAGTTCTGGTCGCCATCGAGTGGCATAAACTCGATAAAACGCAATTCAACTTGTTCGCGTTTGGCCCAGTGTGCCAAAGACAGAATCTGGTCATCATTGATGCCTTTGATGAGTACTGTATTAATTTTGATTTGAAAGCCAGCCTGCTGGGCTGCTTGAATGCCTTCTAATACGGGTTGCAGTTTTTTTGCAGTTAACTGTTCAAACTGCTCTGCATCCAGGCTGTCCAGACTGATATTCAGGTCATCTAGCCCGGCCTGCTTTAATTCTGCTGCATATTGTTTGAGATAATGACCATTCGTAGTCATTGAAATACGTTTCAGGCCGATTTTTTTCAGTTGCTGTAGTTCGGCAATAAAATGCACTACACCTTGGCGCATCAGAGGTTCACCACCGGTAATCCGGATCTGTTCAATACCACGGCGAACCATGAATTCACAAAAATAATAGAGTTCTTCAAAGCTGAGTAAATCGTGTTTTTTCATCCATTCTGGATGTTCTGGCATGCAATAAACACATTTAAAATTACAGCGATCCGTCACAGAGATACGGAGCTTACGCTTATTGCGTCCAAACTGATCCTGAAATACCGGGACTGGTTCAGCCTGCTGTAAAGGATTGATGTGGTTCATTGCTTATTCCATCAGGGTCGATCATCAACTTTGTTTCTAGCCAAATTTTTGCTGACCGATGCCCTATTAAATTGCTATTGCTCTAGGGTTAAATTGCAATAAGTGTTCCAACTTTGCGCAGAAATTGCGGCTTTTTAATATTTGAGTGCGATTTATTGGAATTTAAGAATAATAAGGGTTTGAAACAGGTGTATTGCCCTACTTTTAAGCACTACTCAATCAGCACTTAGAGAAAATGCAGTTGCTGATGTTGCTGCAATTCATCAAAGGAGTTAATGCTGTGAAAAAACAGTGCATGATTTTTAAATCGCGCCATTTGCATGTGCATTTTCGCAAAACAATGTCTTAAGCTGCGCTGATTTTGTTCGAGATGCTGAACCAGTGTCGGCAAACTGCTTCGTTTAAGTAAGCAGAATGGATACAACGCTATATCATTTATTTCCACTACAGCCACTTCACAAAGAGGATCTCGCTGCATGGCCCGATGTAATCCAGAAATAACCTTTTTGGGAATGTAAGTCACATCGCATGGTACAAACAGCACGTAGTCAGACTGCACATGAGACCAGGCACTTTTCATGCCCATCAAGGGTCCGTGAAAGCCCGGTTCATCATCCTGAAAATAACGGATTGATGGAATAAGGCGTTCATAAATGGAGTGATCACGGTGGCTGTTGATCCAGACTTGACCAACACGCGATCTAAGCTGTTGGTGAATCTTGATCAGTTGAATTTCATCATCAAACTTTTGCAGCAGCTTGTTAATGCCATTCATCCGACGCGCCTGACCACCGGCCAGGATGACTAAATCGGTGGGTGGATAATTCATATTCTTATGGATTCTTTTCATTATACGGACTCCGTTTGGCAAGCTTTAATCAGGCCACGAATTTCAGGTAAGCAGGAACCGCAGTTGCCGCCGGCTTTTAGACATGCGGTCACCTGTTTTTCATTGGTGATATTTTTTTCTTTTATGGTTTGGATGATGCGATTTTTACCGACTTTAAAACAGCTGCACACTAGCGCACCTTCACTCTTGCTCATTGAGATCGCCTGACCGGCCAGCAACGCTTTACGGTGCATGGCACTGAGTCGTTCACGCTGAAATAGCCCCGATAACCAGTCGCGATCTGGCAACAGCTCTTTTGGTGCGATATACAGGCTGGCAATCAGCTTGCCATCCTGTAATACCACGCTATGACTGATATGTGCAGTCTGGTCATCCAGATTCAGCCATTCAAAATCTTCTTCAGTAAATGGCAATAGGCTTTTCAGCTGCTCGGTCGTGGTGCTAAATTTCTGACGATCCGCAATTTCATAACGCGTTGCTCGGACCGCTTTGACCTTGGTCCACCAGATGGTTTTATCAATAAAGGGTTGCACATAACTTTCATAACCTTCACGTACATACAGCACACCCTGCCACTGAGTATGGAATGGCTGAATCAACACTGGCGTATGCTTAAACTCAGGCTCGCCAGAAATGGCATCGACCACCGGATTCACCAGCTTGCCGATACGTGCATCGGATGCCACCTGATCATTCCAGTGGATTGGTGCAAAGACCTGACCACGACGGATATTGTCACTGACCTGAGCACGTAAAATACATTGTCCCCATTCAGAACGAACTTCGACCAGTTCACCATCCTGAATCCCGTATTTCAGTGCATCATTCGGGTGAATTTCACAATACGGTTCGGCACGATGTGTACTGAGATTGGCAGATAATCCAGTACGGCTCATAGTATGCCATTGGTCACGAATCCGGCCGGTATTCAGAATTAAAGGATATTCACTGGAAACCTGATTGACCGGATCAATCGCAGTTGTAGCAATAAACTTGGCTTTACCATCCGCATGACTGAACTGGCCTTGGGCAAATAATCTTCCTACAGATTGAGCAGGTTGCTGTTTACCCCAAACCGGCCATTGCACTGGTTCCAGTTTGTCGTATTCTTCTATGGTTAAATTACTCAAGCCTTGCAGATTAAAATAACGGAAATATGGGGTTTCTAGACGTTGGGAAATTTCTACATTCTGATAGGCAGAGAGTCCGGCATGTTCTTTAAAAATTTCATGGCTATTGTGAAAATCAAACCCTCTGAAGCCCATTTGCTTCGCCACCTGTGCAATCGCCCACCAGTCGGATTTGGCTTCACCCGGCGCATCTAAAAAGGCATGTTGCCTTGAAATACGGCGTTCCGAATTGGTGACGGTTCCATCTTTTTCGCCCCAGCCTAAAGCTGGAAGTAATACATCAGCATATTGAGTAGTATCCGTATCCTGACAGATATCAGAGACCACTACGAATTCACATTTATCCAGAGCACGCTTCACTTGATCGGCATCGGGCAAGCTGACGACCGGATTGGTTGCCATGATCCAGATGGCTTTGATCTTGCCGCTTTCGACTGCCTGGAATAGATCAACTGCCTTAAAACCCGCTTGCTTGGCAATATATGGACTTTGCCAGAAGTTTTGCACCAGCTGTTGATGCTCCAGATTTTCTAAATCCATATGGGCTGCCAGCATATTGGCCAAGCCACCGACTTCACGTCCGCCCATCGCATTTGGCTGGCCGGTCATAGAGAATGGGGCTGCACCGAGCTTACCAATTTTACCCGTGAGCAAATGGCAGTTAATAATACTATTGGCTTTATCTACGCCACGGGAGGATTGGTTTACACCCATGGAGAACAACGTCATGACTTTGTCAATCTGGGCAAATTTTTCAAAGAATTGACTCAGCTTAGCAGCTGAAATACCGGTGCGTGCCGCAACATTTTCAATCGAAGCTTCCGCAGTACTGCTGGCCAAGGCCTGTTTCAGCCCTTGGGTATGTGCAGCAACAAATTCCTGATCTACATCACCATGCTGATATAAGTACTGTAATAGGCCATTAAATAGTGCAACGTCTTGCCCTGGCAGAATAGGTAGATGCAAATCTGCTGCTTCACAGGTACTGGTAAAACGTGGATCAACCACGACCACGAACAGGTCACGCTGTTCCTTGGTTTTCATGATGCGCTGGTAGAGCACCGGATGACACCAAGCAGTATTGGAACCCACCAGCACGACCATGTCAGTATGTTCAAAATCTTCATAACTGGCTGGAACCAGATCTTCACCAAAGGCACGCTTATGTGCAGCTACAGCGGAAGACATACATAGACGTGAATTAGTATCAATATTTGCCGTGCCGAGATAGCCTTTGACGAACTTATTCACCACATAATAGTCTTCAGTCAGCAGCTGACCCGAGACATAAAAGGCAATGCTGTCACGGCCATACTGCTCAATATATTGCTGGAATTTATGGGCAATCGTTGAAGTTGCAGTATCCCAATCAGTAACTTCACGCTGGTCTTTACGACCTAACATTGGATGCAATAAACGGGTTTCCAATCCTAAGGTATCAGCCAGATTACTGCCTTTGATGCACAATTTTCCGTAATTCGAAGGATGTTTGACATCACCTTCAACAGTCACTTTCGGACCTGAGGTCGTCGGCGTTACATGTGCAGTCACACCACAACCCACGCCGCAATATGGGCATGTGGTCTGTGTGGTTTTAGTTTTTAATTCTGTGGAGCTTTCAATTTCCACAACGGGAATACTGTTCATGGATGCTCCTTAGGAGTTGAAACACAATTTAATTCTTTTCAAAAAAGGTTCATTACAACGGTGTCTTTTCAATGCAACTCATTTATTTGGATCAACCTTCGGTTCGACCTACTTTTCTTTCGGGAAAAGTAGGCAAAACCATTGTCATCCGCAAAACTCGCCCTCATCCGGCATGTATCAAAAAGGTCGCAGAAACATTCATTTTCATATTTTGTCTTGGCTCAAACAGTTGCGGATGACGTTTCCGCGGATCTTGGTTTCACCATGACAAATTGATTTTTTACCCTGCTTTCTTTAATGCAAAATCCCGACCAAAAAGCAGCTTGTTACGAATCGTTGCAATTGGGGTTTGATCTGCAATCAGTTCGGCATACCAGGTACCGTCTTCCGTATCACCAAACAGCACCGCACCAATGACTTTATCCTTTTGAATAATAATGCGTTTATAGATCTGACGCTTTTCATCATTCAGTACGATATCTTCAAAATCATCTTTTGGTTCGAAGTCACCTGCAGAGAACACATCACAACCACTCACTTTCAGCTGAGTCGGAACCGTCGGCGCTTTAAAGGTCAAGCTGCCATGCTCGGCCAGATGTGATGCACAAATGAACGCCTGGCCCCAAAGTGGTTCAACCAGACCAAAGGTTTGACCACGGTGCTCGATACATTCACCCACCGCATAAATACTTGGGTCAAAAGTCTGCATGGTGTCATTTACCAGCACACCGCGATTACAACGCAGACCAGCACTTTGCGCCAATGCGATATTTGGACGAATACCAACTGCAAAGACCACCAAATCAGCTTCCAGTACAGTCCCATCTTTTAGTTTCACTTGGGTCACATGACCTTCTTCACCAATTAAGCATTCGGTATTGGCTTCAGTCAGGATGGTGATACCTTTCTGCTCAATCGCTGTTTTCAGCATCTGACTGGCTTTGCTGTCCAGCTGACGATCCATGATACGATCCATCAGATGCAATACTGTGACATTCATGCCTTGCTGTTTCAGACCGTAAGCTGCTTCCAGACCCAGTAGACCACCACCAATCACCACCGCATTTTTCTTGGTTTTGCAGTAGTCCAGCATGTTGTTCACGTCATAAATGTCGCGGAAGCTGAGTACACCTTTTAAGTCGCTACCTGGAATTGGCGGAACGAATGGTTTGGAACCCGTCGCCAGAATTAAACGGTCATAACTGATCACTTCGCCTTTTTCGGTATAAACCTGCTTACGCGGACGATCGATACGAACCGCTGGATCACCTGCAACCAGACGGATACCTTTGTCGGCATACCATGCATGCGGATGTAGCATGATGTCATCAATGGTTTTCTCGCCAGAAAGCACTGGCGACAGCATGATGCGGTTGTAGTTACCCCACGGCTCTTCACCAATCACAGTAATTTCATAACGGTCTGGTGCCATATCCAGCAGGTCTTCCAGACAGCGCATGCCGGCTAAACCATTCCCCACCAATACCAATTTCATTTTTTCCGGTGAAATGCCGTTGTTGGTGATATAAGTTTTTTGTGGCACTGGGCTAATGAATACTTTGCCATTTTCAATCTTGCTTGGAAATACCAGCAGCTTTTGGTCTTTATCTTCCAGACAGCGTCCGGTTGCCAGACTGAAATGCTGCTTGTAAATCGGTGAAGCGACGACGCGTTCACCTTGCAGATCACCCAGAATCCCGCGTGACATTACAAATGCTTTACTAAATGGATCCTGGTTACTTAAGGCATACACACGCTTTTCATGACCTACACGGAACAAAGCAATTTGCTGATTTTCAATTAATGCACCTACACCGGTATTCGGGGTAATGTCATCCAGTGCACACACTTCCACCCAATTCAGTTCATTCATATCTTTTAAAATGGTCATCTTCTTTCTTCCTTATGCTTTGAATCAGGCTTCAACTACTGGAATACGTGTGATATCACGTTCAGCTTCAGTTTTCGGACGGATCTGGCCGCGTACTTCAGTAAATTGAACATGAGGATCATTCTGCAATTCAGCTTTGGCATTAATAAAGGTTTTAAAGCGTTTACGTACTTCAGGATCTTCAATCGCAGTACGCCATTCGTCTTGATAAGTACCCACCACATGCTGCATACGCTGTTCCAGTTCAGCGGCCAGACCAAGCGAGTCATTCACGATGACATCTTTCAGATAATCCAGGCCACCTTCGAGGTTGTCACGCCATACCGAAGTACGTTGCAAACGATCTGCAGTCTGGATATAGAACATGAAGAAACGGTCGATATAGCGGATCAGGGTTTGAGTATCCAGATCAGATGCCAGCAGTTCCGCGTGGCGTGGTTTCATACCGCCGTTACCGCAAACATACAGGTTCCAGCCTTTTTCAGTGGCAATCACCCCCACGTCTTTGCTTTGTGCTTCGGCACATTCACGGGTACAGCCAGACACGGCCATTTTCAGTTTATGTGGAGAACGCAGGCCTTTGTAACGGTTTTCCAGGAAGATCGCCAAGCCAACCGAATCATCTACGCCATAACGGCACCAGGTGCTACCGACACAAGATTTCACGGTACGTAAGGATTTACCGTAAGCATGACCTGATTCAAAACCGGCATTGATCAGTTTTTCCCAGATTTCCGGCAATTGATGCACTTGTGCACCAAACATATCGACACGTTGACCGCCTGTCAGTTTGGTATATAGGCCATATTCTTTAGCAATCTGACCAATCGCAATCAGGCCATCCGGTGTAACTTCACCACCCGCCATACGTGGCACGACTGAGTAAGAACCATCTTTCTGGATATTGCCTAGGTAGTAGTCATTACTGTCTTGCAAGCCAGCATGGCTTGGTTTTAAGACGAAATCATTCCAGCAAGATGCGAGAATGTTCGCTACCGTCGGTTTACAGATGTCACAGCCCAGCCCATGTCCATGTTGATGAACCAGGTCATCGAACGTCTTGATTTCATTAATACGAACCAGGTGATACAGCTCTTGACGTGAGTAAGCAAAATGTTCACACAAATGGTTATTCACCGTTACGCCTTGGCGTTGCAACTCAGACTTCAATACTTGAGTGACGAGTGGCGCACAGCCACCACAGGCGGTTGCTGCTTTGGTGCATTTTTTCAGAGCGCCGAGTGAAGTTGAGCCATCAGCAATTGCAGAGCATATATCTGCTTTAGACACGTTATTACATGAACAGATGGTTGCACTATCTGGAAGTAGATCCACACCACTACCACCTGCTTTAGCAGTCGCCTGATCAAAGCCCGGCATAATCAGGCTTTCAGGATTCTCAGGTACAGCCAGTCCATTCAGCATCATTTGCAGCAGGTCGTTATATTCTTTGGCACAACCGACCAGTACTGCACCCAACAGTTTGGTCTTTTCGGCATTGACCACGATTTTCTTATAGACTTGAGCCGCTTCATCGGCGTAGAAGTAGCTCAGTGAACCTGGTGTCATGGCATGTGCATCGCCTACCGAAGCAACATCTACACCCATCAGTTTCAGCTTGGTGCTCATGTCTGCACCAGCAAATGCTGCACATTCTTCTTGCAGTACATGCTTTGCAGCGATACGTGCCATGTCATAGCCTGGAGCCACCAGACCAAAAATCTTGTTATTCCAGAGTGCACATTCACCAATCGCGTAAATATCTGGATGAGAAGTCTGACAATAATCATTGATCATGATTCCGCCACGTTCACCAATGGCCAGCCCGCTTTGACGTGCCAATTCATCACGTGGACGAATCCCTGCAGAGAACAGGATAATATCGGTTTCCAGTTCCGCACCATCACCAAACTTCATCACATGTTTGGCATTGGCACCGTCTTCAATAGATGAGGTTGCTTTTTGGGTATGAACTTTAACACCCAGATTTTCAATTTTTGAGCGTAAAACTTTTCCGCCAAGATCATCAATCTGGACTGCCATCAGACGTGGCGCAAATTCAACCACATGTGTTTCCAGATTTAGATCACGCAGGGCTTTAGCTGCTTCCAGACCCAACAGACCACCACCGATTACCACACCAGTTTTTGCATTTAAACTCGCTGCACGAATGGCATCCAGGTCTTCAATCGTACGGTAAACAAAACAATTTTCACGGTCATTCCCCGGGATTGGCGGAACAAAAGCATAGGAACCTGTTGCCAGAATCAGCTTGTCATAAGTTAACTCTTCACCATGCTGGGTAGTCACAGTACGAGTGTGCTGATTGATAGAAACTGCTTTAGTGCCCAAGCGCAGGTCGATCCCATATGCATCCGCAAAGTCGCTACGGCAAAGGGTCAAGTCTTTTGCTGATTTTCCACTGAAATATTCAGTTAAATGAACACGGTCATATGCCAAACGTGGTTCTTCAGCCAGAATAGTGATTTCAACCTCATCGCCCGCCTGTTCAAGTACAGATTCGATAAATTTGTGGCCCACCATGCCATGACCAATCATGATAATTTTCATATGTTTACTTCCTACTAATTTTAAAATATCTGGTCTTAATTTTGCGCTTCAACAAGGTTGCGATCCTGGATCGCCTGTTCAAACAGACGCTGTTCTTTTTCCTTATGCTCAACCGAGAAACGGATCATCAATACACAGCTCGCAGCAATCACTACCAGCCCACCCAGCACCATTAATGTGGTCTGGATATCCAGCATGCCTTTTAATAAGAAGCCCGCTGCAACTGCGCCTACGTTACCGCCTGCACCGATAATGCCCGCCACGCCACCCAGTGCATCACGATCAATAAATGGCACCAGCGCATAGGTCGCACCGCAGGCCATGTGGGTAAACAGGGCAAATACCGTCATGGTCAGGATTGCCAGCATTGCACTGTTCATTTGTGAGAACACCACCAGGAACACACCTTCCAGCAGGATCATCAGAAACAATACTTTGGTACGGCCATCCAGACCTTTGCTTAGTGCGACTCTGTCAGATACGATGCCGCCCAGGGCGCGTGCAAATAACGCCAGCAAACCAAAGATCCCCGCAGCCATACCCGCTTCTTTCAGGCCAAACTCGAAGTTTTCTACGTAGTACATTGCCACGATGTTATGAATGAAGATTTCGATACCGAAACAGGCAGCATAGGCACCAAACAGGATCCAGACGCGGTAGTTTTTCGCTGCATGCATCAGAATCGCCATGCCGCCTTTTTTATCGCTGCCGACACTGACGCCTTGGGCACGTAATTCACTAAAGTTGCCTTGCGGACAGTCTTGAGTCAGTTTCCAGTACAGGAAGCCTACTATCACCATCATCACACCTGGCACAATCAGTGCAATTCTCCAGCCCATTGCCTGTTCAACACCGAACATCACCAGGGCAGCCAGCATTAATGGCATCAATACCTGCGTGGCGCCACCACCTGCATTGCCCCAGCCTGCAGTTGCCGCATTTGCCGTACCTACGACATTTGGCGCAAACATGATGCTGGTGTGATATTGGGTAATCACGAAGCTGGCACCAATGGCGCCAATCAATAAGCGGAAGAACAGGAAGGATTCGTAGCTATTAGAAGCTGCAACACCAAAGACAGGAATACTGCCGATGATCAGTAATGCAGAATAGGTTTTACGTGGACCGTATTTGTCACATAAAGGCCCCACAATCAGACGAACCAGAATAGTGATAGCAACCGCAGCAATGTTGATATTGGCGATTTGTGCTTTGGTCAGATTGAATTCACCTGCAATGACCGGCATCAGCGGCGCACAGGCAAACCAGGCGAAGAAACAGACAAAGAATGCCAGCCAGCTCATGTGGAAGGCACGCATCGCTGCGCTGGAAAAACTGAATAGACTTATTTTTGTTGCTTTTTGAGCTTGTAAATTTGAAGACATGACCATCTTCCTCCAGAACTGAACGTTATAAATATCCTGGCCTGTGGCTTTGGCAGGTCAGAATCGAACAGAACGGACGTCATTGGCCGTCTAAATTTTCAGGTATAAGTCGCCTTTGACTCAATACTCTTATCTTGTTAAATACTTAGCAGGATCTGTGCCAATTTTATAAAAAAGGCTTTTTTACTTATTTTTTAAGGATAAAGCGCTAGTCCAACTTATTTATAAGCATTGCAATCCCCTACGACATTGATGGAATTGCACTGTTTCAAAGCTTTTGCACAAAAAGGAATCATAAAAATACAGAAAACCCTGCTTAACATTGCATAAAAATGGCGCAAAAATTGCATAAAAATGGCGCAAAAATTGCATATAAATGCGTTCAAGATGTACCGATCATTGGATCAAAAATAAAGCTGTAATATGCCAAAACTTAAAATTGCACTCATTGATGACAATGCCGAGCGTGCTGAATTTATTCAGGATTCATTAACTGCGCATGATTTTATCGTCGTTGCCTGCCTGATCGTCCACGATCTGAGTATGGCGCATGTCAAGAATCTGCAGGCAGATGTCATTCTCTTGAATATGGATCACCCGCATCGAGACATTATCGAAAGTTGCGTGAGCCAGTATGAATTACCTACGGTTCTTTTTACCCAGAACTCCAACAAGGACACCATCAAAAGCGCGATTGATGCCGGTGTAACGGCGTATATTGTTGATGGTATTGATCCGAGCAAGCTGAATAGCATCATGGAGATTTCCATTGAGCAATTCCATAAGCATAAAAAACTGCTGAATGATCTCAAGGAAACCCAAGATAAGCTGGCAGACCGCCGTGACATCGACAAAGCTAAATCCTTGCTGATTCAACTGCATTCCATGAGCGAAGAACAGGCTTTTGCTCTGCTGCGCAAAAATGCCATGAGTCACCGCATAACTTTGGGCGAAATGGCAAGACGTCTGCTGGATGCACAAAAACTGTTATCGGGCGAATAAGGAGAAGAAAATGTCTGAACTGGAACAGCATGAAATTAATATCGGCTTTATTCCTTTGCTCGATTGTGTCGCGATCTTATGGGCGGAAAAACAGGGTTATTTTCAGGAACAAGGTTTAAAGGTGAACTTGATCCGGGAAGCCTCATGGGCCAGTCTACGTGACCGTCTGGCTTATGGCTTCCTTGATGTCGCGCACTGCCTGTCTGCAATGTTGCCAGCCGCAGCACTTGGTCAGGATCAACTGAAAGCCAATCTGCAAACGCCTTTGGTACTCAGCATTAATCAGGCCTTTATCAGTCTGCGCCAGGATCTTTGCTATGCGCTGGATTTACATCCGGATGTCGATGAAAAAACCAGTTCGCAAAAAGTCGTGCAAGCCCTGAAAGAAAATAAACGCGTGAATCTGGCGCATGTATATAAATATTCAATCCATCATTTCTGTTTACGTGAATGGCTGGCATTGACCGATCCAGATTTGGCTAAAAACTTTCATATGCTAACCTCGCCACCGCCCTCGATGGTGAAAGGTATTGCCCAACATGTCTTTGATGGCTTTTGTGTAGGCGAGCCGTGGAATATTCAGGCACAGATTGAAGGTCATAGTTTTATTGTGGCTTCCAGCCCAAATATTATTCCTGCAGTGGCAGACAAAGTATTAGCAGTCTGTCAGGAGTGGGCAGAACAACATCCACTGACCTTAAAAGCTTTAGTGACTGCGATTCAGAAAGCCCAGGCCGATTTGCAACAGAGAACTGACCTGTCTGAAGTCTGGGAGATGCTGGTCGATTATAAGATTATCCAGTTTGAATGTTCTGATCATCAGCATGTTTATGACTTCCATAAGATTCAGACAATTATCCGTAATATGCATGGTGAAAGTGCCCAACCCAAATTGGAAGATTTTAGCTGGCTCTTGCAGCAAATGGAAAAATGGGAAAATATTGAAATGACCGCAGCCGAGAAAAAACAGATTGCGCAATCCTGTATTTATCAGCAAGAAGCGACCGCTGTTTAAAACATTGCTTATTTCCATAAAAAAAGACCCAGAAAAATTTTGGGTCTTTTAGATTTAACGTTTTATTCAGCTGAATGCCTGTTGTAAATTCAGTTGCATGAATTTCTGCAAGGACAGTTTTCCAGCAATGATCTGATTGATGAATTGTGACATTTCGTCATACAACATCTCATAGAGCTGCGGTTCTAATGCCATATGTCTTAACTGGATCTGCAAATGCATCAACAGTTCCTGCTGTTCGCATTCGCCCTGCTCCAGAGCATAGACATAACCAAGTACTGCTCCTTTTAAAACCACATCAAAAGGCAAGCTATATTTGAGCAAGGTGGCCAATGAGCCCATCACCCGCTCATTATGCTCAAGTTTTCTGAGGGGTTCACGACCTACACGTGCGCATGGGTCCTGATAAGCATGGGCACAAGATTCACTAAAGCTTTGAGCCAGACGTTCCAGATCTGAGGCATGTTTTGGAATCTGGTAACATAGACTATGCTTCACCTGAGCTAAGGACTGGTGCATAAATTTTCTGACTGCCTGATCTGACATGGCAATCCCAATAGTCGGATGTCCACGCAGGCTGGCATACCAGGCCATCATCGCATGTACGCCATTCCATAAGCGGTTTTTAATCAGCTGGATATTGGCAATATCATCCACCAGAATCATCTGCCGCATTTTCGCCAGTAAGGGACTGTTATTTTCCACATAAATTGGCATATCTGTTTCAGCATTAAACAGAATCAAATCCATAGACTGCAGGATATGACTCGGCTGGAAATTACGGCGCAAGTCTTCTATATATAGACCCGCCTGATGTTCCTGCTCGCTATTCAATGCGGTTGAATCATCCAGATCAACGGTGGATAAATCTTCATCCAGCTGGTACTGCTTGAACATGTTGTATTTAATGCGCAACTGACGATACAGTTTCTGGTCTGATAGCTTGGAAACCATGCGGTTGACCACAGTGTCACAGAAGTAATGCTGATCCATAATGTTCTGTGCGGTCTGTTCATCGGTAATTCGTTGCAGACGATTCAGAATCTGCTGCATCACCTGTTGTTTAGCACCAATTTTATTCAGGATAATGAGCACTGTCAGTGGTTGATCCTGCTGCTCATAAGCCAGATAACGTGCGTATAAACCTTGTGCAATGACCTCCGCTTCAGAAACCAGTGCTTCCTCTGGTACGCAAATGGCGACCAGACTGGATTCAATATACATGTTCTGCATTTGTTGCAGATCATGCGCATCAATCACGCTCATATTTTCAATACGCTGATCAAAAGAATTCTGGCCATAGCGAATACAGTAAGTACCAAAAGCATTGACGCTGGATTGATACAGTGGATTGCGTGTCGAAGCAATTATTTTGCGTGGACGTGTGTATCCATCCCAATGCGATAACACCTGAGCCAGATAACCGCCGCCAATTGCACCAAAACCGTGTATCCCGACCGTCAACTGATTCAGCGTTTGCGGAAAAGCAGTCTCCAGTTCCGGCATGTCCAGAACCGGAACAAACTGGTTCAGTTCCGTCAAAAAATCTTCGACCGTTTCATAATAATACTGGGCTTGTGCCAGCATGGACTCGTTCGGTATTTTGATATCCTTGAACAGCACCGTCATACCACCTGCATCATAGGCAGAACGCAAACCATTTTCAGAATCTTCAAACATCAGGCATTGAGCCGGACTTAAATTGATTTTTTCGGCTGCGCTGATAAAAATTTCTGGATGAGGTTTCCCTTGTTTAATCTCATCGCCACACACCAGCACATCAAAAAATTTATAGACATTGGCATTGATCAGATATTCTTCTGCGATCGCACGTCGACTCGAAGTCGCCACAGCCATTTTTAGACCTGCCTTGCGTAGGCGTTCCAGTACCTGTAATAAACCTTTTTTAATTGGAACACCATAATTGCGTACATGTTCTAGTTCCAGTACATCGGCGCGCTGGCGGATCTCGGCATAAGGAACATCTTGTCCATAACGCTCTTTGGCCAACTGCTCGGCACTACGGGCACTTAAGCCCAAGCACTGCATTAAATAGTTTTCAGAAAATTCGACGCCGATCAGCTCACGTGAAGCTTGTTGCAAGGTTTGAAAGCGCAAACGTTCTGTATCAAACATGGTTCCATCCATATCGAAAATTGCGCCGTGTACGATTTGATTTTTAAATTCTAGCATTGCTCCCCTTTTATAATTCAATGAGTTAAGAAGTGGACAATACCTTAAGGAAAAACAAAGCCGAATTAAACTGATGTAAAAATATGAAATAGTTTGGGTTAAAAAATAATCAATAAAGGCTAAAATGCTAGGTTTTATGTTTTTATACGTAATCAGAATGTTAAGTTAGGTAAGTAGCCTATTCCATCTTTTCAATTCTTCTTTGTAAATCAGATTCTTTCATCATCCTGATGATTTCAGCCCATCATGGCATCCATTTTGCTTAGTCAGTATTACGTTTTATAAAATTTGTAATATTGAGGGGCAACACTATGAGTTACGTTGCACGTGAACTCAGTCAAAGAAATAAATTGCTGTTTGGCTTGGGGTCGTTTTTAATACCAATTCTCATCTGGTGTGCAGTCAGCTATTTGCCATTTATCTGGCATCCACAAGTCCAGATTACGGATTCAGGTAGTGTTGCCTATTTACAGGTGGATAGTCGTATTGATAAAAACCTGTTTTTTTCTGCTGCCCAGTCAGCAGTAGATCAGGGTCTGGCTCCGCCGCAAGGTATTCTGGTGAATCCGATTTATCTGCCTGCACCCCATGAAGTTGCCATTGCACTGATCACAGCTTTTACCACAGAGCCTGCTCAGGCCAATGCGCCCTGGTTTCATGAAAGCCTGTGGCACAGTATCAAGCTGGTGTTTACTGCGTTCTTTATCTCTTCCTTGGTCGGTATTCCACTCGGTATTTTATGTGGATTCTCCAATAAAATTTCCCAGCTGACTGAGCCCTTTGTTGAATTCTTCCGCTATTTACCTGCTCCGGCCTTTGGTGCACTGGCTGTCGCCATTCTGGGCATTAATGATGCACCAAAAATTGCCATCATTGTGATTGGAACTTTATTCCAGCAAATCCTGATTATTGCCAATACCACACGTCTGGTCGATCGCAGCCTGATTGAAGCCGGTTTTACTCTGGGCACCAATAAACTGAAAAGCCTGCTGCATGTGGTGATTCCAGCAGCCCTTCCGGAAATTTACCGCAATCTGCGGGTGCTGCTGGGTTGGGCATGGACTTACTTGATCGTGGCAGAACTGATTGGCAGTACCTCAGGAATCACCTGGTTTATTACCCAGCAAGCCCGCTATCAGAACTTTGATAATGTCTTTGCCGCGATCCTGATTATCGGGGTGATTGGTCTGCTTTGTGATGTGATTTTAATGAAACTGGGACAACGCTTATTTAAATGGAAACCGGGAGCCAACTGATGCAAAACACTGAATTTAATACCCGCGAATACTTTGACAAGATTTATAGCCGTCCGGTGATTCTGGAAGCGAAGCAACTGACGCAAAAATTCAGTCATGGCAAAACCGAGCGTACAGTTTTAAATGCCCTTGATCTCAAAATTCATAAGCGTGAATTTATCTGTGTGATTGGGCCTTCCGGTTGCGGCAAGTCAACCTTTAGCCGTGTCGTCGCCGGTCTGGATCCTTATAGTAGTGGTGAGATTCTGGTGGATGGCCAGCCCATTACCGGCCCAAGTCCGGAGCGTGGCATGGTGTTTCAGGGCTATACCCTGTTTCCATGGAAAACCGTCAAGGAAAATGTCATGTTTGGTCCGCGCATGAAAGGCCAAAGTAGTGCAGCGGCCGAAGCACAGGCACGTGAATGGATCAATATTATTGGTCTGGAAAAGTATGAAAACCAGTATCCGCATGAGCTGTCTGGCGGGATGAAACAGCGTGTCGCGATTGCCCGGGCTTTGGTCAATGAACCAAAAATCCTGTTAATGGATGAACCCTTTGGGGCACTCGATCCGCATACCCGGCAAAAAATGCAGCGTCATCTGATGGATCTTTGGCAAAATATCGACATCACCATCATTTTTGTGACCCACGATATGGATGAAGCCATTTTACTGGCTGACCGTATCGTGGCGCTGAAAGCCAATCCGGGTGAAATCAAGGAAATCATCGAAGTCGATTTACCTCGCCCACGTCATCCTGATGTGATGCTCACACCTGAATTTAAACAGTTAAGACAACGTGTCGATTATCTGGTGCACGCCGAAGAAGATGAACTGGATCCGGCACTGGCAGAGCTGCCAGTCATTCCGCGTATGACCAAGGTCAGTAGCAATAAATAATCTTATTCAAAATGCCTTTGGGACGACCCGAAGGTTTTAATCGCTGTGTTGGACGACCAACATTAGAGGTGATTGTCATGCAAGCGCAATATGTACTCCCACTGGTTGATATTTCAAAATTGCAAAGTCCGGATTTAGCCGATCGTATTGAAGTTGCTCATGCTCTGGATCATGCCTGTAAAGAAGTCGGATTTCTTTATCTGCAAGGCGACCAGTTTAATTTTGACTACGCCATAGCCCTGATTGAAATGGCCCAGTCCTATTTTTCTCAGGATCTGGACACCAAAATGCAGCACTATATTGGCAAATCAAAAAACCATAGTGGCTATGTGCCGATTGGCGAAGAACAGTTTGCCGGCAACAGTTATGATTTAAAAGAAGCCTATGATGTCAATTATGATTATCAGGGTACACAAAAAAACTGTCCTTTACTTGGCCCCACCTTATGGCCAGACCATCCGGATTTCAAGTCTATTGTCAGCCAATACTACAGCCATCTGCGTGAGATCAGCCGGCAGATTTTTTCTGCCTTTGCACTAGCGTTGGGCGTTCGTGAGGACTTTTTTGAAAGCAAGATTACTGATGCACCAAGTCAGCTACGCTTGATTCATTATCCCTATAATCCGGAAGTGCTAGATGCCGAAGGCATTGGCGCACATACCGATTACGAATGCTTTACCCTGCTGTTACCCACCGCACCCGGCTTACAGGTTTTAAATAAAGCCGGTGAATGGATCGACATTCCACTGATTGAAAATACTCTGGTAATGAATATCGGTGACATGATGGAAATTTTGTCAAATGGTAAATATCTCGCCACCAAGCACCGCGTGAAAAAGGTCTCGGAAGAACGTTATTCATTCCCACTGTTTTGCGCCTGCAATTATGACACCGTGATTGAACCGGTTATTCACACTGAAAATTCCAAATACTCTGCCCTGATCGGGGGTGAGCATCTGTTTAATCAGACCGCCCAGACCTTTCAATATTTAAAACAGCGCATTGCTAGCGGTGAACTGGTCTTAAAAAATGCTGTACCACTTTCTTCTTTTGGACTTGAAGAACAGGCGGAGACAGCATCATGAATCTGTTTGAAGTGATTAAGACTTTAAAGCCCACTATCCCTCAGCCAGAGATTATTCCGGGCTTTTTATTCGGTGCTTTCCGGCGTAAAAGTATCAGTTTTTATAATGGCCTGACTGATGAAAATACCATTGTGTACTGGTTTCAGTCGCGCAGTTTTACCATTGATCTTCGTCTAAAAAGCCAGACGGGAACTGCTGTCCAGGAACGCCAAGGCTGGATTGGCAATACGCTTTGGGATAGCGCTAGCCAGCTATTGTCCTGGGAAGTGAAAGACTACGCCAATTACCAGAATCATGTGCAGTGGCCGGAACCAGCCAAGTTGCATGCGATTGGCAACTGCATTCTGGAATTTTCTCCAAGTAATGTCTATGTCGAAGACTGGCGCCAGCAGGTACAGCACGGTTTATTTTTAGGCCTACGTCTTCAGTCTGCGCTTGATGTTCAATCTGGTCAGACACTGGAAATGGATGGCGGCCTGATTATTTGCGCTGATCATATTGCTTATGCCCTGACGCGTTTGCCTGAAGTGCAAAGTACAGTCGCTCAAATGGACTTGAAAGCTGTTGATCCGACCGTGTTTGCCTTGTTGGAAAGTTTTGAGGTTTCTATCGGGACTGATGGTCAAGCTAAAACTTACAGCACCTGCAGCAGTGAGACAGGTAAAGCTTTTAACCTGGAAAATTTTGAAGTTCTCAATGGAAGCAGTCTGGTTCAGCATGTCATTTTAGATGGTCGCGACATTGACCTGATTTTTGAGCTGGATATATACCAGCCGGATTACCAATTTCAATATGCAACCCCCACGACTATACAAGCTGAAAGCTGGCTGAAGTCAGAACAGGATCACCTGATGCAGCATGCAGAACGGGTGTTATAGGGAGAAATATGTCTTTTTTATATCTATCGATTGCCATTATTGCAGAAGTCATTGCAACTTCTGCATTGAAAGCCTCCAATGGTTTTAGCGTGCTCTGGCCTTCACTTGCCACCATTGCCGGTTATGCCGTTGCCCTGTTTTTCCTGTCACTGACCATGAAAACTATTCCGATGGGCATTGCCTATGCAATCTGGTCTGGTGCCGGCATTATCCTGATTTCAACGGTTGGCCTCTTGGTGTTTAAACAGCAACTGGATCTTCCCGCGCTGATCGGTCTGGCGTTTATGATCATTGGCATTATTTTTATCAATGTCTTTTCCAAAAGTACGCAGCTTTAATTTTTTGATATTTATCTGATAATAAAAAATCCCCAATCTGGGGATTTTTTATGCACGAGATCAGGCTTTATTGCAGCTCTTGTACCAGCGTTGGAACAATCACGCCATCCACATTCATTTCAGTCGTATAAATACCGTTGGCCACATTGAATTTATTGACATGGTAGCTGGATCCATAGATCGAATCGAAGCCATCACCCTTGGTAAAGACTTTCTTATTGGCGGCCAAATCCAGTAAATGCGTACCATCAATGAACTGCATATAGGTTTTCGCATCGACACCAACCCGCTTGGACATGATCTGTGCAGCATCTTTACGAGTCGCCGGGTCATTGATGTATTTGACGGTTTTATCCCAAACCTGAATCACCTTTTTCCATTGCTCTTTATTGGCTTCCAGATGGGCTGGATTCACGGTCAAGGTATCGTAAATTAATCCCGGCTTGTCTTTAGAGGTGAAAATAATCTTGGAACCGGCCACCGCGGATAAAGCCTGATTCGCCACTGGCTGCCATACCGCAATCGCATCAATATCGGGAGTGGCAAACACCTGTGGCAATTCATTGGTCATGGTATTGACCAGTTTAACTTCATTCAGTTTAACCTTGGCATCATCCAGTGCAGTGGACAGTAACAAGTGATCAACGAGGCCTTTTTCAGTCGCGATTGTTTTACCGCGCAGATCCTGAATCGAATTAATGCCATTCTTGGCAATAATCACGTCATTTCCAGCTGAATAATCAGTCGCCATGATCATCACACCCTTGGTACCGCCAGAGCCAGTGACCAGATTGTCACCATTGGTGACCAGTACGGCGTCCAGCTGGTTGGCAGCAAAGGCAGACAACGAACCCGAATAGTCGAACCATTTAAAATCAGCTTTGACCCCTGCTTCTTCCAGCCAGCCTTTTTCAATCGCCACCTGCCAGGCCACAAAGCCCGGCCAGTCACTATAACCAATCCGGATGGGCTGAGTAGTCACACGTCCTTCTGCCTTGGCACTTGGTTCAGGTACTTTAGCGGTATTGTCACAGCCACTAAAAAGGATTGCAGACAGTACGGAAACGGACATCAGTGCTTTTTTGATCATTTTGCGACTTCCCCTATGCATTCACATTTAAATTTGGTATTTGAAAGTTGTTTAGATTTCATAAATTCGCGCCAGCCACCGAAATGACTGATATCTGTTGCATCTTCAAGTGCATAGCCTTCACAGATAAAGCCTTTGACCCAAGTACCATCGATCAGCTGAACATTACCGATCCCCAAAGGTGCTGGCACTTCTGCAACAATGTCCCCGAACAGTGCACGCGGAATGTCCCAGACTTCGACTTCAATTGAACAACCTTTCACGCTGTATTGCAGGCCGGGTTTTGGCGGTGTGGTATTTTTTAAAGCATAGAGTTTGTAATGCGAAGCAGTCCGGGTCTGCTTGATCAGGGTGCCACCACGTGTGGTCAGCTGAAAATTCAGCGGCATTCCGGTCAGATGTGCTCCGACGACAGCCAGTTTGACGCTGTGACCCGATGAGATTTCAGTTGTTTTTTCATAGCTAAGTTCAGAGGTGCCCAGTTTTACCTGGCTCGCCTGCTGCCATTTTTGCCCGAATTTGGCCAGTGCTTCATCCATCCAGGCTGACGCAATAAAGGTCACGCCCGTTGGCAAATCATCAGCACGAATGCTATTTGGTAGCGCCAAAGCTGACAGATCGGCAAAATTGACAAAATTGGTATAAGCGCCCATGTGGCTGTTTTTGACCAGAGGATCGGCTTCTACTTCTGCAATGCGATAAATAGTGGGTGCAGTAGGCACCATCAAGGCATCATAATCTGCCAGTGTATTTTGAATAATACGGCTCAGGCGGGCGCGTTCATATTCATCTTGCATGGCATCGACCGCATTGAACCGGTCTGCCTGCGCAATAATCTGGCCAATTACCGGATGGGTCTGCTCGCGTTGCACCATTTTTTCTACGGCACTGGTACGTTCAGCCACCCAAGAGCGGTTATACAAGGCCGCTGCCAGTTGCTGAAATGGAGCAAAATCAATCGGCTCAACCGTATAACCCAAGCTTTGTGCACGTGCGATCGCCAGATTAAACGCTTTTTCAGTTTCAGCATCTCCATAAAATTCCAGTGTATCCGGAATGGCAATTTTGCCTTTTGAAAATTGGCTCGGTACATTTTGAGGATGTACTCGGGAATAATCATCACTGGCATCATAGCCCTGCATGACTTGCGCCACCTGCCAGGCATCATCCACCGTTAAGGCAAAAATCGAAATCACATCGATGGTGCGGCAAGCCGGAATCAGGCCTGTAGTTGAAAACCAGCCTTTGGTCGGTTTGAGTCCGACAATATTATTGTGCCCTGCTGGTACACGTCCTGAACCTGCAGTATCTGTACCCAGTGAAAATGGTACTAATCCATTGGCTACCACCGCGCTGGAACCTGAGCTCGAACCGCCACTGATATATTCAGGATTAAAACTGTTCTTCACAGCGCCGTATGGGGAGCGAACACCGACCAGACCTGTCGCAAACTGATCCAGATTGGTTTTACCCACGACAATCGCTCCAGCAGCTTTTAATTTGGCTACTGCGGTTGCATCGGAAGTCGCCAGATAAGCTGCTTCTTTACAAGCCGCTGTGGTATAGAACCCCGCAACATCAATATTGTCCTTGACCGCAAATGGCACCCCATAAAGTGGCAAGCTTTCAATATCTGCACCAGTCAATGCATCAATTTGTGCCTGTAATTGTGCTGCTGTCGCAATTGATATCCAGGCATGGTCTTCATTTTCAAAAGCTGCCACATAGTTCAGCAAGTCTTGAATTTGAATCTGTTGCTGCTGATAAGCCTGCTGCCAATCTTGAATTGTCCATAAGCTCTGCATGGCTAAACTCCTGCTTTATTTTCATTTTGTGGAATGGGAGGCATGACGGCATCCATTAATTCCAGATGGCCTTTGATCACCCCTTTTAATGCGGTAAATTGCTGGCCAATGTGTTTGAGATCTGCACTCAAGCCCTGTATCAGCATGACTTCCATCACCTTGTTATCATCAAGTTGAATGTGCAGTGAACTGATCACCTGACTTAAAAACTGTTGTTGTAAATCAATTAATTGTGTCCGAAGCGCTTTTAAACTCATGTCATATAATAAAGTTAAAGTCCCCACCATCACTTCATTGCGCTGTTCCAGGTCTTCAATCAGGTGTTTGTTGATCATGTCGACAATCGCTTGAGACCGGTTTTCATAGTGTTCTTCAACAATGCGCTGATCTAAAGCAGCTAGGGTGGATTCCGGCACAGTCACGCTGATCCGTGCCAATTTTTGTTTAGGCACGGTTTTATCCTTTAAAAGTCAGGTCTTGTTTGATGTATAAGCCAGCGCGTACGCTGAATAATTCGATCAGGAATTTTTTAAACGGATGCAGGTTTTTTTTAGCTTGAACCGTATTCATGTGCATCTCCTTAAGTATTACGAAAATTATGTTTTGTATTACTTAAACAAATGCAGAATGCGTGCCAATTTTTAGCTATTGCGACTTGGCGAATAAACTTGAATTCAATGGCAAAAAAAAGCCCCATAACATTGAGATGGGGCTTGTTTGAAAGCAGAGTTAGTTGATTATTTCACCGGTTTATTCCATTTTTCTTGCTCATGTCCTTGCTATTGTTTTTATACATGCATGGTTAACCGATGTTTGTGATTGAGTGATCAAGTGTATTGCTCTCCTCTATTTATGTTGTATCTAAATAAAAGCAGAAAGCGTGCCAAAAGATAAAATTAAGTTGATTAGGTCAGAATAAAAGAGAAATGAGCTACATAAGCACAGGTAGCAAAAATGAAGATGATTTACTAACCTTAAATATGCCTAAGAAATGTACCATTTTGCACCATTCAGGTTCATTAGTGCATCAAAGGGTGGCTGAGTTGTTTAAGGCAAAGCAGATTAAGTTAGTTAGGTGAAAAACAGGATTAACTCTAAAATATAAAAAATTAACCTTTTTAGATGGGGTATCTAAGTCACCTTAAAATGCATAAAATCTTCTTGTAATTGTTTTTTTGTAGAAACGGCGTTATATCTTAATAAAATAATTCCACCATGTTTAGCTCAATATTTTTCTTTTTTAGAATTTAAGGAAATTTCTGCAATGGTGCTACACTCCTGATTTTTTCATAAATTTAAAAAGAATTAAAATTTTGTTTTTACGGCGTTTTACATCAAACTCCAAGAATGCTTTCTTGCAATAATGATAAAGCAAATTTAATTGAGAAATTTCCTTATTTTTCGAATGTAAAGCTATCTTTAAATCAGTATATTGTTTTTGCAACACCCTATTCGAGGTGGATTTGTTCGTCAGTTTCTTGTGGGCTGTCATAAAGCCCAACCCAAAATTATTATTAAATAGATCATAAATTATATTAAAAATTGATTCTAAATAATTTTATACACACAATTCATAGGGGAAAAGTTTTAAAATCATAAAAAACCGCCCTTACCGACGGTCTTTTTTGTTACTAGTTCATCAAGCCACCGGTTATGCTTTTTGTGGATCGTATTGACGGTCTTTAATGAAAATCCCGGACACTGCCCCACACAAGAAATAGGCACCGCCCATAATCAGGAAGCCTAGGCCAATTGAACCACCGCTGGCTGCCGCACCAATAATCGCAGGTGCAAACATGGCGCCAATACGGCCTGCATTATAAGCACCGCCTACCGCAGTACCGCGAATCGAGGTGGCGAAGCTTTCTGTCATATAAGTGGCATTAATCGCATATGGAATACCATACAGGAATCCAAAGAAAATCAGCAGATAGGCAATGTTATCTAGCGTATTGAATAGCACAATCACGGGCAGGAAAATCGCCGTTCCAATTGCTCCAAACGAAAAGACAGCGCGTCTACCCAGACGGTCTGCGGCAAAGCCCGCCAGAATTTTCCCGAAAATCATCGCCACATAAGTACCAATCATATAGCCGGCCATAGATTTAAAATTCATGTGCAATTCAGATTCCAGATATGCCGGCATCCAGTTGTTTACGCCATAGTAGCCAAATTGCAGAAAACCGGCCGTAAAGATCCACAAAATAAACATTCTACGATTTGCAGGATCCGCGAAAATTTCTTTGACTGTGCTTTTTTTAGCGGGCTGCTGTGCTGTGATTTCAGCTGGGGCATATAGACGCTGCAAACGTGCACGCTGCCAGGATTCTGGCTCAGGAACCATTTTCTGGATAAAAATCGCCATAACCGAGGGAATAATGGCAATAAAAAACAGGGTTCGCCAGCCATATTCTGGAATGATCCAGCCTGCCAGTACAGTGGCCACAATATAACCGACAGTCCATCCTGCCTGTAAGGTACCTAAAACCGTGGTGCGATATTCAGTTGAAACATATTCAGCCATGAGCGTATTGGCGGCAATATATAAAGAGCCTATGCCAAAGGCAGAAAGGAAGCGTAAAATAGCGAACTGTTCAAAGTTTTGTGCAAAGCCTAAGGCTGCGGTCAATATGGAAAATACCAGAATCGAAATGACTACGGTACGTACGCGCCCCAGACGGTCACAGGCCCAGCCGCCCATAAAACCACCAATCGCCATACCCGCAAGGGTAAAACTGCCCAGTGCACCAGCCTGCAGATTACTGAGACCAAACTCTGCTTTCAGGCTATTTAAACTGAAAGACAGCAGCAACATGTCCGCGCCATCTACCAGTAAAGCCAGAAAGGCGAAAATAAAAGCAATTTGCTGCGTTCGTTTGGTCGTAGGTTTAATCTTTTCTAATTCTCTCGCTAAATCCGTCATATTTAAATCTCTGTTTTCCTATCCTTAGGTTTTCATGATCTTTTATATTTAAAGCTATTCCGCTAATGAATATGCTTTAAGGCTAATCCGTTTTTAATTCACTTGATTGACTCCTTTTGTAATCCTGTCTGGGAGATCGCTTTTTCCTTTTTATCAGTGACCTCTTGTTCTTCGTTCATACTTATATTTGCATCAGGCTAAAGAAAATAAGATGAATATTCATCATTTTAGATGTTTTATTTTGTTATACGAAATTTATTATCATAAAGTTGATTGTTCTTTCATTTTCATATAGCTTTAAAAAGAGGGATAAGAACGATATGTCATTTGAATATGATCGAACAGGGAGCGTAATAATGGGTGCCTTAACAGGATTTCGTGTACTGGATTTAAGCCGGATTTTGGCTGGGCCCTGGTGTAGCCAGATTCTGGCTGATCTGGGTGCAGAAGTGATCAAGATTGAAAAACCGGATCATGGGGATGATACCCGTATCTGGGGACCACCTTGGCTTAAAAACAATCACCAGCAAGATACCCATGAATCGGCTTATTACCTGTCAGCCAACCGTGGCAAGCATTCGGTTGCAATCGATTTATCTACACCTGAAGGTCAAAGTATTATCAAAAAACTTGCTGAACAGAGTGATGTAGTCATTGAAAACTATAAAGCCGGTTCGTTGAAACGATACGGGCTGGATTATGAAAGTCTGAGTCAGCTAAATCCGCGACTGGTATATTGTTCTATTACCGGTTTTGGCCAGAATGGTCCGCGTGCGCAAGAGCCGGGCTATGATTTTATTGTTCAGGGAATGGGTGGCATGATGAGTGTCACTGGCGAACGTGACGATCTGCCCGGTGGTGGCCCGCAAAAAGCAGGTCTGGCCTTTGCCGATTTGACCACCGGCTTATATGCCGCAATTGCCATTCAGGCGGCATTATTGTCGCGGGAAAAAACCGGTGAAGGCCAGCATATCGATATGGCACTGCTGGACACCCAGGTGGCTTCCCTCTCTGTTCTGGCCATGAATTATCTCACCTCAGGCAAAGTACCCGGTCGCTTCGGAAATGCGCATGCCAATATTGTGCCCTATCAGGTGTTCAAAGCCCAGGAAGGTGAATTTATTATTGCCTGTGGCAACGATCTGCAATTTCAAGCTTTGTGTCAGGCCGTTGGTCTGGCCAAGGTGGCAGAAGATCCTCGCTTCTTGAAAAATTCAGGACGTGTTACACATCGTGAAGAACTGACCACAGTTCTACAGGCTCATTTCTATACTCGACCGGCAAGAACCTGGGTGGATCTGATTCATGCGGTTAAAGTACCAGTAGGAATGATCAATGACCTGAAACAGACTTTGCAAGAAGAACAGGTATTGGCACGCGATATGGTGATTCAGATGCCGCATACCTTACGTGAAGATTACACCTCAATCGGTTCACCGATTAAACTCTCCAAAACACCGGTAGAATATAAAAAGGCCCCACCTTGTCTGGGTGAAGATACCGATGCCATTTTGAGTCAATATTTAAGTTCTGCTGAAATGGAAGAACTGAAAAGCAAAAAAGTCATCCAGCAGCGATAAGCCTGCAAGCAGTAAAAAAGGAATCTTGCGATTCCTTTTTTATTTTGACTGTGATCAGTCAGATTTTCTATTATTCCTTAGCAGGCTTTGGCACTCGACTAAACAGTACGAGGCAGTTCACGACGTAGAATTTTGCCTACTGCGGACTTGGGCAATCCAGACACAAACTCAATGTATTTGGGCAGTTTATAACTGGTCAGTTGCTGCTTCAGATAAGTCATTACTTCATCTTGGGTCAGAGTTTCATCCTGTTTCACAATAAATCCCTTAGGTACCTGCCCGGATTTTTTATCATCAATGCCAATCACTGCACATTCCAGTATTTTGGGATGTTTGGATAAAACGCCTTCCAGCTCATTTGGATAGACATTAAATCCGGACACTAAAATCATGTCTTTTTTGCGGTCCAGAATGGTGATATAGCCCTGTTCGTCCATACAACCGATATCACCTGTCAGGAAGTAACCATCTTCGGTAAATACCTGTGCTGTTGCTTCGGGTTGCTGCCAGTACCCTTTCATCACCTGTGGACCACGTATGGCGATTTCTCCAGCCTGATTAAGCTTTACAGGTTTTCCTTCATCATTCAGAATCAGAATTTCAGTCCCTGCCAATGGCAAGCCAATCGTGCCACTAAATCGCCGGCTCAAAGGCGGGTTAAAAGTTGCAGTCGGTGAGGTTTCAGAAAGTCCGTAGCCTTCATAAATCTGGCAGCCTGTGACCTCATGCCATAACTCTGCCGTATTTTTCAGAATAGATGCACCACCACCTGTTGTAGTTTTCAGGCTTGAATGATCCAGTTCACGAAAACGTGAATGATGCGCCAAGGCATTAAACATGGTATTCACACCGGGGAAAACGGTCGGTGGATGTTTCTGGTATTGATCCACCAACGCATCCAGATCTCTCGGATTTGGAATCAGGACATTGGCAAAACCACGACTTAAACCGTAACTGAACAGGCAGATGGTAAATCCATAAATGTGATACAGCGGCAAGGCACAGAATACATATTCATTTTCAGCGGCATAGCGGTCACCGAAATGGCTGATAAATACGGTACTGTTCTGGGCGATATTAAATAGAATATTGCGATGGCTCAGTTCTGCGCCTTTAGAAACACCTGTGGTACCTCCCGTGTATTGCAGAATGACCGTATCCTCCTGATGTTGTATAGGTGTTTTAAAATCAATCATCTCTACCTGATTTACTGCCTGCCTAAAGTCAGAAAACTGTTTATCCGGATATTGTGCTGCCTGACTATAAATAGCACTTGGCTGCTCTTGAATAAAATCCAGTGGATGCGTCGAAATGACATATTTAAGTTCAGGACATTCATCTAGTGCTGTTAATTGCTCCAAAGTCTGTCCCAGGATAATCAAGGCTTCTGCACCTGAATCCTGTAGCTGATGATACAGCTCACGCTGGGTGTACATCGGATTGACATTGACCAGCACATAGCCAGCACGAATAATGGCAAATGTTGCAATTGGATACTGAATAATATTGGGTAACATCACGGCAATACGGCTGCCAGTAGTCAGCCCAAGACTCTGTAAATAGCTTGCCAGTTTCTGACTATACACATCGATATCGTGATAGCTGAATTTGCGATCCAGATAGATAAATGCAGTTTTATCCTGAAATTTCACCAAATTCTCAGCAATTGTCGTGCTCAGGGTTTTCTCAGGATCTGGCCGGCTAAACTCCGGATTGATATTCCATTTTTTATATTCTTCCATCCATGGCTGACTGCTCATGACTATACTCCTGTCCTGGATTTACATTTATTTTGTATTATTTAAACTATAAGATTTTGATTTTAATTACATATTTTTAAACCACTTTCTGTTGCCTCGTTTCAACATACTCATAGTGATAACCGCTACGAATAAAATGCTGATTTTTATCTCTAAATGAATGAGCATAATCCGGCCAGACCAAAGTCAGCTTGCGACTGACCGGGTCCAGATACCAGCTTTTACAGCTTTCCGATAACCA
Source organism: Acinetobacter sp. UBA3461 (assembly GCF_002381195.1). Taxonomy (NCBI): domain Bacteria; kingdom Pseudomonadati; phylum Pseudomonadota; class Gammaproteobacteria; order Moraxellales; family Moraxellaceae; genus Acinetobacter; species Acinetobacter sp. UBA3461. The sequence continues at coordinate 24,250 of NZ_DFRO01000048.1, read as the reverse complement.
GACACTACCTTGCGAAAGCTGCTGTAACTCCTGCATATAGCTATTTTCAGCGCTCTGATCCGCTTCGAAAACCTGAATCTGTTCCTGCTCAAAAAATTGCAAGGCATCCAGCACCAGATCAAACTGGGTTTCCAGAAAATAAAGCGCTGAATTATGCCCGCTTCCGGTGTTGGGACCATTCAGGATGAACAGGTTTGGAAAGTTGTGTACGGTCGTTGACTGATAACCCTGCATACCGCTGGACCATTGCTGTTCCAGGCTTAAACCCTGTTTACCCACCACTTTTGCGGCATAGGGTGGACGTGCTGCTTCAAATCCGGTGGCAAATACAATGATATCTGCAGAAAATTTATTTTCAGCCTGGCTTAATACACTGTCTTTCGTAACTTCTGCCAAGGCTGAATCTTCAAGCGTGACATGCGCTTTTAAAAAGGTTGGATAATAATCATTAGACAGCAATAAACGCTTACAACCAGGTTCATAATTCGGTGTGAGTTTCTGCTGTAATTCAGGATCTGAAATCTGATGTTTTAAGAATTTCAGGCAGTTTTTCTTGACCCGCTCAATCTGGCTTTGCAGATTACGGCGCTGGGCAAAATTGTATTCATTGCCCCAGAACAAGGAATGTCTGAGGGCTGATATACTGTCCGGATCTTTGCGGAAAAGCTGTTTTTCTGATTCAGAATAAGGTCGGTCTGGTCGGGGCAAAATATAGGGCGCACTACGTTGCAATACGGTCAGGCTTTTGACCGTTTTTGCAATTTCCGGTACAAGCTGAACGGCAGAAGCACCAGAACCGACCACAACAACACGCTGATTCTCCAAATTTATCTGATGATTCCAGCGCGCAGAATGCATCACTTGGCCTTCAAATTCTTCCAGCCCCGGAATTTGCGGGAGATGCTCATCTGCCAGATGCCCGGTTGCAGTAATTAAGATCTCAGCCTGATACAGACCTGTAGAGGTGTGAATTTCCCAGATGCGTTCTCGTGCATTCCAGCTGGCTTTTTCCAGTTGGGTATGAAAATCAATATGGGGCCGGATATTTTCCTGATCACAGCATTGAATTAAATAACGCTGAATTTCTGCTCCTTGCGGAAAGACGCGTGACCAGTCGGGATTTTTAATAAAAGAGAAAGAATATAAATGGGAAGGTACATCACAGGCGACCCCGGGATAGGTATTGTCACGCCAGGTGCCGCCCACTTCTGCTGCACGTTCAATGATTTTGAAATCGTGGATGCCCTGCTGCTTAAGGCGGATTGCCATGCCTAATCCACCAAAACCACTGCCTACAATTAGAATCTTGCTGCGCTGTCCTTGAGCTTGCATTATTTTTCTCCTGTTTTAAGGCATCGACGGCTGGATTTTTTGATTCACCGGATATTGCTGTGGATGCTGGCTAAACTGATTCACCAGTTGCACCACTTCTGCCGGTGCTTCGATATAGAGCGCATGTCCTGAAGAAATTTCGATATAGCGACTGTTCGAAATTGAAGCAAACAGCAGTTTTGCTTGGGCTACAGGCACCATGCGGTCTTCACGACAGGCAACGACTAGAGTTTCTGCACAGATGTCAGACAAAGCTGATGTAATATCAATGTGATAATTCAGTTCGCGCTGTTTGGCTGCATCTTGGGATGGCTTAACAAAGCGTGCCAGATCCAACACCTGCTGTTCACTTCGTGCAGACAGATAATCATCGCTATACAGGCAATAATTGACAAAATGAGGCAAGGCCGCGGATTGTTCATTAAATAACTGTTGCCAGATAGTCGTCCGTAGTTGCTGTACCGAGCTGGTTTTGGTCCAACCAGCCAACAGAATCAAACGTGCCACACGCTGTTTTAAACTGGCTGCTACTTGTGCAGCAATCACGGCACCGAGTGAATAGCCTACCACTGTAATGATTTCATCTTCTGCAACTGCATGCTGAATCAGTGCTTCAACCTGCTGGCTAAAATCGGTCACCGCCAGATCAGCTTTATCGGGGGTATGTAAATCAATGGATAAAACCCGCTGATGAATACTCAGCATCGGAAAAATATAGCTGAAATGCTTGTCGGTATTTCCACCGGTGCCATGAATCAGAATAATAGTGGGAAATGCAGAGCGCTGTCCGACTTCATGAAAAGTAAGCTCCCGATCAGTATAAGGAAACTGTCGAGTAATCATGTCTAAATCCATATAGACTCCTGATCTTGTTGTTTTATGGTTTATTCAATACCAAAGAATAACTTTCAATATTTGAATGGGATTAGGATGCAAAAATTATTAAAAAAGACCCACGACACGAGTATCGTGGGTCAAAAACTTTAATCGAATTTGAACTCTTCAGGTTCAAGTAAAAACAGGCTTTCACCACCAACTAGAATATTGGCAGTATGTGTCGCGGTTCTTGGTAAAATCCGAGCAAAGAAGAATTGTGCAGTTTTGATCTTGGCTGCATAGAACGGATCGGTATGGCCTTCTTCAATTTTCTGTTGTGCAGTAATTGCCATTTTCAGCCACAAATAAGCCGACACCACATAACCAGAGAAATATAGGTAGTCAACTGATGCTGCCCCAATTTCATTGGCAGACTGTTGTGCTTGAGTCTGAATGGTTTTGGTGAGTTCCAGCCATTGTTCAGTTAGCTGGCTGACTTGTGCAACTTGCTGGCTTAACTGGGCATGTTGCTGGTGTTCTTTTACAAAGCCCTGAATTTCATCGGTTAATGCGGTCAGCAGATCCAGTTTTGAACCCAGTACTTTACGCGCCAGCAAGTCAATGGACTGAATTTCAGTGGTTCCTTCATAGAGGCTGGCAATACGTGCATCACGGGCAATCTGTTCCATGCCATGTTCAGCAATATAACCGTGACCACCGAAAATCTGCATACCATGCTTCGCCGCTTCTATGCCGGTTTCAGTCATTAATGCTTTGGCAATTGGCGTTAATAATGCCAGACGGTCTTCAGCTGCTTTCTTCTCATCGGGATTATCCGTTGCTTCAGCAATATCGGCATAGGTCGCCAGATAATAGGCCAGCGCACGTGAACCTTCTGCAAACACCTTTTGAGTCAGCAGCATGTTACGCACTGCTGGATGCACAATAATTGGATCTGCTGGCTGGTTGGGTGCTTTCGCACCTTCCAAAGAACGCATGGCCAGACGGTCTTTGGCATACGCCAATGCCCCCTGATAAGAAGATTCTGCTGCTGCCAGACCCTGAATAGCTGTGCCAATACGCGCCGAGTTCATAAAGGTAAACATGCAGTTCAGGCCGCGGTTTTCAGGCCCGATCAGAAAACCTTTGGCATTGTCAAAATTCAGTACACAGGTCGCATTCCCGTGAATCCCCATTTTGTGTTCAATCGCGCTGCAGACCACGCCATTACGCGAAGCCACATTGCCCGCTTCATCTAAATTAAATTTAGGCACAATAAATAGCGAAATACCTTTGGTTCCCGCAGGTGCACCGGGTAAACGCGCCAGTACGATATGCACAATATTTTCAGCCAGATCATGCTCACCGGCAGAAATAAAGATTTTTTCACCACTGATGCTGTAGCTGCCATCTTCATTTGGCACTGCTTTGGTACGGATTAAACCTAGGTCAGAACCGGCATGAGATTCAGTCAAGCACATAGTACCCGTCCAGCGACCTGCAATTAAAGGCACCAGGAATTTCTGTTTTTGCTCATCGCTTCCGTGGTGCTCTAAAGTACGCATGGCGCCATGTGACAGGCCTGGATACATGCCCCAAGACCAGTTGGTTGCAGTAATAATTTCAGAAATGGCAATACGGTATAAAGTCGGAAAACCCTGACCGCCATATTGTTCATCACCGGTTAATGAGGTAAAGCCGAGTTCCACATATTTGTCATAAGCTGCTTTAAACCCATCTGGAGTAATTACGACACCATCCTGCAAACGGCAACCCTGCTGGTCGCCTGTCGCATTAATCGGTAGAAGTTCGTTTTGGCAAAAGTCCGCAGCGACTTCCAGATATTGCTCCATAATATCCATAGAGACCTTGTCAGCGAATTTTGCATAGCCCTGATATTTCTGTTCAACGTCTAACAGGTCTTTCAGAACAAACTTCATGTCTTTTAATGGTGCAATATAATTTCTCATCGTAATTCCCTTGTATGAGTTCTAATTTGTATATTTATGACAATTAATTTCATAATACGAAATTATGTTTTAAATCCACTATAATATAATTTGAAGAATAAAATCTAGTCATTCGATGAAATTTCCCGTTTAAAAATAAAAAATATACAGGATGAAAAAAGCCATTCATGGTGGAATGGCTTTTCTATACAGCGACTGCCCTAAAGTTGATTAACGTGGAAAAATTGAGCTAAACGTTGATGAACAATTTGCTCTGCCTCCTGCATGATATTATCGATCAGCGTCTGACAAGTCGGAATGTCATGAATCAATCCCATCACTTGGCCTGCAGTTAGAACTCCCGCATCAATATCTCCATTTTCTAAAGCGAGCTTGCCTTTTAAACCACTAACATAAGGCCGAATTTGTTCAAATTGCAGATTTGGGTCTTCACTCATCTTCACCACCAGCTGAGATATCGCATTTTTGGCAACACGGGCGGTATTTCGGAACTGTCGATACAGCAGATGTGTCGCCCTTTCATCATTATCGACATAGAACTGTTTGATGTTTGAATGGATCGGCGCTTCCTGAGTGGCACAAAACCGTGTACCCATATTGATGCCTTCAGCCCCCAAAGCCAAAGCTGCGACCAGACCACGGCCATCAGCAAAACCGCCACTGGCCACAATCGGCACAGTGAGCTGATCTGCTGCCGCAGGAATTAAAATCAGGCCAGGAATATCGTCTTCACCCGGATGGCCCGCACATTCAAAACCATCAATCGAAATAACATCCGCGCCAATTCTTTGTGCTGAAAGCGCATGACGAACGGAAGTACATTTATGAATGACAATAATGCCGTGTTGCTTAAACGCCTCAATATGTTCATGAGGCTTGTTGCCTGCTGTTTCTACGATCTTGATACCGCTTTCAATGATTGCCTGTCGGTATTCTGCATATGGCGGCGGATTCACAGCGGGCAATAAAGTCAGATTGACCGCAAAAGGCTGATCGGTCATTTCTCGGCAGCGTGCAATTTCCTTGACCAAGGCTTCAGGCGTCGGTTGAGTCAATGCCGTTAATGTTCCCAAGCCACCAGCATTAGATACAGCACTGGCCATTTCTGCGGTACCGACCCACATCATGCCGCCCTGAATAATTGGATAGCGAATGCCTAAAAGCTCGGTAATACGGGTCTGAATTTTCATAAATGCTCTCCTTAGCATCCGGTAAATTGTGCAGGGCGTTTTTCGACAAAAGCCTGGACACCTTCTTTATAGTCCTGACTGTTCAGCGCCAGATATTGCAGGTTTTGTTCCAGCTCCAGTTGCTGGTCTATGTTATTTTCAGCACTGCGTTGCAAGGCCTGTTTGGTTAAAGCCAGCGCATAAGTCGGCTGTCGTGCCAGTCGCTGTGCAAGCTCATCGATATAAGCATCAAATTCTGTATCTGGAAGCATTTTCCAGATCATGCCCATTTCAGCGGCCTCTTTGGCATGCACCGGTTCCCCCAGAAAAGTAAGTGCCATGGCACGTGCATAACCGATTAAACGTGGCAACATCCAGGTGCCACCGGCATCAGGAATCAAGCCAATTTTAGAAAAGGCCTGAATAAATCGGGCACTTTCCTTGGCAATGACCAGATCACAGGCCAGCGCGATATTGGCACCTGCACCAGCAGCCACACCATTCACTGCTGCGATTACCGGTTTGGGACTCTGGCGGATCAGATTAATCAAGGGATTATAGTATTTGGCCAGCGAGCCTTGCGGTGGCAAAGGCACATTGCCGAGCTGTCCAGCACGTTCTTTTAAATCCTGTCCCGCTGAAAACGCCCGGCCTTTGCCGCGAATCACAATCACTCGAATATCCGGATCTGTATTCCAGTTTTTCAGCACTTGCTGCACTTCCTCATGCATTTGCCGGTTAAAACTGTTGAGTGAATCCGGGCGGTTAAAACTTAAAGTTGCGACGCCTTGCTGAACCTGAGTTTGAATCGTTTCCCACATCATCAATTTCCTTATTTTTTTGCCTGTATCCCTACAATTAATAGCCCTTATTAACATCTACCTGATGGCACAAATCCAGGCCCTGATTAAAACGGCGGTCATTTTCCAGAATCTGTTCCACCACCACAGACATGGGCGCATGTGAGGCGACATGTGGTGTAACAACGATCTTTTCATGCTGCCAGAATGGATGTTCAGCAGCTAATGGCTCCTGTTCAAATACGTCGACAATTGCGCCACGTAGTTGGCCGGAATCCAGTGCATTGAGTAGATCCTGCTCGATTAAATGCTGCCCACGACCCACCTGAATGAGAGCAGCCTGATCGGGTAATTTTTTAAATAGCTGTTCAGATAAGATGCCAGTATTGTCTATAGTTAAAGGCATTAAATTAATCAAAATCTGGCTATGGGCCAAAAACTCGGAAAGCTGTTCTGTACCGACATAGCTTTTAACCTGATCAATCTCTTTTGGGGAATTGGACCATCCAGACACTTGATAACCCATGTCGGCAAAACGTTTTGCCACATAACCACCCATATGGCCAAGGCCCATAATCCCAATCTGGATATGATGGCTATAACTCTGACGATACTGCTTCCATAGCTGCTGCTTTTGTTGCTGAATCATGCGGTCAAAATAACGCTGAAAATACAGCACACCCCAAAGCAGGTAATCAAACATGCCTTTTTGATGATGCGGATCGAGTACCCGGCACACGGCTTGATCAGGTCTTATCTCATTCAAGTTTAAATGCTCGACTCCTGCCGCAATCGAATGAATCAGGCCAAGTTTTGGGAGCTGCTGCAATTTCTCCAGATCTGGAAACCAGCATGCGGCCGTGGTCGCCTGCTCTGCTTCCGGACTGTCCACTGTACAAAAACTGCCCTCAGGGGCATATTTCTGAAAAGACTTGACCAGAATGGCTTCAATGTTCGGCACAGTGCTGGAAATCACAATCATGATGCATACTCCGTATATTGATGCTCAATCAGGGATAAAGCAGCCTGCCAGGCACGCTGTAAAATCGGTTCTACCAACGGACTGGCGAACTGTTTGGCGGTTTTAATCCGCACGTCTTCACTTGGATAGTGCAATTCAGCACCGCCACTTAAAGCCTTGATCTGTGCCTGACAGGCACGCTCCAGGAAATAAATTTCATGAAAGGCTCGTGCAATGGTTTCGCCAGCCGTTAATAGGCCATGATTACGTAAAATCATGGCACGGTGACCAGCTAAATCCTCAATCAAGCGCTCCTGCTCATCTGTTGACAGTGCCACGCCTTCATATTCGTGATAGGCCACCTGCTGATAAAATTTCAGCGCATGCTGGGAAATTGGCAGAAGTCCGTGTTTCTGTGCAGAAACTGCTATGCCATCCGCGGTATGCGTATGAATGACGCAGTTCAGATGAGCATGTGCTTCATGAATTGCAGAGTGGATGACGAAGCCCGCCATATTCACCGGCTTGTCCTGTTCATAGCTTTCTACCACATGCCCTTCATGATTAATCTTGACCAGCGTTGAGGCACACATTTTTTCAAAAGCGACACCATACTGATTAATCAGAAAGCAGTCAGGCTGATCGGGAACTCTTAAACTGATGTGAGTATCGATCAGATCTGTCATCCGGTAATGCGCAATAATGCGATAAAGCGCTGCGAGTTCACAACGTGCCTGCCATTCAGCATCTGTGACGAGATTTTTTATTGTCATCGTTCCATCCTGGAAAAATATAGCATTTCGATCACTATCTGTTATATCATAATTTTAGAAAAACAGAATATTATTTCATAAGGCGAAATATTTTATTAAAGGGAAGCTATATGACTACAGCTCAAATGAATGGACTTGAATATCTAACTGCAATTAAAAATGGCGAATTACCTGGCTCAGCGATGGGACAACTCATTCCCATGAAACTCAGTGTAGTCCGTGAAAACTATGTGGAATATGAAGTTTATCCAGATGAACGTCATTTCAACCTGCAAGGCGGCATTCATGGTGGATTCTGCGCCACGGTTCTAGACAGCGTAACCGGTGCAGCAGTTCATACTACAGTTGATGCGGGCGTGAGTTTTTCCACTATTGACCTGAATGTCAAAATGCTCAAAGCCATGAAAAATAGCGAAACTTATACTGCGATTGGCGAAGTGATCCGGATTGGACGCAATGTGTTGACTTCAGAAGGCCGAATTGTAGATAAAGACGGTAAACTTTATGCTTTCGGTTCAGCAACTTTATTGGTTACTGGCCGTAAATAATCCTTACGCTGATTTAAACATTCCCTGCATTTGCAGGGATTTGTATTTCTATATAAATAGCCCAATAAAAAATGCCATGCATATCATCTATACATGGCATTAATACGATAACTAAAGCTGTTATGCAGCTTCAGGGTTTTCAATCACCATCGCCAGGCCTTGACCCAGACCGATACACAGGCTGATCACGGCATATTTTTTACCAGTACGCTGTAATTGACGCGCAACAGTTAAAGCCAAACGCGCACCTGAACAGCCTAGTGGATGGCCAATCGCAATGCCACCACCATTTGGGTTGACACGCGGATCATCAAAAGCCACATCCAGACCTTTCAGGCAAGATAATACCTGACTGGCAAAGGCTTCATTAATCTCGATGATATCCATATCGTCCAGCGTCAAACCAGCACGTTGTACTGCCTTTTTAATCGCTTCAATTGGGCCTGCACCCATGATGCGTGGCTCAATGCCAGCGGCTGCAGAAGACAGGATACGAGCCAAAGGTTTTAAGCCATACTGTTCCTGAACTTTTTCACTGCCGATAATCAGTGCTGCAGCGCCGTCATTGATACCTGATGCATTACCCGCAGTCACTACACCACCTTCGAAAAGCGGTTTTAGCTTGGATAATGCTTCAAATGTTGAAGATGCACGTGGATGTTCATCTTCAGTCACCTGTTTAGGCGGTAATTTACGCCCTTGTGATACTTCAATTGGGGTAATTTCACCTTCAAAGAATCCCGCTTCTTTTGCAGCCTGATATTTGGCTTGTGATGCAGCTGCAAATGTATCAGCTTGTTCACGGCTAATGCCAAATTCTTCAGCCACGTTATCACCTGTTTCAGGCATGCTGTGCGCGCCAAACTGATCCGTGAATTTACGGTTCGGGAAACGTGTACCAATCGTGGTGTCATAAATTTTGGCATCACGTGAATAAGCGCTTTCTGCTTTACCCATCACAAAAGGTGCGCGGGTCATACTTTCTACGCCACCAGCAATGTACAACTCGCCTTCACCTGCAGTAATGGCACGTGCCGAATCAATCACAGCACCGAGACCTGAAGCACATAAGCGGTTTACCGTCTGACCCGGAACTGTTACCGGCATACCTGCTAACAATGCTGCAAAACGTGCCAAATTACGGCTGTCTTCACCGGCCTGGTTGGTGCTACCAAAGATTACATCTTCTACATCTGCTGCCGGAATACCGGTTTTTTCCAGCAGGTTTTTAATGACTGTAGCTGCCAGATCATCTGGACGTACGCTTGCCAGACTTCCTGCATGGCGACCGATTGGTGAACGTAAACCATCATAAATATAGGCATTTAACATGAGTGTTATTCCTTTAACTTTCTAATTAATGTGTTGTATGAACAAGAGGTAGACCAAGCTGAACGCGGCGACGCAACCAAGGACTTGGACGATAACGCTGGTCACGGGTAATCGCAGTCATGCGATCCAGAATTTTCAGAATTTTTTCAGCACCCAGCACATCGCCCCATTCAATTGGGCCATGCGGATAACCGAGGCCTAGTTTTACCGCAACATTGATGTCTTCAACTGTCGCGACGCCTTGCTGGGCAATATCACAGCCGAGATTCACAATCATTGCCAAAGCACGTTGAGCCACAAAGCCAACGCTTTCCTGAATTACACTCGCAGTCACACCATCCAGATTGAAAATCGATTGAGCCGCTTGGGTCAGTTCAGGCTTGGTCACAAAAGTTGGCATTAAGGTGCGGTGTTTATTCAGCCCATACAGTAGGTCGATACACACCACTTGCTGAGGTGCCACCTGATAACGAACAGCGGCTGAAGTTGCATCTTCACCATAAGTGGCAATTAAGATTAAGGCATCTGCCGAAGGTGTTTCAGTTTGCTCGATCTGAATATTGAACTGTTGCAGATACTGCTCAAGCGCCTGATGGTCTTGCTCATATTCGGTGCCTAGCCAAACTGCTGGATATTGCGCCAGTTTTTCAACCAATGTGGGAGCAACATCACCCTCTTTAGTTCCCGAGGTATAATCATAAAAACCTTTACCGGTTTTACGACCTAACTGTTTAGCGATAAAACGCTGGCGGGTAATCACACTTGGACGGTAACGTGCTTCTTCATAATACTGGTGATAAATCGATTCACTCACCGGATGCGATACATCCATACCGGTCAGATCACCTAGCTCAAAAGGTCCCATTTTAAAACCGATCCCATCGCGGTAAATCCGGTCAATCTCATAAAATGGCGTGACATTTTCATTCAGAATGGCATAGGCTTCGCTACCAAAGGCACGGCCGGCATGGTTAATAATAAATCCTGGGGTATCTTTGGCTTTGACCGGGCGATGACCCATCTTGGTAGATAATTGAGTCAAGGCTTGCACAATATCAGCGCGGGTATTAAAGCCTTCAATTACTTCGACCACTTTCATCAGTGGTACCGGATTAAAGAAATGATAGCCGGCCACACGTTCCGGCTGACTACAATTGGCAGCAATGGCACTGATCGATAATGAAGAGGTATTCGATGCCAAAATGGCTTCCGGTTTAACAATGTCTTCTAGTTGCTGCATCAGCTTTTGTTTGATTTCCAGATTCTCAATAATCGCCTCAACAATCAGATCACAATCTTTCAAATCTTCTAATTGCTGTGCGATTGATAAATGGGCAATATCTTCAGCTGCTTTTTCGTGGCTGAATTTACCTTTATCTGCCAAGGTATTTAATGTTTTGGCCAGTTTGTCCTGTGCCTCTTCAGCTGCCCCTTCTTTGGCATCAAACAGTATCACGTCATGACCAGACTGAATCGCAATCTGGGCAATACCTGCACCCATCGTGCCTACGCCAATAATTCCGATTTTCTGAATTTGAATGCTCATGCCTATCGTCCCTGATAATTCGGTTTACGTTTTTCGATAAAGGCCTGCATACCTTCTTTTTGATCTTCTGAAGAAAACAGCATCTGGAAAGACTTACGTTCCAGAGTAAGTCCGGCATTGAGCGGCACATCTTCGGCCAATAAAGCCACTTCCTTTATTTGCTCCAAGGCAATTGGCGGCATTTTTGCCAACCCTTCTGCCATCTTGATTGCTGTAGCAAGGGTTTCACTGTCTTCAGTCACCTGGGACACCAGACCAATTTGATAAGCTTCCGGTGCAGGTACCAGACAACCGGTCATGATGATACGCATGGCATGGAATTTGCCTACTGCACGGAATAAACGTTGAGTCCCACCTGCACCCGGCATCACGCCAACTTTCACTTCAGGTTGACCGAACTGGGCACTTTTTCCAGCAATGATAATGTCTGCATGCATCGCCAGTTCACATCCACCCCCCAGTGCATATCCATTTACAGCTGCAATCACCGGTTTTGAACACTGCGCAATCGCTTGCCAGTAACGTTCAGTACGACGTTGCATCATCTGGATGGTTTCAGCGGTAGCTAATTCCTTTAGATCGGCCCCTGCTGCAAAATCTGTTTCACCGCCCGTAAGAATAATGGCCCGAATATTTTCGTCATCATTGAGTTGTAGAAAAGCTGCAGCCAGTTTCTGGCGCACTTCTGTATTCAAAGCATTTTTTGCTTCTGGTCGATGGATCTTGACCATCGCCACATGTGCTGAGATTTGCTCTACTTGAACCACCTGTTCCATTAAAATCTCCATTTATTTTGTATAGCGAAATTTTATTTTATATAAAACTACGGTTTCTAAGTCTATAAATCAAGAATTTTTAACTCAAAAATTCAAAAAAGTTATTTTTTACTAAAAATAGAGTAAAAACTCTTGTTCAGTTGGTTATTTTATGATTAATTGATTTCGCAATACGGAATTAATTATTTAAAGTAAATTTTGGCTATTCATTTAAGTAATTATTAGCCTTATAACGAAACTAAAAATTAATTTACGTAATAAAGATACTTCGTCGTTCAGTGATTTTTAACCCAGTATAGGGCTGAAAAATCAGATTTAACCTGATTGTTGACGTGGCTAAACCAAAACAGGAGCAGACACTTTAATCAGGAAAAACACTTTTCCGAGAGGAAGGAAAATGGATTTAGCGGTAGCAGAGGAAATGCTACTTTTAATTTATAGAGGATATAAGAATGACAAGCGATACCATCGTAACTGGAGACAATAAAACACCTGTCTCCTCCGAGGACACCATTAAACAGGCACCAAAACGCCTGTGGATGACAGCCTTTGTCTTTGCTTTTCTAATTTTACTCTGTGACGGTGCAGATATTGGCATTTTGGCTTTCAGTCTGACCAGTCTGAAAGCTGAATGGGGACTGACTTCTGTACAGGCCGGTGCTTTAGGAAGTTATTCCCTTCTAGGTATGGGAATTGGTGGCTTTGTCGGTGGATGGGCCTGTGACAAGTTTGGTCGCGTGCGAGTCATCGTATTAGCAACCATTGCCTTCTCGATCTTGTCTGCCTATTCAGGCTTTGCCCAGTCTTATACTGAGTTCGCAATTTTACGTACCCTGTCCTGCTTGGGTTTAGGCTGTTTATATATTGCCTGTAATACCCTCATGTCGGAATACGTACCGACCAAATATCGTACTACGGTATTAGCAACATTAATGACCGGTTTTACCTTGGGTTCTTTGGTCATCACCATGCTTTCAGGCTGGATCATTCCTGAATTCGGCTGGCGTATGCTGTACTGGATCACGATTGCGCCATTAGCCTTGGGTATTCTGATGCATTTTATGGTGCCAGAGCCGGAATCATGGAAGCGTGTACGTGAAATGAAAAGAACCGGCCAGATCGTGGATAATAACGCGAAAAAAGGCAATCCATATATCACTATTCTTAAGGACAAGACCCATGGCAAAATGTTTATCTTGTGGTCTTTCAGCTCTGGTTTCCTGTTATTTGGCTATTTCGGTGTAAGTAACTGGTTACCAAGCTATCTGGAAGCTGAATTAGGCATCAAGTTTAAAGAAATGGCGTTGTATATGGTGGGCACATTCATCACCATGATTTTTGCAAAAATTATCGCAGGCTATGTTGCTGACAAAATTGGCCGCCGTATCGTCTTTGCTTTCGGCACCATGGGAACGGCTCTGTTTATTCCTGTCGTGGTTTATATGCATACCGCAGACAATATTGGTGTACTGATGCTGATCTTCGGTTTCCTGTACGGTATTCCATATGCCATTAATGCAACCTACTTAACTGAAAGCTTCCCGACCGCCGTGCGTGGAACAGCAGTCGGTGGTGCATTCAACATTGGTCGTATCGGTGCAATCTTCGCCCCAATTACTATTGGTTATCTGGCGATGCATGGTTCGATCGGCACAGGCTTGATGGTGATGGGTGCAGCTTACTTCCTGTGTGGTTTGATTCCTGCGCTGTTCATTAAAGACCGTTTATACGATCCGCAAAAAGCAGAATAACTTAACCTGTGTAAGGGCTGTAATTAACAGCCCTCCTCAATCCAAATTTTTATGACTTTAGATATCGAACCTATGGGATTTAACCTGAACTGGATGGTTCCTGTTGAACTGGTCTCATACTTATTCTTCCAAAGTTAGCATCTCTGCATTTAAAAATTAGATCGACAACAAGGAAAGAGCTTTCCTTCTTAGATATCAGAAAATTTCTTTAGGGATTAAGAAATGAAAAAATTAGTTTTAGCGACATTATATGGTCTTGCTTCAGTACAGGCATTTTCGGCAGAAGCGTCTGAAGACCGGATGCAGTTTCTAGAATCGCAATTAAAGCAAATTCAGGCTGAACTTGAACAACAAAAAGCAGCACAACTTGCGTTAAAGAACCAGCAAGAACAGTCTAAAACAGCGGACTCCAAAAGTTTAAGTAGCGTACTGGACAATGTTGATGTGTATGGAATGATCCGTCTGGATGGTGCGATCGATTTCAAAAGTACGCCAGAAGCTCGTGGCCGAACCATTAACCAGATCAATAAAGTACCTTTTACTGAACCTGATTCAACCCGTTCAGATTTTACTGCGGCAGCCAGCCGAATTGGTTTCCTAGCGAAAGACCTCGGTGGCAATCCAAACGTTTCCGCTCGTTTAGAAGCCGACTTCTGGACCAATAACGGCAAAGGTGATGGTGGATTACGTATTCGTCATGCACATTTGAAATATTATAACTGGACTTTTGGTCAAGCATGGTCATTGATGTCCACACCGGAAATCAGTACCGAAGCTGTAGATTATAGTCTGTTCTTGGGCGGTTCAATATTACGAACCCCTCAAGTGAGCTATGCTTTTAAACTTGACCCAGAAAATACCTGGAATGTCGGCGTGGAATATATGGCCGGCGGTGATCGTTCTTCTGCCTTGCCTGCTTTAACCACTAAATATGTTCATCAGTCTGGCCCAGTACATCTATTAGCTCAAGGTTTTGTAAATCAAAAACAAGCTCAGACAGATACAGGTGATATTGAAAAAGTCGGTTGGGGTGTAGGTCTTGGTGGACGTTATCGCTTTGATGATCAAAACTCGATCCAAGGCAACTATTTCCATATGGTCGGTGACCAGCGCATTGCAGCCTTTTTAACTCAAGGCTCAACATCCGATGGGGCTGCTTGGGGTGGAGATTATTCAGTTGATACAGCCAATAATGAACTTTTGCTCAACGAGTTCAATAGCTTAAATATAGGCTTCACACATAAATTTACACCAAAACTACGTAGTAGTATTAATGCCAGTGTGGTTGATTTTGACGATTCAAGTGACTATGCACGAGCGAATCCTGAAGCCAATAAACGTTTAACTGACTATGTCGCTAACCTGATTTATTCTCCAGTTCCAAAGATTAATCTGGGTGCAGAATATCATCATGGCAAGCGTGAAACCTTTGACAACAAGGAAGCAGATATTTCGCGTATCAACCTCTCTGCCAACTATAGTTTTTAAAGCCTCAGGAGACAAGGATGTCAGCCCAAGGGCAAATTTCACGAAAATTTATGTTTATGATGGCGATGACCTGTGCACTTTGCGCAGGTTGTAACTATTTTAACCAGCCATTAATTTATTCCATTGCAAAAGATCTGCATATCAGTGTAGCCCAGTCTGGCTGGACTGTCGTTTTAACCCAGATTGGTTATGCCACTGGGTTGTTTTTCTTTGTACCGCTAGGCGATTTGTTCGAAAAACGGCTGTATATCTGTAGTTTGATGTTCTGTACTGGATTGGCGCTTATTGGGCTTTCCGCCAGCACCAATCTGCATATGTTGTATGGCTTTACCCTGCTCGCCTCTTTTTGTTCGATTACCACCCAGATTCTGATTCCTTTTGCCGCCAGTCTGTCGCAACGTGATAAAAGTGCCGAAGTCGTTGGCCTGCTGATGAGCGGTGTCCTGGTCGGTATTCTGTTTGCCCGTACCGTGGCCGGACTGATTTCAACTTTATGGTCCTGGCATGCAGTGTACTTGTTTAGTGGCTGTTCTATTCTTTTACTCAGCCTCGCAATGTGGTTCCAGCTACCAAAGGCTAAAACCCAATTGCAGATGAGTATTTTACAAATTTATGGCTCATTATTTACCTTTGCCAAGACAGAACCTATGTTGATCCGACGTAGTATGATTGGCGGTCTGGGCTTCGGCATGCTGAGTATTATTTTTACGACCATGACCTTTATACTGGCAGAAGCACCCTATCATTTTAATGATTTTCAGATTGGACTCATGGGCATTGTCGGTGTAGTCGGAATCTGGTCTTCTCAATGGACCGGTAAAATGATTGGTAGGCATCGGGAAAAATGGATTGCGCACCTGGCCACATGCGGACTGATTTTGGCGTGGATTCCCTTGTTCTTTGCCCAGCACTATTTATGGATTTATATCCTAGGCTTAATTCTAGCCTATTTTGGCATTTCCTGTTTGCATGTCTTGAACCAGAATCTGGTCTATCGAATTTCAATACGGGCCCGTTCGCGAATTAATGCCATCTATATGACCTGTTATTTTTCAGGGGCCGGTCTGGGCGCGTTTTTGTCACTACATTTATGGAAAATGTATGGTTGGTCAGCTTGTGTCGCATTGGGATTTATCTTTGCCCTGCTCATATTTGGTATTAACCGCTATGACTTAAGCCGTGAACGCAGTCTGGTCAATATCCAGTCCCAATAATAAATAATCTAAAATTTAATACTGTGAACTCATAGAATATTAGTTTGAGTTTACAAAGGCTGCTTTCATAAATCATTTTTTTATCATTAAAAAGAAATTCCCTCATCCTAACCTTCTCCCAGAGGGAGAAGGAACTTTCAAAATTCATTAAATATGAAGATTACGATCATTTTTTGGTTTATGAAAGATATTTAAAGTATTTGACATATTAGCCCTGTGTTTCTATTTAGAATTATATGCTGGGAAATAAAGGACAGGATTATCCAGCATAAGAAGAACTATCTTCTACCAGAATCCTTTTCGATTATTTTATTTAATCTTTTGATATTTAAAAATTTAACCTGATTTAAAATCTTAATATTTATATAAATCCTTTTAAACTTTCTTTTAATTAAGAGTTTTAAATCCCTCAGTTGAATAACAAACTACTTATTTTTTAATTTCTTTAACTATTAGCATAAAAAATATCTAATAAAAATCGCAGCCTAAGCTGCGATTTGTAAAAATGGTTTCATTTCTTTAAATTATTAAACTGATACTTTTAAGCTCTCTGTAGCGCGACCATCAAGTAACTTACAACCGGTGTTTTGCTGTAGCTCTTCAAAACTTAGGCCATCGACCATTTCCACTACCCAAGCCTGATTATCTTTTAGCTCAATGATACATAAGTCAGTATAAATTCGGTCTACACAGTTTTTACCAGTAATTGGATAAGTCAGTTCTTCTACAATTCTAGGCTCACCATTTTTAGTGACATGTTCCATACAGACATAGACACAACGTGCGCCCACTGCTAGATCCATCGCCCCGCCAACCGCAGGTACTGCATCTAGTGACCCGGTGTGCCAGTTAGCCAGATCACCATTCACTGCGACCTGAAATGCACCCATAATACAGAAATCCAAATGGCCACCACGCATAATATCGAAAGAATCCGCAGAGTTCATAAAACTGCCGCCATCTAGCATACTCACCAGTTCTTTACCGGCATTAATCAGATCATCATCTGCCAGCTCAGGATCTGTTAAAGCGGTAAAACCCAGAACACCATTTTCAGAATGCAGAATAATATTTTGTTCAGGCTTTAAATAACCGGCAACGCGTGTCGGCAAACCAATACCCAGATTGACAAAAGAACCGGTCGGAATATCCTGTGCAACTTTTTCTACAATCTGCTCACGTGTACGTTTTTGAATAGCCATTATTTAATATCTCCTACCTTCACCACATGCTGCACAAAAATACCCGGTGTCACGATAATCTCAGGATCTAGATCGCCAAGTTCAACAATTTCGTGTACTTGGGCAATGGTGGTTTTAGCTGCTTTTGCCATTAAAGGACCAAAGTTTCGCGCTGCTTTACGGTAGGTCAAGTTGCCCCATTGGTCCGCCTGATTGCCATAAATCAAGGCATAATCCGCATAAATTGGATATTCCAGCACATAGTCCTTGCCATTAATATGACGGGTCTCTTTGCCTTCAGCAATCTTGGTTCCAAAACCTGTAGGCGTAAAAATAGCGCCCAGACCTGCACCCGCTGCCTGAATTCGACAAGCTAAATTCCCTTGTGGAACCAGTTCTAGCTCTACTTTTCCAGCTTTATACAGCTCTTCAAATACTTTGGAATTATTGGCACGCGGGAATGAACAGATCATTTTCTTGACCAGCCCAGATAACAACAGATTGGTTAGGCCTCTGTCACCAGAAGCAGCATTATTATTAATGATGGTTAAGTCTTTCGGACCAATATCAATCAGCGCTTCAATCAGCTCGATTGGCTGTCCTGCCAGACCGAAGCCGCTGGTCATAATATGTGCGCCGTCTGGAATCTGCTTGAGTATAGTTTCGATGTCCTGTGTGATTTTATTCATGCAATTGCTTCCTAGCATCTTCCTATCTTTATAAAATGTTGGATCTATTAATTAATCGGCTTTTTGTGGGTCAAATAAACGGTCTTTAATAAAGAACGCGGGAATCAGGCCACAAAGAAAATAGGCAATTCCCATAATCAGTAAGCCCGTACCAATGGAGCCACCTTGAGCAAAGTAACCAATGGTCAATGGAGCAAATACAGCACCTAAACGGCCAACGTTATATGCACCACCCACGGCTGTTCCGCGGATTTTGGTCGAGAAACTTTCTGTCATATAAGTGGCATTAATACCGTATGGGATGCCATACAGGAAACCGAAGAACAACATCAACCAAAGAATGTTATCTGGTGTATTACCAAAGACAATCACTGGGATGAAAATCGCAGTACCCATGGTACCGAAAGCAAATACCGCACGACGGCCAATCCGGTCAGCAATAAAACCAGCAATGACTTTGGTACACATCATGATCAGGAAGGTCCCGATCATATACATGGTCATTTCTTTAAATTTAATGCCAAGATCTGACTCTAAATAAGCCGGTAACCAGTTGCTGACCCCGTAATAACCAAACTGTAAAAATGCGGTACTGAATGACCACAGGATAAACATGCGACGGCTGAGTGCATCTTCAAAAATTATTTTAAACGTATTTTTTGGCTTTTCTTGGACAATACCACTGGCCTTTGCATCCAGACGTGCTTGACGCGCATCTAACCAGGCTTTCGGTTCAGGCACCAAGAAGTACATTGCGACTGCAAGAACAATAGGAATAATGGCAATGTAATACAGATAGCGCCAGCCATATTCAGGCAATAACCAGCCTGCTAGAACAGTGGCGACCACCGAGCCTAAGGTCCAGCCAGTCATCAGGGTTGCCAATACTGTGGAACGATATTTAGTGGGTACATACTCTGCCATCAGGGTATTACAGGCAATATATAAGGCCCCTAATCCAATCGCAGAGGTAAAACGCAGCCATTTAAATTGATCGTAACTTTCAGCAAATCCTAACCAGAAAGTTAATGATGAAAATAAGGCAATGGCAATGACAATCACACGAACCCGACCAAAACGGTCACAAGCCCAACCGCCAAAAAAACCACCGATAGCCATACCTGCAAGTGTCCAGCTTCCTAAGGCACCGGCCTGCATATTACTTAATGAAAATTCCTGTTTCAGGCTGGTCAGACTGTAGGCCAATAATGCAATATCAGCACCATCAACCAGTAATGCCAAAAACGAAAAAATAAAGGCCAGAATCCAGACTTTCTGCTTGGGTTCGTTTCCACCTTCCACTGGGTGTTGTTGTGAACTGATCGTATCCATAATACTCTTTCTACTTTTCGGCACTCCTGTGCCTTTTCAAAACGCATATTTCACTTAATTATTTAGGTGAAATATAGAATATTTACTGATGATTACCACGCTTGAATACGGTGGTATAAAGATGATTCTCAATGTTCTTGATAAATTTTCTCTGTAAAAATCACCTAGCAATACATTGAAAGATGCGATTAAGTACAAGTCTTAAACCCGTAAAACAATCTAGCCAGCAATGCTGGCTAGAGGTAAATCTCAGGTTTAGTTGCAAAAGGCTGCAATTCCGGTTTGTGCACGTCCTAAAATCAAGGCATGCACATCATGAGTACCTTCATAGGTATTCACTACTTCCAGATTAACCAGATGACGGGCTACGCCAAACTCATCAGAAATCCCGTTACCACCCATCATGTCACGGGCCAGACGGGCAATATCCAGGGCCTTGCCACAGTTATTGCGCTTGATCAGGGATGTTCCTTCAACTGATGCAATGCCTTCGTCTTTCATACGGCCAAAACGTAATGCGACCTGTAAGCCAAGCGCAATTTCAGTTTGCATGTCCGCCAGTTTTTTCTGAATTAACTGATTCGCAGCCAAAGGACGGCCAAACTGTTTACGGTCCATGGTGTATTGATGTGCGGTATGCCAGCAGAATTCTGCTGCACCCATCGCGCCCCAGGCAATCCCGTAACGCGCACTGTTCAGACAGGTAAATGGACCACGTAAGCCACGAATTTCCGGGAAGGCATTTTCTTCAGGAACAAAGACGTTATCCATTACGATCTCACCAGTGATTGAGGCACGTAGACCCACTTTGCCGTGAATCGCAGGTGCAGATAGCCCTTCCCAGCCTTTTTCCAAAATAAAGCCACGAATGTCACCGACATTGCCTTCAGCAGAGACTTCTTTCGCCCAGACCACAAATACATCGGCGATGGGACTGTTGGTAATCCACATTTTTGCGCCAGTTAAGTGGTAACCACCATCAACCTTTTTAGCACGGGTAATCATGCTGCCCGGATCAGAACCATGATCTGGCTCAGTCAGACCGAAACAGCCAATATATTCACCAGTAGCTAATTTTGGTAAATACTTCTGTTTTTGCTCTTCAGAACCAAATTCATTAATCGGTACCATCACCAGTGAACTTTGTACGCTGGCCATCGAACGGTAACCTGAATCGACACGTTCAACTTCACGTGCAATCAGGCCATAGCTGACATAGTTCAACCCGGCACCACCATACTGTTCAGGAATCGTCGGTCCTAGCAAGCCGAGCTCACCCATCTCACGGAAAATAGTCGGATCAGTCTGTTCATGACGGAATTGTTCCAGTACACGTGGCATCAGTTTGTCTTGACAGTACGCTGCCGCTGCATCGCGGATCATACGCTCTTCTGACGTCAGTTGCTGTTCGATTAAAAACGGGTCTTGCCAATCAAATCTAATTTTTGTACTCATTTTAATAGTTCCAATCTTCTAAAATCTGCCGATCAAGCTGTAGCTTGTTTAATCATTTCACGTGCAATAATGATTTGCTGAATTTGAGTTGTACCTTCATACAGACGGAACAAGCGCACATCACGGTAAAAACGTTCAATGGAATATTCGCTGATATAGCCAGCTCCACCATGAATTTGCAGACAGCGATCCGCGACACGACCACACATTTCAGTGGCAAACATTTTTGCGCATGAAGATTCAGTCGTCACATTTTTGCCAGCATCACGAAGTCGAGCCGCATCTAGCACCATACATTTGGCTGCATAAATTTCAGCTTTGGAATCTGCTAGCATGCCTTGAATTAACTGGAAATTTGCAATTGGTTGGCCAAACTGTTTACGCTCAACTGCATAATTTAAAGCATCTTCCAGCATACGCTCTGCCATGCCAACGCTATAACCGGCAATGTGTAAACGACCTTTATCAAGTACACGCATCGCGGTTTTAAAACCAATCCCTTCAACACCGCCAATGAGCTGATCTTTATGCACTTTGCAGTTGTCAAAAATCACATCGCAAGTATAAGAGCCATGCTGCCCCATTTTCTTATCAATTTTGCCCAAGCTTAAACCTGGTGTGCCTGCTTCAACTAAAAATGCTGAAATGCCACTCGCACCTTTAATCTCCGGATTGGTACGTGCCATGACGGTGAATGTTGTTGCACGAGGTGCATTGGTAATAAAACGCTTGGTGCCATTTAAAATATAGTAATCGCCGTCTTTGACTGCATTGGTTTTTAAAGATGCTGCATCCGAACCTGAATCTGGCTCAGTTAAGCAGAAAGAACCTATGATTTCACCAGTCGCATAACGCGGTAAATATTTCTGTTTTTGTTCTTCTGTACCGTCAATGACGATACCACTTGAGCCAATTCCATTATTGGTTCCAATCAAAGAACGAAACGCAGCAGATGTACGACCTAGTTCCATCGCGACCAGAATTTCTTCTTCCATGGTAATACCTAAACCACCATATTCTTCTGGAATCGTCAGGCCAAACAAGCCTAATTCTTTCATCTGATCCACAATATGTTCAGGAATCGCATTTTTTTCTTCAACTTCATGTTCTAGAGGAACTAGTTCATTTTTTACGAAATTACGAATTGTAGATAGTAGCTGTTCAAGCATTTCCGGGTCACGGATCATATGGATCTCCATTTATTTAATATCGGTAAATTCCTTTACCGTAATTTTTAGTTTCGTATAGCGAAATAAATAACCATAAAAAAACAAAATGAGCAAGAAAAATCGTCAAAAAATTTTGTTTCTTTCTAAAAAATAAACTTTTTCAAGTTTTAAGATGAGAATGGATTTAATGTTTTATTTCACAATACGAAATTTATTTGTTGTTTTTGTATCAAATAAGAGTTAAAACTGCACTTAGGAAAGATTATTCTGATCTTTATAAGGCAGAAAGCTATTTCAGAAAATTCTCCTTCAATAAATAAAATAAATATAAATACAGGCCAGTATTTATATTTATTTCGAAAATTTGAGGTGTTGTTTTCTTTCAGAGAGTAATTTAAATTTTCTAGAGATACTTAAGAATCTTATTTACTTAGAATGATGAAGAATGTTGTATCGTTTTTTAGCTGAATAGCACTAATTGAACTAAATACAGATAAAGCTGATATTTTTTATTTATTTTTATCTTTAATAGAAGTGTTTTATTTTGTATCGTGAAATTTAATTGCTATCATATTTATTAATTTACCTTTAATTGCTCTGATCATGACAAAAAATAAAACTGGCGAAATTCCTAATTTTGATGAGATCCGTTTAGATCCGATTTCTCATATTCATAGAGAAAACAATCCTCAATTTATCGCATCTATTGCGCGTGGATTGGAAATCCTGAGATGTTTTTCAGCAACCAATCAATTACTGGGCAACCAGGAAATTGCACAACTGACCAATTTACCAAAACCAACCGTAGCCCGGATCACCAGCACATTGGTTTCGTTAGGATATTTAAAACAGCTTCCGAATACCACTAAATATCTGTTAGACGTTGGTGTTTTAGCCTTAGGATATGCTGCTTTAAGCAATATTTCTGCACGTACCCAAGCCTATCCTTTCATGGAGGAAATGTCACGTTATTCACAAGCGCCTGTAGCCATGGCAACACGTGACCGCTTAAGCATGATTTATCTGGAAGTGGTACATACAGAATCAACGCTGACTATGCGCCGTCCAGTTGGTTCAACCTTGCCACTGCATAGTAGTGCCATGGGTCGTGCCTGCCTGGCTGCAATGGAAGTTAAAGAACGTGAATATTTATTTGATGCGATCAAGAAAAGAAATGAAGATCAATGGCCAACCATCAAGCGTAATCTGGAACGTGCAATCCGTGATTATCAGGATTATGGCTACTGTCTGTCTTTGGGAGACTGGGCAAAAGATGTGAATTCCGTGGCAGTTCCACTGATTCATCCCAAACATGGAATTTTAACATTTAACTGCGGTGCACCAAGTTATCTGCTCAATCAGGAAAAACTGGAAAATGAAATTGGACCGCGTCTGATTCACATGGTGAATAATATTGCGCTGAATCTCAATAACATATAAAAAAATGATTATTAGAGCGACATTAAGTCGCTCTTATTATTGAATACTCAATCTACACATCTTCCTACTTTAACTAGAATTTGCAGCAAACCTTTTTAATGCTATGAAATAGATAAGATTTAAAAAATAGATAAAGTCCTATTTCAAATAAAAAGATCAAAAATAAGCTTCATAACCGATTTATATAATGCTATAAATATCGCATAGCGAAATTGGATTTTATATTATGGAAGATATTACAAGAGAATCGATGGAGTTTGACGTAGTTATCGTAGGCGCAGGCCCTGCGGGTCTTTCTGCTGCGATCAAAATCCGTCAGCTTGCAATTGAAAACAACCTGAATGATCTGTCCGTTTGTGTCGTGGAAAAAGGCTCCGAAGTCGGTGCTCATATTCTGTCTGGTGCTGTACTTGAACCGCGTGCCATGAACGAGCTGTTCCCTAACTGGAAAGAAGAAGGTGCACCTTTAAATGTACCAGTGACCGAGGACAAAACCTTCTTCCTGCTC
>NZ_DFRO01000049.1:35249-72127 GCF_002381195.1 Acinetobacter sp. UBA3461 | reverse complement strand
TGGGGTTCAGCGGACGCTTACATTGCTTCACCATCTGATGAGAAAATCTATATACGAATTAGGAACATATCTGCGAAATACTATTCAGTTAAATTTCTGCGTTTGTCTTCCTAACTACTTACCGCATAACTTTCTTTTATCCAAAGATATCAGTAATGGATTAATAATTAATAGATTTAGCAAATTTGATCATTGGAGACTACTCAATTAGGTGAGTATCAGAAGGGAAATCTATAGGCCATAGCTCAATCTTTGCAGGTTAATTAAGATTATTAAATACAACTAATTATTAAATACAACTAAATATATCTATATGGAGACTAATCATTAGACTATTCATAGAGTTGTATACCTGACTAGATTCAACCTAAAAATTATATTCATACAGTTTAACCCTCTCATATGGAGCTATTTCCAGATTGAGTATTGAACATGAGTAAGCCAATTAATGAATCTAAACTAACCATCCAACTTGAAGTCGTCACTGAGCTATGGATTAGAGCTCATCGTAGACCGCATGATTTCTATTTAGAATTTGCTGAGCTTCTGACGGAATTAGATCAAGTGTACATACGGTCTTACGACTACTTCGGATATATCAATGCATGGTGTAATTGGTTGGAAGAGAATGACATTGCGGGTCTAAGGTTAGATGAACTCATTGAAGAGCTTAAAAGAAAATCATTTGCTGAGTATCAGCGATATTTTAAGAGTTATCAATCTGAACATCGAAGTGCTTTGAGACGTCATCGTGACAATGAGACACGGAATATTCGATCACTAGAAAGGAAAGCTAGGAGTGCTGTAGAGCGCTACTCAAAGACCGAGGTTGTTCGTATTGATTTGGGCTATATTAAAGAAAATCAACACTTGATCGGTATTGCTGATTTTTATGAGGATATGAAAGAGCTAAGAGCACAGATGAGCAAGCGGGAAAAGCCATTTAATGACCTGATAGATTTTGGTTGGGCCTTAGAGCAAGGAGTAGATAAGGGTTATCATTGTCATTTGGTACTGTTTTTTAATGGGCACGTTAAGCAGGATGGATGGGGTATTGCTCATCAAGTCGGAAAGGAATGGAAGAAAATCACAGGCAAGTTAGGATCATTTTTTAACTGTCATGATCCTGAGCAGATCCAAGAGTACACAGAGTTGGGTATTTTAGGTATTGGTCGAATTCACAGAAATAATCCTACTGAAGTGGAAAAGATGATTAATGCTGTACGCTATTTAGTACGGTCTGAAAAGGATGCGCAACATCTGCGTGTGAAATGCAAAGCAAAGATGCGGACATTTCAATGATTTGAAAATAATCTCAGATATACATTATCTAGATGAAAACGAGTTTTTTAACTTTGCAAGGCTTGCCAATCGGTGAGCCTTTGTCATTTCTAGAGGTATATATTATGAGTTTAAATTGTCCTTATTGTTTTTCGGATCAGGTTATTCAAGTGGTTAATCAGCAGGTGAGTGGATCTGATTCTACAGGTCTAGCCGCATCTGCATCGTTCGCAACTATCGGTGCAACCATTTCAAAGGGTTTACCTTTGCCTGTATCACCACTGCTTGGCGGGCTTGCAGGTGCAGTCATTGGTGGCCTATTCAGTAGTGTGTTTGATGAGCCTAAAAAGCCGATCACGCTGACCTATTATCACTGCAATCACTGTCAGCAGAATTTTCGTTGAATTAGCATAGGAGATAAGAACGATGGCACATCAAATCGAACAAATCGCCTATGTTGGCGAAACCCCTTGGCATGGTCTCGGTAATCAGCTGAGTCCGAATCAACCACTCGAAGTATGGGCACAGCAAGCCGGGATGGACTGGCGGATTGAATCCTCGAACGTCAGCTATATGGCACAAAATGAACGTGGTCAGAGCATTATCATGCCATTTGAAGAGCAGCGTGTCTTGTATCGTTCAGATACCCATGCACCTTTATCTGTAGTCAGTCAGCGTTATCAGGAAGTTCAGCCTAAAGAGATTCTGGAGTTCTACCGGGATCTGACTGAACAATCAGGCTTTGAGTTAGAAACCGCAGGAGTTCTGAAAGGTGGGAAGAAGTTCTGGGCTTTGGCACGTACCGGGCAAAGCACTGCATTAAAGTCTAAGGATGTCAGTAATGGTTATATCTTGCTGGCTACTGCGTGTGACGGCACGTTGGCAACGACGGCACAGTTCACCAGTATCCGGGTTGTCTGTAACAACACTTTAGCCATTGCTCTACGTGGACAGAGCAGTAGTGCAGGTGTAGTGAAGGTTCCACATAGTACCAAGTTTGATGCAGAGAAAGTGAAGCAGCAATTGGGTATTTCAGTTCGTGCCTGGGATGAGCACATGTATGAAATGAAACAACTCACACAGCGTAAGGTGAGTCAGCAGGAAGCCAAAGCTTACTTTGATGCCGTGTTTAATAATAGCACCATGTCAATTTCCGATCCTGAAGAAAACATCATTCAATTTTATCGTAATGTCGCGCAGCAAGTTCAGGAGAAAAAGCCTGAACCCAATGGTCGTGCCATGAATAAAGCTTTAGAGATGTTTAATGGACAAGGACGCGGTGCTGACCTGTCATCAGCGAAAGATACAGCTTATGGATTACTTTGTTCGATCACGGAATTTGTGGATCATGAACGACGTGCCATGAGTACCGACCATCGACTGGATTCAGCCTGGTTCGGTGCAGGTGCGGGTGTGAAACAACGAGGATTAGAGCAAGCACTTGCTTTGATCGCCTGAAATTAACTGACTCACTCATGTCGAAATCAAGTCACCCCAAACAAATGCTAGTCATAGCACTCATGTAACCCCTCTCAATTAAAACAGCAAGCAAATCGCCATACCCGACCTCGTGTCGGGTATGGCTTTTTTATGCATTTCTTTTACAGAGATCAGAATTTATAAGGATAATTCCATGAATCAAATTGTATCTATTTCCCATCAGCCTACGACTGTAGGATCAAAGATCGTAGTCAATCCAACTATCACCACTAAACGCTCAACAGTAGCCAAGCGGCTGGTCAACACCAAAGATATGGCGTATCAAGATTGGCTTGAAGTCCGTAGGCAAGGCATTGGCAGCAGTGATGCCGCGACTGCCTGTGGTCTTAATCCCTACATGTCCATGTTAGAGCTTTGGCTGATCAAAACAGGTCGTCAGACTCAATCTATTGAAGATGAAAGTTCAGGTGTGGCACCGTTGTATTGGGGTAAGCAGCTGGAACCTTTGGTGGCAGAGTTCTATAGCATGCACACCCATAATAAGGTGCGACGGATCAATGCAGTACTTCAGCATCCTGATCCCGATAAATACTTTATGTTAGCCAATCTGGATTACAGCGTGGTCGGCAGTGATGAAGTCCAAATTTTGGAATGCAAAACAGCAGGTGAGCATGGAGCAAAATTGTGGCGTGATGGTGTGCCTTTATATGTGCTTTGTCAGGTACAACATCAACTGGCAGTAACAGGTAAACAGGCAGCACATGTTTGTGTCTTGATCTGTGGGCATGAAACCAAGATCTTCAAAGTGACACGATCAGAATCCGTGATTGAACATATTGTTCAAGCAGAACGATATTTCTGGGAATGCGTGGAAAAGGATACACCACCATCAGTCGATGCCAGTGAATCCGCAGCTAAAGCGATTCAACAACTTTATCCAGCGCATGTACCTTTAACCGTAGAGGATCTCTCGCAAAATGAAAATGCCAATTTGATGTTCGACCAGCTCATCAAAATGAAGGAAGAGATTCAGCATCAGCAGGAACGCTTTGACCAGCTTAAACATGAAATCCAGATGATGATGCAAGACAAGGAAAGGGCAGTCTTTGCTCATGGCTCAGTAGTCTGGAAGAAAGCCAAGGATTCTATCAGCCTCAATACCAAAGCATTGCTTCAGCACCAGCCAGAACTCATCGAGCTTTATCCACTTGAAAAGCAGGGCAGTCGTCGATTCAACATCTATACCGACTAAGTCCTATTTACACAGCACCAAATCAAAAATTCACAAAAATCGCTCCCCGCTCTCTACCCTTCGGTAGAGAGCAAATCGGTCGCGATCTCTGTAGCACTTTATCTGGCTCTACATTCTTTGGGTAGCTTATTTGGTCCTTGTTCCGACCTACATACATAGACCCAAATTTGTAAGGTAATACATTAAGGAATATCAACATGATTAAAGGTTTAGCAATTACTCCACCAATCTTGGGGCGTATCAGTATTGGTCGGATGATCGAGAAGAATGGCAAACGCCTACCGGAAAAGGATGACCAGTTCACCATTACTTCCCAGATTCAAAGCAAAGAAGGCTGGGTTAAACATCCACTGGATGATCAGCTTCGAGCCAATACGCCTAATCAAAAGCTACGCTCAATCCCTGTCAGAATGATCTTTAATGATCCTGATTTAAACCTGCGTGCAGAATACAGCCTGTTTGACCGACAGACTGGAAGACCTGTCTGTGTCGGTAATGGAGAAACCTGCCAACGTTTAACCAATCAAGGCGTGGAGCAACTTCCCTGTCCATCCCCTGATTTATGTCCATTGGCTCAAGGAGGGAACTGCAAGCCCTACGGGCGTTTGCATGTGAACTTAGATGAATCGGATGAGTTTGGAACTTTTATCTTTAGAACCACAGGCTTTAATAGTATTCGGACTTTGACTGCACGGTTGAACTATTACCATGCAGCTTCAGGAGGCTTGTTGTCATGTCTACCCTTGCAATTGATATTGCGGGGCAAGAGTACGACGCAAAGTTATCGTCAGCCAGTGTATTACGTGGATTTAACTTTAAGGGAGGGGATCAGTTTAAATGAAGCGATTATTCAGGCGAAGCAAATTGATGAGCAGAGTAAGCAGGCGGGGTTTTATCAGGAAGCTTTAGACTTTACCGCAAGGAAGGGTTTGGGGAATGGAAGGATGGACGTAGACATGGAGGAAGGTTTGGATGTAATTGAGGAGTTTTATCAGCCTGTTGAAGGCCAGCAGATTGAGGAGACTCAGACTGCATTTGATATTCAACAGGGATTGAAAGGATCAGTGACGGCTTTGAATTAAATCGAACAGGGTAAAACCTTACGAGATTGCCGTATCTCATGAGCGAGTTGCTCGAAATCATGAGATAGGAGTAAACATCATGAATGCATTTGTTGGTCAAACTTTCCCGATGAATCAAATCGTTAATATTAAAGATGTGGTTCAATTTACAAGTATTAGTCGAGCTAAAATCTATGAAATGATTAATGAGAAATCAAAATACTACGATCCTACTTTTCCAAAGCCTGTGCGACTAAGTGAATCTCGTATTGGCTGGTCAGCTTGGGAAATAAATCAATGGATTGAAGATAAGCTGGAAAATCGTGAATAAAAGTGGGGAGCTTCGGCTCCCTTATTTTTTGGTTTTCAGTAAACTATGGAAATGTTAAAAATCTAAAGAATAAAATGAATCAAGCCATTCACTACTACAATCAAAAGATGCTTTAAACGACATTTTTTGTCGCTGAGTGAAATCAATTCAGTGATTAATCACTATTTTTTTCCAAAAGTTCAACAAAATTTCAGTAAGATAAAGGTAAGCAAGTTTTCAGTTGATGCTACTGCGTCAAATAAGAACCAGGATTTTTCAGAACACTATGACCAACAATAACTTTTCACAAATCGCTTCTTTCATCTGGTCGGTTGCCGACCTGCTGCGTGGTGACTTCAAACAATCGCAATATGGTCGCATCATTCTGCCATTTACCTTGTTGCGTCGTCTGGAATGTGTACTGGAAGAAAGCAAGGCTGCGGTACTGGCAGAACATGAAAAAGTCTCCAAGCTGAATCTGCCAGAAGAAGCTCAAGAAAAGTTATTGCTGCGTGCCACCAACGGTCTAGCCTTCTTTAACACCTCCCCAATGGATCTCAGCAAAATGGGACAGAGTGACATCAAGGCCAACTTAAGCACCTATGTGCAAAGTTTCTCTAAAGATGCCCGTGAGATTTTTGAATACTTTAACTTCATCGAATTTGCGGGCCTCCTCGATGATGCCAACCTTTTGTATAAAGTCGTGCAAAAGTTTGCCACCACGGATCTGAGTCCAAAGAGCGTATCCAACCATGACATGGGTTTGGTGTTTGAAGAACTGATCCGTCGTTTTGCCGAAGGTTCTAATGAAACCGCAGGGGAACACTTTACCCCGCGTGACATCGTGCGTCTGACCACGGCACTGGTGTTTATGGAAGATGATGACGTCCTGACTAAAGACGGCATTATCCGTACCATTTACGACCCGACTGCGGGGACGGGTGGCTTCCTGTCTTCAGGGATGGAATATCTGCATGAGCTGAATCCAAATGCGGTGATGCGTGCTTTTGGTCAGGAACTCAATCCGGAATCCTACGCCATCTGTAAAGCCGACATGCTGATTAAAGGCCAGGACGTGAGCCGGATTAAACTCGGTAACACACTGTCGAATGACCAGCTTGCTGTGGATCAGTTTGACTACATGCTGTCTAACCCACCTTTTGGGGTGGACTGGAAAAAAATCGAACAGGACATCAAGGACGAGCATGAACAAAAAGGCTTTGATGGCCGTTTCGGTGCAGGCTTGCCACGGGTATCGGATGGTTCACTATTATTCCTGATGCACTTGATCAGCAAGATGCGTGATGCCAGTAGTAGCGAGAGCGGCAGCCGCATCGGGATTATCCTGAATGGTTCACCATTGTTTACTGGCAGTGCAGGCAGTGGTGAAAGTGAGATCCGTCGCTACATTTTAGAAGCCGATTTGCTGGAAGCCATTATTGCCTTACCGAACGACATGTTCTACAACACCGGGATTGCCACCTATATCTGGGTACTCAGCAATAAAAAAGCCGCTGAACGTAAAGGCAAGGTACAGCTGATCAATGCCTCCAACCTCAGTACCAAAATGCGTAAGTCGCTGGGTTCAAAACGTAACTATCTGACTGAAGCTGAAATTGCAACCATTACCCAAAATTACGGTGACTTTGTGGCGGTAGATACCTTGGCGCAGGATGGCGAAACCGAACAGCAAAAACCATTTGCTAGCAAGATTTTTGATAGCCATGAATTTGGCTACCGTCGCGTGACCATTGAACGTCCATTACGCTTATCGGCACAGATCACGGATAGCGCGATTGCTGCATTACGTTTTGCGCCAAAACCGTTTAATGCCGTGATGCAAAGTATCGATGCGCAATTGGGTACAGCGTGGACAGCAGAAACTTATGGTCAGTTGCAGGACGTGGCGCTTGAGGTCCGTGCCCTGATTAAAGCGGAATTCCCTGAGCTAAAAGAAAAAGACATTAAAGAGGTACTGGACAGCAAAATCTGGCTATTCCAGAAAGCCTTGATGGAAAAAGCCCAAGTGTTACAGAACGTGATTGGCACTGAGCAGTTTGATGACTTTAACCAGTTTGATGAAGTCTTGAAGAAAGCCCTCAAGCAAACCGACATCAAGCTGGATGCCAAAGAGAAGAAACAGCTGTTAGATGCCATCACCTGGAAAAATCCGGAAGCAGAACCGGTGATTAACAAGGTGCTGAAACAGGCCGAAAATCCGCTGTATGGCCAGTTCAACTACCAGGGCAAAGTGGTCGAGTTTGTGCAGGATGGCGATTTGCGTGATGCGGAGAATATTGCGCTGAATCCAAAAGTCAGCACCACAGAGCTGATTGAAGAGTATTTTAAACGTGAAGTACAGCCACACGTGGCCGATGCCTGGATCAATGCCGACAAGCGCGATGAAAAAGATGGCGAGATTGGCATTGTGGGTTATGAAATTCCGTTTAACCGTCATTTCTACGTGTACCAACCACCACGTGATTTAGCTGAGATTGATGCGGATTTGGATGCGGTGAGTGCCGAGATTATGCAACTGCTACAAGAGGTGCATTCATAATGGCAAAGTATCAGGCGTATGCAGAGTATAAGGATTCAGGGGTTGAGTGGTTAGGTGAGATTCCTTGCCATTGGGATTTAAAGCCGATCAAATATTTATTTGAAATTATAAATGGTTCAACTCCAAAATCTGGCGAAGAGACTTTTTGGGATGGTGAAATTACATGGATAACACCATCTGATCTGAGTAAATTGCGTTCCCAGGTTATTGGGGAGTCAATTAGAACTATTACAAAGAAAGGATTAGATTCTTGTGGCACAAGTCTTGTTCCAAGTGACACGATTATTTTATCTTGCCGTGCCCCAATTGGTTCATTGGCTGTCACAAGTAAAGAGGCTTGTACGAATCAAGGGTGTAAATCTCTAGTTAAAAAATACGATTTATCTACAAAGTTTTTCTACTACTATTTAAGTATATCTACTAAACAATTGAATAACTTAGGTCGTGGTACGACATTCTTAGAGCTATCTTCAGATGAGCTTGGGAGCTATGCTTTAGGTATTCCAAATGCTGAAGAACAAACTCAAATCGCTAATTTCCTCGACCACGAAACTGCCAAAATCGATAACCTGATTCAACAACAACAACAATTGATTGAACTGCTGAAAGAAAAACGTCAGGCGGTGATTAGCCATGCCGTGACCAAAGGACTTGATCCAAATGTTCCGATGAAAGATTCGGGTGTGGAGTGGTTAGGCGAAGTGCCGGAGCATTGGATCGTTGCAGGATTTAAGAAATATTTATCATCTATCGTGGACTATAGAGGTAAAACACCAGAAAAGGTAGATGAGGGAATATTTCTTGTCACTGCTAGAAATATTAAAAAAGGAAAAATCGATTACAGTCTTTCGCAAGAATATGTGTCTGACAATGACTATGACCAAATCATGAGTCGAGGTTCTCCTCTAATTGGCGATGTTTTATTTACAACAGAAGCGCCATTAGGAGAAGTTTCACAAGTGGATAGAACAGACATTGCACTTGCACAGAGAATTATTAAATTTCGTGGTCAGGACAACGTATTAGATAATACGTTCTTAAAATTTTTTATGATGTCTACCTCATTTCAAGATAGTTTGATGACGTTTGCTAGTGGATCGACAGCTTTAGGAATTAAAGCTGAAAGATTAGGTTATTTAAAACAATTAATTCCCCCATTAAATGAACAGCAAGAGATCGTTAAACATATTGAAAAGTGTGTACATCAATTTGATGGTTTAGAAAAAAAGATGCGTGATGCTATTTCTCTAATGCAAGAACGCCGAACCGCCCTGATCTCAGCCGCAGTCACTGGCAAAATCGACGTGCGCCACTGGCAATCGCCAACGGTTGCTGAGGCAGACACGGAGTTAAGCGCATGAATCTAGACGCCACCCGTGAAAGCATTTTCCAGAACGACATCATTCAACAGATGCTGGCTCAGGGCTGGCAACTCGGTACGCCACAAGGCTATAACCGTGAAACTGCCTTGTATGAGCAGGACGTACTCGACTTTGTACAGCAGACGCAAAGCCAGGACTGGCAGAAATTCCAGCGTATCTTTCCGAATGATACCGAACGGCATTTTCTAGAAGCCGTGGTTGCCCAGCTGAAGAAAGCCGACATCAATGCCACTGATGAACAGTCACGTAGCTATGGTACTTTAGGTGTGCTGCGTCACGGAGTTAAAACCCGCAGTGCCCGTTTTTTCCTGTGTCAGTTTAAACCTGAACATGCACTTAATCCGGATACCTTAGCCAACTACAATAAGAACATCTGCCGCATTGTACCGGAATTGGTCTATAGCCCGTATGCTACCGCTGCTGAGTTACAGGACATGGGCAAACAGGCCAAGAAATGGCGTATTGACTTGGTATTGTTCATTAACGGCTTTCCTGTTGCGACTCTGGAACTCAAGTCCGAGTTTAAACAGGCGGTGCAGAATGCCATGTTGCAGTACAAACGCACCCGGTTGCCGAAAGATCCAGAAACCAACAAGCCTGAACCCTTGCTGACGTTTAAGCGTGGCGCATTGGTACATTTTGCCGTGAGTCAATACGAAGTCTATATGGCGACCCAACTGGCCGGAGAAGATACTTTCTTCCTGCCATTCAATAAAGGCACGCATGACGGTGGCGCAGGCAATGATGTGCCAGAAGACCAGAATCAGTACGCTACGGCCTATCTGTGGAACGAAGTTCTCACACCGGACAATTTGCTGAATATCATTGGACGTTTTGTCCATCTGCAAATTGAAGAAAAAGAAGACTGGGAAGGGCGCAAGTACAAAAAAGAACTGCTGATCTTCCCACGTTACCACCAGTGGAATGTGGTCACCAAACTGATCAATGCCGCCTTAGAGGAGGGCACTGGACAGAAATATCTGATTCAGCACAGTGCAGGTTCAGGTAAGTCCAACTCGATTGCCTGGACAGCACATCAGCTGTCGACCCTGTACGATCAACACAATCAGAAACTGTTTGATTCGGTGATTGTGGTCACTGACCGTACCATTCTGGATGCCCAGCTACAGGACACCATCTACCAGTTTGAACATGCCGATGGCGTGGTCGGACGCATCAATAACAAAGAAGGCGATGGCTCCAAATCGGAAAAACTGGCCAAGGCACTCGAAACCTCACAGCCGATTATTATTGTGACCATCCAGACTTTCCCCTTTGTGCTGCGTGCGATTGAAAACAGTACCAATCTGAAACAGCGACGTTATGCGGTGATTGCCGATGAAGCGCATTCTTCACAAAGCGGCTCTACGGCACGACAATTGAAAGAAGTGTTGATGCTGGAAGAGCGCGAAGAGGATGCTGAATTGTCTTCGGAAGATATTCTGGATGCCGTGGTGGCTGCACGTAAGGGCAGTAATAACCTCAGTTACTATGCCTTTACCGCGACACCGAAAGACAAAACCCTGCAACTGTTTGGCCGTGTACCCAATCCTGAGCTACCACCCTCCAAGCAGAACAAGCCACAAGCTTTTCATGTCTACTCCATGCGTCAAGCCATTGAAGAAGGCTTTATTCTGGATGTGCTGAAAAACTATACCAACTATAAAGTGGTGTATAAGCTCAAACAGAAAATTGAAGAAGCCGACAAACAGGTCGATGCCAAAAAAGCCAAGATCAGACTGAATCAGTGGGTGCGCCTGCATGACCACAACATTTCCCAGAAAGTGAAAGTCATTGTCGAACATTTTAAAAATAACGTGATGGGCTTATTGGGTGGACAGGCCAAAGCCATGGTGGTGACCAGTTCACGTAAAGAAGCGGTGCGTTACAAGTTGGCCTTTGACAAATACGTGATGGATCAGGGCTATAAGTCCATTCAGGCTATGGTCGCTTTCTCGGGTGAGGTTGAGTTTAATGACAAGGATACCGACAGCAGTGGTTTAGTCGGGCAGACCTTTAATGAACGCAACATGAACCCGGGGCTAAAAGGACGGGAAATGCGCAAGGCCTTTGATAGTGATGACTATCAGGTGATGTTGGTGGCCAACAAGTTCCAGACTGGCTTTGACCAACCGAAACTGTGTGCCATGTACGTGGACAAGAAACTTGGCGGTGTGGAATGCGTACAGACCTTATCACGCCTGAACCGCACTTATCCAGGTAAGGCGGAATCTGGCACCTTTGTATTGGATTTCTTTAACGATCCTGAAGACATTCTTGGGGCCTTCCAGCCTTACTACCAAACCGCAGAACTAGCTGATGTATCGAATCCGGATCAGATCTTTGACTTGTTTGAAAAGCTGAAAGCTACCAAGATTTTTCTGTGGACGGAAGTTGAACAGTTTGTAGAAGCCTTCTTTACCAAGAACAAATCCAATGCTGCGATCAGTAATATCTGCAAACCGGCAGTTGAACGCTGGCAGAAACGTTATAGTCAGGCCATCGAAGCCTATAACACCACCCATGACATGCTGGAACGCTGCAAGAAAACCAATGATGCGGTGCTGATTGCCAATGCTGACAATGCCTTTAAAGAGGCCAAGTTGGAAAAAGACAAGCTGGAAATCTTTAAAAAAGACTTGGGAAGCTTTACCCGTTTCTACGAGTTTATGTCGCAGATCGTGGACTACGATGACAAAGAACTGGAGAAGCTCAGTCTGTATGCACGTAACCTGCGTCCATTGCTGCGTGAAACCGCAACGAAAGACGATGAGGTGGATCTAAGTAATGTCAGTATGAGCCATTACCGCTTGTCCAAGATCCGTCAGCAAGACATCAAGCTGAAAGAAGATGCCGAAGATTTTAAGCTAGAACCCGGCAATGACCTCGGTGCAGCCAAGCCACGTGATAAGAAAGAAGAATTCCTGTCACAGATCATTGAGCGTCTGAATGATGTCTTTATCACCGATAACCTGACTGATAAAGATATGCTGAACTATGCCTATACTGTACGTGACAAGCTGGCGGAAAATGAGATTGTGATGAAGCAGATTGCCAACAATACCCGTGAACAAGCCATGCTGGGTGATTTCCCGAAAGCGATGGATGATGCCATTCTTGGTAGCAGTGCCGCACATCAGGAACAGATGATGCAGTTGCTGTCTGATCCGGCGAAGGCCAGCATATTTGCACGGGTGATCTTTGATATGTTGAGCAGTCGATAATTTTTTAAACATTTTAGAATTAAATTTTTGAGTATAGGGGTGTATTGATATGTTGGCTTTTGCTGAATTTCTGCAGAATTATTTTATCATTCCTGTGGGAATGCTCATTTTTGTATTATGGATTGGGTTTAAATTCTATTCTAAATATATCAAACCTGCCAAAAAATTAAGTGGGCAATTATCAGTGCTAATTAATGACTTCAAAGGAATGGATAAAAACCCTAGTCGAAATAAGCATTCATTAGATGAAAAATTCGAAAATAATACGCCTTTAAAACATGCTTGGTTGAATTATAAAAAGTCTCTTCATGACATTTATGAAACTGTAGATGGAGAAGATGTACTAGGTTCCTCACGTGCAACAGTATCAAGTGATGTATTTTTTTCTCAATCAGTGATTGTGGATACCCCTTTAAGAGTTGAGTTTTATAAGCACTTGCCAGGTATTATCACTGGTGTAGGTATTATTGCTACATTTGCTGGCCTTCTATTTGGATTATTAGCTTTTGATCCTGCAGGTGATCCAGCAAAAGTTCAAGACAGTTTAGGCTTGTTATTAGGTGGGGTAAGTGAAGCATTCATGGCTTCTGCACTTGCGATAGGGACTGCAATGATTATCACTTGGCGCGAAAAATCGTGGTTGCGTCAGTGTTATGAACAGTTAGAAACTTTAACGACAGAAATTGATAAGCTTTTTGAAGCCGATTCTACTGGAGAAGAATATTTATCCAAACTTGTTAAATTATCGAAATCGAGCGAAAGCACTGCCCGTCAATTAAAAGATAGTCTAGTGAATGAATTAAAAGTCATGATGACGAATTTGGTTGAAGAAAATAAAAAGAATCAGATTGCCTTTTCTGCACAGTTAAGTGAAAACTATGCGAAATCTAGTCAGGATATGGCGACTCAGATTGGTCAATCGATTACGGATACCTTGCAAGCACCTCTAGATAAAATTGCGTCTAGCGTACAACAAGTGAGTGGTGACCAAGGTTCAGCCGTCCAAGAACTCATGACTGATGTGCTTACAGCCTTTATGAGTAAATTGGAGTCTACGTTTGGCAGTCAAATGACGGGCATGAATGAGATGATGACTCAATCAGTATCCGCCATGAAGGAGATGCAATTAGGTTTTTCCCAATTACTGACAGATATGAAAATTAATAGTGAAACTTCGACGAAAACATTAGAAATACAGATGTCGAAAATGATTGAAGATATTCAACAAAAACAAAATGAGATGTCTGATCAAATGAATTTAATGGTGGATCATTTATCTCAAGGTGCCGCAAAAATTGGAGAACAAGGCCAACATGCGATTGAGCAGTTAAATGGCAAAGTCTCGGAGTTGATAGGGAATCTAGGCGGAACGATGTCTGAGTTAATGTCAGATGTCACGAAACAGCGTACGGAACAAGATCGTGTAATTCTAGAAAATCAGCAAAAATTGCACGAACAATCATCTGCATTAATTGATAATTTAGGAACTGAAATTAAAGATTTGATTGCACACAGTCAAAATGCGGTCCAAGTCTATAAAGAAAATATTCAGAAATTATCTCAAGTGACAACGGATAGTATTACGGGTATGAATAACGGCGCTGAAAAAATGCGCTTAGCTTCTGAACAGTTTAATACTGCGGGCAGTTCTTTGATTACAGTGACTGATAAGACATCACAGCTAATTGCAGAAGTAAGTACCACCTCTACGCATTTGACCAGCGCAAGCAGCAATTTAATCTCTCTATTAAAAGACTATAAAGACTCACAAGAGAGTGTTAAACAGGCAATCAGTACTTTAGACGGTTTAATTAAACAAGCTCAAGCCGAAGTTGGTATGAGCAGTGAAATGCTGAAAGATATGAATCAGATGACAACTGCACTCAATCAAGTGAAGAAAGAAATGCAGGATTATCTTGAGCAAGTCAGTGATGTGTTGGTGAAAAGCTTTGAGAGTTTTGGTTCCTCTGTAGAAACCAGCTTAAATCATTCTTTAGGTGCTTTTGATAATACACTTGATCAA
The DNA here is from genome assembly GCF_002381195.1 of Acinetobacter sp. UBA3461. Classification (NCBI taxonomy): domain Bacteria; kingdom Pseudomonadati; phylum Pseudomonadota; class Gammaproteobacteria; order Moraxellales; family Moraxellaceae; genus Acinetobacter; species Acinetobacter sp. UBA3461. The sequence continues at coordinate 57,594 of NZ_DFRO01000049.1, read as the reverse complement.
GCTGTAAAACGCCTTGCAACGGGTGTAGAAGGCTTGGGTAGTTTTGTAGAAGATCTGGAAGATCTCGTACAACAAAAGAAAAACTAATTTTGGGGTACATGATTAATGTTAGGTAACAGGTACTCTAAGAAACCACGTTCTAAAGATGAAGGTGAAAAACCTTTTTGGATTTCATTTGCTGATTTAATGACAGCATTAATGACCTTGTTTTTAGTCGTAATGGCTGTGTCATTAATGGTCGTAACGAAAAAAATCAATGAAGCAACTCAAGCTGAAAATCAACGTAGTTCAGAGATTATGGATATTTGTACTAGTATTCAAAATGATGCCGCGTTGAAAAACAAGATTATTGCTGTTGATTGTAAGGACAATCGTATCAACTTTGGAGAAGCTGGTCGGTTTGGCCATAATGACTACCGGTTAAATGCAGCAGGTGTAGAGGCATTAAATACGTTAGTACCCATTGTTTTAAATGCTGCTAATAGTGAAAATGGAAAAAAATGGTTTAAACAAATTGTGATTGAAGGGTTCACCGATACAGATGGTTCATATCTTTATAACTTAAACTTAAGTTTACGTCGTTCAGAATGGGTTATGTGCAGTTTACTTGATTCAAAATTTAGTCATGGGTTAAGTCTGAGTGATGCACAAAAGAACCAAGTTAAACAACTATTTTTGGCCGGTGGCGTTTCTTTTAATTCAGCTAAGGATAGTAAAGAAGCCTCACGTCGTGTTGAGCTACGGATGCAATTCTATGGTTTAAAAGAAAAGGAAAACGCTGAACCACAGCCACATTTCGTCTCATCTCCTGTTGAAACATGCCAATTGACACGGTGATAGTGATGAGTATTGCGAATCTGAAACGTCGTCTTGACGAAAAAATAAGTGTATTTTCTGAACCAACTCATATACAGACTAAATTTGTTAGACCTCAGCGTTTAATGAAAACATTGTCGATTATTGAGCATAAATTCGATGATCTTGAAAATGTACAACCATTAGAAGAAAAAATTATCAAATCAGTTCTAAAATTTGAACAACAAGGGTTTGATGGTCTGACTAAACGAGATTGGAAAAATTTGGCTTGGTCTCTCAGTAAAAAGCTGCCCAATTATGAAGAAAAACTTTTATTCACTCCTGTAGGTGTAAGATTAATTGATTATTTCAACCAATTGGGAATTGATCAACTTAAGTTTGTTTATTTTCCATTGTTGTATAGCTATTTTTCCTTTCAAGCAAAGGAATTAGAAAAACAACCTGATAGTTGGGTTAAGTTAAGAAATATATTAAATACGAACAAATCTTCCGTATTTAAAAATTCGACTCGACTAAAAAAATGGATGACGACTCTTATAGATAATTCAGAGGTTTTAACTACAGAACCTACGAAAAAATTTGTACGTGATTTTTTACAAGATAATGATGACAACAGAGTTGCTAATCAATTAGAAAGTTTAAGAATAGCTTCGGGTAGTTGGTTTTGGGATGATTTAATACGTTCATCCATTAAATCAATTAAAACAATGAAAGAGGATGAGTATTTTAAAATTATTCCACGTTTTTTAGTATTGCTTGAAAAAAATAAAATTTATAAAACTACTATTTTAGCTACACTTTTAGATCGTTATGCTAGTACTTCTCAGAGAGAGAAAGTACATGAGGTATTAAAACATCTAGCATTAAATCAATGGGGTAATCCTCAGTATGAATCATCAGCGGGATGGAATAACGTGAATGCAGACACCAAAAAAATGGTGATTCAGTGGTTTGTAAGGGCAGATTTAGAAGCTTTTTTCAATTTATTCAGTCGCGTAGCAGATATAGAGCGTTTTAATTACTGGATTAAATATATTGATAAGATTTCTTTTTCCCAGATTTTCTTAGGTCCTAATGCATTACACTCGACTCAGGCAGAGCATATTAAATTTAGAGAAATGAATAAAGGAAGGCTGAAACGTTTAACTCGATCGACTGCAAATAATAATGCTTTTATGCTCAAAATTGAAAATGTTTATGTTATGGATTTTTCGAGTGTAGGTAATGCTTGTTATATTACAAATTCAATACCTTATAGTGAAAGAGCAAGGGAGGTCAGTATTGATGAGCTCAAACCATGGCCACACTTATTAAAATTAAGTCATACACCAGGTTGGCAAATTCGATTTGATGAAAAATTAGCTGAATTAGGTATTTTCTCTAGTTCAGCTAATAATTCTAATTCAAGATATAAAAGGCATTATTAAAAGGTAATGGCATGAAGCTAGCATTCTGGAAAAAGAAAAAAAGTACTGACTCTGCTGTTGAAGATAACTTGGTGGCGAGTATAAAGTCTTTACAATATGACGAAGTTGGATTGATTTCTGCTTATCAACAAAATGCTAAAAATGACGCTGATTTTTATTGGGAAAGTCTAGAAGAAGAAGATATCGCGTATCTCCTGGATGATCAGTATGTATTGCCATGGGAGGAGCTGTTTCAGCTTCAGCAAGATCCCGAACATAGTAACGTACTTAATTTACTCAACCTACCTAGTCCAACAACTTTACATCCAGTGATTCGTAGTGAGGGAGGATTAAGTGATCCTGATTTTAAAATCATTCTGGATGGATGGTGTGATCAAAATAGGATTAAGTCTAAAGGCCTAATTAAACGAATAGGTGCGGTACTGAATGTTGATGGTCAAGAATATTTACTGGATGAAGAGACTTGGAAACTTGTAGAAAAAGTTAAAGAATTTGCTCGTATTTCAAATAAAGATAATAAGCTCAATCAAAAGTATTGGGCTCAAATACGAAGTTTAGCTAATCGAAGCCAGACAAATTTAGATGAGTTTCTTCGTAAGACCGTTGTACTTGCACCTGAAAAATTACAATTGAATCTACGTAAAAACTTGATTAGTCAGGAATCAGTTGTAGAAGTACAGCCCGACTTTGATGAGGCACCGTCAAATTGGTTGCAAACTTTTGATCGCTATAATCAGGTACAAGATCAATATAGCATTAGCCTCCCTGATGGAGGGGTGGCCCATGTGGTTATTGACCCTCAAGTTAAAAGTGTTCTGAATGAAATTAAAAAGATGCCGAATAGACGTGTATCTGGTGAACGTGCTCAAACATTTTTGCATAATCCCTTTGCACAATTAGGAGATGATGCCACACAGGTGATCTCTCCGGAAGGTTTTGAAAAATCCAAACAAGAAGCAGAAATCTATAGTTACAGTTTACAGATAGATAAATTTTATAATGAGTTAGGGCATTATGTTTCTGCTCAATTAACTCTCAACGAAAATTCGGGCCGTGAACAACAACCGATTCTGTTAGAACTTTCTAATTTAGAGCAAACAAAATATTTTATTACTGCCTATGAAAAGCCATCACCAATTTTCATGTGGGCGGGTTATACAATTGATAAAACAAGTTATTTAGATCATCAGGTTCAAGAATTAAAAAGTGATCTAACAGAAATCCAAAAATATGAAGATGAGTTACAAGCACAGCAAGTTTTAGATCTATCCAATTACAGTGATCGGGTCATTGGTATCGGTGAAGCACAAAAACTAAACTCTGAGTTTATTCAAAGAGACAGTGGTGAATCAGAGTGGTTGCCACAGCATCTCATGGAGTTGGAGCAACAATTCCAGGATCGCTTCTCCGATGAGGCAATAGAATTGCTTGAACAGCGTATCAAACAGGCTGAGCAAGAAGGTAAAGATCAGGTTCTAATTCCTAATGCAAATACTGAAGTCTCAGTAGATGACGCTAAAAAATTATTAAATAGTCTGAGTGATTCAAATAGAAAAGAACCTATTGAAACATTAGAAGAATCTACGGTTAATCTACAGAAAAAAAAGAAAGATACATTACTCATTGCGAATAACATTGATAAAGCTGAGTTTACTAAACAACGAGCAGATCAATTGGTTTTTGATGAGAAGAACCATCCCCCAGCTAGATTGCCTTCAAGTTTCAGAAGTCAGGAATTCGGTTTAAAACCGCATCAGGAGTACGGAGTTGCATGGTTGCAGAATCTACATCAATATGCACCGGAACAGGTAAGTGGCTGCCTTTTAGCAGACGATATGGGATTGGGGAAGACCCTGCAATTGTTGTGCTTTATTGGTGAATACTTAGAAAATGCAAAAGATAAAAAACCAGTTTTAGTGGTTGCTCCAGTTTCATTGTTAGAAAATTGGGAGGCAGAAGCAAATCGGTTCTTCAGTGCTAAATTTGCTAAGATCCTAAGTCTATATGGTGAAAATTTAAAAGATCGAAAAATTCCCAAGCATTTAATATCTGCTCAATTAAGAGATGATCATGGTATTACGCATTTGCTTGAAGAAGATTGGCGAGGTGATGCGGATATTGTCCTCACAACCTATGAAACGATGCGTGATCTAGAGTTTTCTTTAGCGCGAGTTGATTGGGGGATTATGGTTTGCGATGAAGCACAAAAAATTAAAGTACCTACGGCTATGGTGACAAAAGCGGCTAAAGCTCAAAAGGCAGACTTTAAAATAGCATGTACTGGTACTCCAGTGGAAAATTCACTCACTGACTTATGGTGCTTATTTGATTTTATACAAGAAAATTTGCTAGGTTCATTGAATGAATTTGGAAAAACTTATCGTCGTCCTATAGAAAATATTGAGAATGTGGATAATGAAGTATTGGAACAATTACGGAATTTGATTGCACCACAAGTTTTAAGACGGATGAAACATGATGTTGCTGATTTACCAGAAAAAATTGAAGTAGATCATTGTAAAAATATTACGATTTCTTCACTTCAACGTCACTTATATGCCGATGTAATTAATCGCTACAGGAGGTTGTCTGAAGAAGGTAATCAAGGTGCGATGTTGGCATCACTGCACAGTATGCGAATGATTTGTGCACATCCATTCCTATTGCAACCGAATGCTTCAATTCACGAATCCCCTAAAGTAGATTGGCTGATCAAAACCTTGGAAGCAATTAAGGTAAAGAATGAAAAAGTTATTATCTTCACTGAATTTAGAGATATTCAAGTCTTTCTGAAACGGATTCTTCTAGAACGGTTCGGCTTAAATGTTACAACCGTTAATGGGGATTCAAATACAAGTAGTAAAAAAGGTTTAACACGGCAAAACCTTATTGATAGATTCCAAGCAACTAGTGGTTTTAATGTAATCATTTTATCCACCACTGCTGTAGGTTTTGGCGTTAATATCCAAAAAGCTAATCATGTTATTCATTATACGCGCAGTTGGAATCCTGCCAAGGAAGATCAGGCAACTGACCGTGCTTATCGAATAGGACAAGATAAAGAAGTTTTTGTTTACTACCCATCAATAGCAGCAAATGATTTTGATACTTTTGAAATAAAATTAGATCGACTTTTATCAAGTAAGCGGGCTCTGGCAGATGATATGCTGCAGCCGAGTAGAGAACTTAGCAAAGAATTGATTGAAATGATTTAGATAACTTATCAATTTTAATTGCTTAGTCTATTGATTTAAAATTAAGCCTTGTATAACAAGGCTTAATACTCATAATTAATAAAGTTTAGTTAGTTTTTCATATTCTTTAGAACCTTCAATCATTGGTACCATTTGAAGATTCTTGTATCTAAATAACGTTGGCATCTCATGGAAAAGATCAAAAAACAATGATACCGAATCTTTGTACATTTCCTGCTTTAGCTTAGAGAAGTTTGGTCTATAAAATTCACCTGAGCCAAGTACTGGCGTATAGAAAATTTTAATTTGATTGATGTGAAGCCCAGGTAAATGCTGGCTAATGAAATGATTAACCATGTCCTCAAAGTTAATTTCATCGATATCAATTTCAATCTCTTCATCATACTCATCTCTCACATTAGTAATAGTGAGCCATGTTTCTAATCCATAGGGATGATAAATATAAATATCAGATGAGATGTATTCGCCATTTTCATTTTCATAACCCGCAGGCAGTGGAGTATAAAATCCATCAAAGGCATTGGTTATAAGTTGAGCCTGTGATTTTTCTGAATCTTCAGCTAGGCTACGAATCGCATCAACAGTGTTTTGATGTAACTTAAATGCTTTATTTACTATTCCACGGCGTTCATTACTTTCTTGGTTGATTTCAGTTCTAGTTTTTACCATTAATAAAGTTCTCTATTTAGATTTTTAACATTGATTATTGTAGGATATCCTACATTTTTATACAAGTAATTTCTAAAGAGGGCTTATTTTTAAAACAAAACTTTTAACTTAGGCGCGTTTATGCTTAGGAAATGGCACAATTTTATTTCTCAAACTATCAATAAAATCAGACCATTCTTGCATCATCTTGATTCGATATTCTAAGTGTTGAGCATGGTTATAAGCTTGAGATACGGCATTACCGACTCGATGTGCTAACTGAATTTCAATTGCATCATGCATATAACCTTGCTCATGAAGTGTCGTTGACGCAAGTCCGCGGAACCCATGACCAGTCATTTTACCATTGTAGCCCATTGTGCGGATCACACAGAGTAGAGCATTACTGCTCATAGGTTTAGCAGTACTGTGGTTATAGAAAACGTATTGCTTATTACCTGTGAGAGGTCGTAACCCTTCAATTAACGCAATTGCCTGTTTGGATAATGGAACGATGTGAGGCTGAGCCATTTTCATTTTCTCAGCAGGTATGCGCCATAAATGAGTATCAAAATCAATCTCACTCCACTCCATCATTCTGAGTTCAGCTGTGCGTACAAAAGTCAGCGTCATTAGTTGAATGGCTGTTTTAATCATTGGATTGCCGTGATAGCGATCCATTCGCTCAAGGAAGGGTGGAAACTCAGAAATGTCTAAACGTGCCATATGCTTCACTTTACGAGGTTTTAAAGCCTCTTGAAGGTGAGGTGTCGGATCATTCTCAATAAGACCCTTACGAATCGCAAAACGGAAAATACGACCTGCTAAAGGTATGGAGCGTTTCGCCATTTCCTGTGCGCCTCGTTCTTCGATTTTTTTGGCACAGGCAAGCACATCTTTACCTTTGATTTGATCAATAGGCATATTACCTAAAGTTGGGAAAAGGTCTTTTTCAAATACGGATAAATCACGTAAATAGGTATTTTCTTTAATAACTGCCTTACGGTCTTCCATCCATTCCATAGCAAGGGCTTTGAAAAGCATATTTTCATCGGCTTGCTGTTTCTTTTGCTTTTTCGCTTCATTGGGGTTAATCCCATCTTTTAGCTTTAACCGCGCTTCATCTCGAATTCTTCTAGCTTGAGCCAGTGAGGTTTCAGGATAGGTACCGATACTGAAAATATTTTCTTTACCATTAAAGCGAAACTTCATTCGCCAATACATACCGCCCGATGGTGTGACTTCCAAGTACATACCTTTCTCATCTGAATAACGAGCTTTTTTTTCTAGGGGTTTAAGCTTTCGTACTTTTGCATCGGTAAGCATTTTGAAGTTCCACAGAAATTGGGGGTATAAAAATTGGGGGATAAATATGTACCCCCAGTTATACCCCCAACTAGAACAGGATTTCAATAGATATTGTGAGATAAAATAAGACAAAAAAAAGACCTAAACCTTTGGGGTTTAAGTCTTTTAAGATCCCATAAGACATCGTGGGAATGATATTTGGCGGTGAGAGAGGGATTCGAACCCTCGATACGCTATAAACGTATACACACTTTCCAGGCGTGCTCCTTCAGCCACTCGGACACCTCACCATGGCGGTGGATGATATAGAAAAAAAACCAGTCTGCCAAGCTTGAAACAATTGATTTGCAGAAAAAGTTTGGAGGCAGTGCTATGATTCGCAAAAATGCTTTCTAAAACGAAGACAATATATGCAAAGTACTGCACAAAAAGCAGCTTTACCAGTCATTACGCTGGCTGCGCTTGGGGTCGTTTTTGGTGATATTGGTACCAGTCCTCTCTACGCACTACGCCAATGTTTCCTGACCTCGCATCTTGCCATCAGCGAAGCCTCGGTACTGGGCATTCTCTCCCTGATCTTCTGGTGCATCATGCTGACGGTGAGTTTTAAATACGTCACCATCATCATGCGTGCTGACAACAATGGTGAGGGCGGCATCATGTCACTGCTGGCCCTCAACCTGCGAACCACACTGATCTCGGATAAGAAAAAGATTTACCTGATTGCTTTAGGCTTTATTGGTGCTTCATTGTTCTTTGGTGATGGGATTATTACACCTGCGATTTCTGTACTCTCTGCCATTGAAGGATTGAGTATTGCTACGCCAGTGTTTAATAAATGGCTGGAGCCTTTATCCATTGGAATCATTGCCGGCCTGTTTCTGGTACAGCGTCATGGTACCGGGACCATGGGTAAATTTTTTGGTCCACTGACTTTACTGTGGTTCCTGTCGATTGGTGGCTTTGGTCTATGGAGTATCATCCAGACGCCGACAGTCCTGCATATGATTAACCCTTATTGGGCTTATCATTTTGTGGTAGATCAACCTTATGTGGCTTTCCTGACCATGGGCGCAGTGATTCTGACCATGACCGGAGGCGAAGCGATTTATGCAGATATGGGACATTTTGGTCGCCTGCCAATTCGTCTGGCCTGGTTCATTATTGTCTTGCCATGTCTGTTACTCAATTATGCAGGGCAGGGTGCGCTTCTGCTACGTAGTCCAGAAGCTTTGGCTAATCCATTCTATATGCTGCTGCCAGAATGGAGCCTGTATCCAATGATTGGTCTGGCAACGGCTGCTGCGGTCATTGCCTCACAAGCCGTGATTACCGGAGTATTCTCGATGGTCAATCAGGCAATTCAGCTACGTTATTTACCACGTTTGAGCGTGAAACACACTTCAGCTGAAGAACGTGGTCAGATTTATCTGCCATTTATTAACTGGATGCTGTTTATTTCAGTCGTGATTCTGATTTTGTTATTTGAGAACAGTGCGAGACTTGCCAGCGCCTATGGGGTGGCAGTAACCATGACTATGCTCTGTGGCACAATCTTGATCTCTATTTTGGCTTATGGTTTCTGGCGCTGGCCAATCTGGAAAGTGCTGTTGTTTGCCGCACCTTTTCTGGTGCTTGATCTGATTTTTGTCGCTTCTACTTCACTGAAAATCTATTCCGGTGGCTGGGTGCCAATCATGCTGGGTGCCGTACTGTTTACGATACTCATGACCTGGAAAGATGGCCGCGAACTGTTACTCAAACGTATGCAGCAAAATACCTTGCCAATTGAGCTATTTATCAAGAGTGTGTCTACCGGTGGCGGGACCCAGTTTGTGCCGGGAGATGCCATTTTCCTGACCGGAACTCCGGATGTCGTACCACATGCCATGCTGCATAACATCAAGCATAACAAGGTACTGCATCAACGTAATATCATGGTTACGGTGATTACCCGGGATATTCCCTTTGTGGGAGAGGACGATCGGGTAGAAGTTGAAAAGCTGAATGAGCATTTTTACCGGATTTATGCCTATTTCGGTTTCAAGGATCAGCCTGATATTCCACGGGCGGTCAAGCAAGCCTACACGGAATGGGGCTTTGACTATGATCTGATGCAGATCAGTTTCTTTATCTCTCGTGACAGGGTAATTCATGCGATCGGAGAAGGCATGTCACCATGGCGTGAAAAACTGTTTATCTCAATGCAACGTAATACCAGTCCGGTGAGTGATTTCTATCAGATTCCAACTAACCGGGTGGTGGAACTTGGTAGCCAGATCGAAATCTAGCAACAATACTCAAAATGAAAAAAACCAGAGTTCAGCTCTGGTTTTTTAATATCTGTTTCAGACCCGTTATGGAGTAGTTACACCTGGAGCAGTAGAGCCTGCTGGTGTCATTGGGGAATCTTGCTGCATCTCAGGCAGAGTACGGGGATCGTTGGGCTGCTGCATGTCTGGAGTTGCACCTTGTCGCATCATGGCAGGATCTTGAGAATGGCGCATCATACCCGGAGCCTGAGACATGCCCGGCTGACCAGATTGCATGCCAGACGACGGATTACTTTGCATAGCAGGTGCCTGACTTGGCTGCACTAAACGAATCTGACCAGAATTGACCAGATTTTCCAGAGAAGCATTCTGACCGTTTACAGTGGTGCTAATTCGTGCCTTGGACAGGCTTTCTAATGTTTCGCCCGGCTGTACCCGTGGTTCAGCCAATGCACTCAGGCTCATTACACTGGTAAATACACCTAGAGCCAGTAACTTTGAATAATGAATTTTGCAAGTATGGGAGTTTTTCTTCAGCGATAACATCACAATGCTCCTTCGTATATTTCTTCGAGGAATTAGAGGTTCTTACAATTGCATAATTAAAGACTGGGCAGCAAGGAAAGCTACATAAATGGGTTGAAATCTAGTCTAAGTATCCGTAAAAAACCGACAGGCTGTTACATACTTAATGGATGTTTATTTACATATTGCTTATTTGTTAATCGATTGGAAAAGTCACGATATACACGGCTTAAAGGGCTTGTTAAGCTCGGCAACACCGCTGTAGATGTTCTAAAGTAGCTGTAATCATGGCCAAGAAGCAACGTACCAAAAAAAATCCTGTCTTTCAGTTTCTTAACGAAAATACTGTAAAAATTATCCTGGGTGTGGTGGCATCGGGTAGTTTTGCGATTGCCTTTGGTCAAGAAAAAATCAGCCAGTGGGTATCGCTGTCTTCACCATCAAATTCTGCCTGTCTGGATCAGTTTTACCGGGATGTGCCACCTTATTTAATGAAGGACAGCTTAAAAAAGAACAGCTATGCACTGTGCTTTAACGGCTTTAATGTCATGTATTCTGGTGTCTCCAAAACACCATTATGGGTGGCAGAACTACTGACGCCATCTCGCCTGAGTCAAAAGATTCCGCGTGAAGACAGCTTCCATGAGGAAGAACGTGTCAGTTCGGCGCATCGTGCAACTCTGGCAGATTACCGCGGTACTGGCTATGACCGTGGACATATGGCGCCAAATGCCGATATGCCAACCAAGCAGGCACAGTTTGACAGTTTTTCCTTAGCCAATATGGTACCGCAAGCCCCGAAGAACAATCAGCAAGCGTGGCGTGAACTGGAAGAAGCCACTCGTGCGGTGGTGACCAAACAGAAACAGGATGTCTATGTGGTTACGGGACCGGTTTATAGCGCGAAAAAGCTGGAGACGATTGGCAAAGGTGTAATCGTACCGAATGCGACCTATAAAGCGGTATATATGCCGAAAACTGGTGCAGCCGGGGTGTATTATGTGGATAACAACCTAAAAAATCCGGCACCAAAAGTCCAGATCATCAGCGTCTGTGCCTTGGAAGAACTGGTTAATATCAACATCTTCCCGCAACTGACTGAAGAACAGAAACGTAATACCTATAAGCTGCCTTTGAAAGCCAGCGAGGTGAAGGCCAATAAGCCTATCACCTATGCAAACTGGGATGCAGAAAGCCAGTGTGCCGAAGATGTATCCAAGAGTGACCTGGAAGTATTACAAGAGGAATTCAAACGTTCTGGTGGAGGTCGTACGTCTGTGAGCGGGAATACTTCAACATCTGAGGGTTCCACTAGTGACGCAGCAGACAATAATGATCCGCAAGGTGCATTGATCAAGCAGTTGCTGGAAGCAGTGCTACAGTTCATTTTGCAGCTGTTAAAATAATTCTGTTGTGCCAGACAGGATTTAGGTAGCATAAATCTGTCCGGTACAATTAGAAAACAACAAGGAAGCGACAGAAAAAAATGTTTAAACCTTATGAAAACGGCACCGAATCACATGCGATTCATGACCTGACCATTGAAAATGATGTGGACTGTGTCAGCCTCTATGGAAACTTGCAGTTAACCAAGGATCAGGCCGGGCTGAAAGCAGCCAAGGCCTTGCAGGCGCTGCTCAATGATGTGGTGCAGCAACTGGAAAATACTCCGGATCTGCCTGACAAGATCCAGCGTGATGACGCTCAGGAAATTGATAATCCATTTTTATAATGGGTCATTTTTTAAAATTTCATGACTCTTCGATGCGAAACAGAAAAAGCTCAGGATTACTATGAGCTTTTTTTATTCAGGTTTAAAAGTTTATTTCTCTTGAATTATCTTTATTGTATTTATTCAAAAATCTAAATTTGATATTGGGTATTGAGGTTGGCCTGCATCGGATAATCTAAAAATTTCTCCTGTGTTTTGTTTTTCAGATAGTCTGAGCGCCACTGTTGCGGCGTCTGGCGGGTCCACTGCTTAAAGGCACGCTGGAAGGCACTTTGTTCTGAATAACCCAATAACAGGGAAATCTCGTGCAGGCTTAGATTTTCATCGGTCAAATATTGCTGGGCCAGCATAAAACGGATTTCCTGCATTCGCTGCTGATAGGTCTTGCCCTGTTTTTGCAAATGACGCTGCAACTGCCGAACCGACCAGTGTAACTGACGGGCAATATGCTCAATCTGAAACATGTTTTTTTGCAGTCCGGTCAGGATCGCCTGCTGAATCCGATGATCTATCTGTGAAGTATTCGGCAGTTTTTCCAATAAGGCTTCTGCCTGTTGTTTTAACAGCTTCTGTAGCGTCTGGTCCCCTTGACGTAATGGTTTTGCCAGTTCAGAAACATGCATAAAAATCACACTCTTTGGCTGATCAAAACGAACCTTGCACCGGAAGTACTGTTCATAGAGATTGAGATACTTGTTGGTCGGCTGGCGGAAATGGACTTCATGTAAGTGAATATCATCGGTAGCCGTCAGCGAACGTACAAATTTCAGCATCAATGCCATGGCGACTTCATCAGTCAATTGAGTCGCCAGATTTAGAGGAACATCGACCCAGGCAATTGACAGGTAGTCATTTTCGACCCGGACTTCTAAAGGACTGCCGTCATAGACCAGACGATGATAGTCATGATAGCGCATCATGGCTTCGCCCAAGGTTTCACAGGACAGCGCCAGATAGGCAATAATGCCGAGATGTCGGGGTTGTACGAAATTAGCAATTTCCAAGCCTAAGGCAGGAGTCTGCAACTTTTGCTGTAATTGCATGAGCAACTCACGCCAGATGACAAATTCAAAGCGTTCAACGTCCTGTATAGCGAGCAGTTTTTCTGGAATGGGGAGTTGTTTGGATAGATAGAACTCCAGCAACAAATGTCCCAGACCTCCATAAACCGTGCCTGCATCGTCCTGTATGCTGTGCATTTTTTAATTCTTTTTGTCGTGTTTTGTCAATCATATTGAATTTTGTGGTCAATATCTAGCCTTTTAGCTCACCTATAGTAAATAAAAAGGAGGGACAGACAATGCTAAAAGGTTTTCTGGCAGGACTGGTAATTGCCAATGGTTTTGAATGGTTTGCGCATAAATATATTCTGCATGGTATACCTCGCAAAGGTCAGGCTCGCTACAGTCTAGTACCGCAGAGCATGCGTTCACACTGGGAGCATCATCGGGAAGTGCGTAAGACAGCATTCTCTGATCATGGCTATGTAGAAGGCTGGCAGAACTGGCGTACCCGTAATGAAATTGGATCTCTGGTTGTTGTTGCCAGTGTATTTGGCCTGGTCTTTTATCCGGTTTCAAAAGGAATGTCGCTCGCAGTGTTTTATAGTGCCTGCAATTATTATTATGTGCATCGTCGGGCACATCTGGAACCAGAATGGGCCAAGCGAAAAATTCCCTGGCATTATGACCATCATATGAATAGTAATCAGGATGCCAACTGGTGTGTAACCCGGCCATGGTTCGACTACGTTATGGGGACACGGGTGATTTCATCGCCTGAATTACAGGAACAAAATCCACTCGGCATTTATCTACCCAAACCGGTTTCTCAAGCCCTGAGCAGCAGTATTCAGCAAATCTTTCCAGCCAAATGGGTTGAGAAAAATAGAGCCTTAAATCCTTAAAAGAAACCTAGAAGTTTTAGATAAGGAAATAAAATGCATTTGCACGCTATTTTTGTCGTGATTTGTCAATAAATCCTGCTTAAATTGTCAATATTCGGGGTGTTTTTTGACCTATATTTACACCTGTCAGCGATATAGCCTAACGCTGACAGGTTGTTATGAATACTTGAGTTATGGTTAGATTTTACTGGTTATATTGACACCAAGCGCTGTAGTCTATTCTTGGTTTTATAGGGAGTCGCAAGACTCCTTTTTTTTGTCCCTAATTCATGTGCTTAAATTTTCAAGTAATAAAAAGGCATGATTAACATGCCTTTTTCAGATCTTGTCTCTAAAAAGAATTAAAGACGCATTTCAATGCCTTGCGCTGCCAGATAGGCTTTTGCTTCTGGAATGGTATGCTGGCCGAAGTGGAAGATTGAGGCTGCAAGTACAGCATCTGCGCCCCCTTTTAAAATCCCGTCCGCCAGATGTTGCAGGTTGCCGACACCACCAGAAGCAATTGTTGGAATGTTAACACGGTCATTAATGGTACGCATGAGTGCCAGGTCATAGCCCGCTTTGGTACCATCAGCATCCATTGAGGTCACTAAGAGTTCACCGGCGCCGTAGTCCGCCATTTTCACGGCCCATTCAATCGCATCAATACCCGTTTCCTTGCGGCCACCGTGAGTAAAGATTTCCCATTTATTCTCGCCGGTTTTCTTGGCATCAATAGCAACCACGATACATTGTGCACCAAAACGCTGAGAAGCCTCCTGGACGAATTCAGGATTATAAATCGCTGCTGAGTTAATGCTGACTTTATCCGCGCCAGCATTTAACAGTAAACGGATATCTTCAACTTTACGGACACCACCACCTACAGTTAACGGTACGAATACAGATTCGGCCATGCGCTCTACAGTACGATAAGTCGTGTCACGTCCATGATGTGTAGCGGTAATATCAAGGAAAGTAATTTCATCGGCACCTTGTTCATTATAGCGACGCGCCACTTCGACCGGGTCGCCCGCATCACGAATATCAAGGAACTGAACCCCCTTGACCACACGACCATTATCAACGTCGAGGCAAGGAATAATACGTTTAGCTAGCATAAATTTTTCCAATTATTACAGCCGATTATGAAACTCACCCACGCAAGCGCTACACCTTGGCAGATGGAAACGGTATTCTAGCAAAAATATGTAAGTTTTTTCGCAGGTTTTCTATGTCGGTTTATACCACTTTGACTTTAAAGGAAGTTCAGGATTTTGCAGCGCCTTATGGTCTCAAAGCGATTGATCTGATTCCCATTCAAGGAGGTATCCAGAACACCAACTACTTTCTGATCTGTGAAGACCAGCAATATGTATTGACTGTGTTCGAGGACATGGATGAACAGGCTGCTGGTGAACTGGTTCCCGTACTTAAGCATCTGGGACAGGCAGGGGTGGCTGTGCCCGTCCCATTATCGCATTCAGGCAAGGCCATTCATAGCATCAAGGGTAAGCCAGCCCAGATCGCGCCACGGATGCTAGGCGAACATCCTATGCCAGCGACTAAGGCTCAGGCCGAAGCCATTGCCATTGCGCAGGCAAAAATGCATGTAGCACTAAAAGATTTTAAACTGGAACGCGAATTCGTACGTGATCATGCCTACTGGTATGCCGTGGCGCAGGAAATCAAGCCAACCCTGAATGCTGCTGATAATGTCCTGTTGGGTAAGTTGCTCGGCCTGTATGAGGCATTGACAGCCGTTTATACTGATCGCCCACGTGGCTTTATTCACTCAGATCTGTTCCGTGACAATACCCTGTTTGAGGGAGATCAGCTCAATGGCATTCTGGATTTTTATGAATTGAATAAAGATGAGCTGCTGTTTGATATTGCCATTACCTTAAATGACTTCTGCACAGATTATCCCGCAGTGACCTTGAATGAAGAACGTGCGGTTGCTTTTCTAAAGGCTTATGAAAGTATCCGTCCCTTGACTGAGGATGAAAAAGCCTGTCTGCAGCTTTACCTGGCGATGGCAGCCGGTCGTTTCTGGATGATGCGTTTACAAGTGGCACAGAAAAATGCGGCTCAAGGCCGTACCGGAAACGATATTCTGCAAAAGAATCCGGAAGAAATGCGTAATATGTTGATCGAACGACTTAAGTTTGTTACCGCTTAACCAACAGGAACAACAATATGCGTGATCAAGGGCGTTTGGTGGAATGGTTTGATGAAAAAGGCTATGGTTTTATTCAGCCAAATGATGCCGGCAAGGAACGTGTGTTTCTGCACATTAAGGACTTTGCGCGCCCTGGTCCGCGCCCGATTGTTGGTTGTGCCTTGGATTATGCCGTGATTCTGGATGATCAGGGCCGTTATCGTGCTCAGCAGGTGACTTATCTCAAAGCTGCCCAGATCAAGGCTTTGACGGCTAAACAGAAAACAGTCATAAAGAATAAAAAAGAAAAGTTGCAGCCGATGCAAATCCTCTGTGTGGGATATATTCTGGCGCTTGTGGTACTCAGTTTCAGTGGCCTGTTAAGTGGGATGATAGTGTTGCTGATCAGCCTGATGAATGTGCTGAGTTACTGGCTTTATGCGCAAGACAAGGAAGCAGCCCAACTCGGTAATCGCCGTATTCCTGAAAATGCGCTGCATCTGGTGGCGTTTCTGGGAGGGTGGCCGGCAGCTTGGCTGGCCCAACAAAAACTGAGACATAAAACACAAAAACAACCATTCCGTCAGATTTATTTTTGTACCATAGCCTTTAACATCATTTTGATTCTATGGCTTATTTCCCCTTTAAACGGCTTAAATATTTAAGGGAAATTGATAAAAAGGAGAGGGTATGAACTATTCGATTGACAAGGACCCTAACCGCACACTGACTCTTATTCTATATATTCTTTATATTGTGGCGATCTTTACCGGTGGCCTGCTTGCTGTCATTGCGCTGGTAATTAACTATGTGAAACGCAGTTCGGTTCGCGGCACAATTTTCGAGAGCCATTTTACCTGGCAGATCCGCACCTTCTGGTGGTATCTGTTCTGGAATATCGTTGCCTTTGTTCCATTTTTCTTCCTGTTCTTTACCGGTGAAGATCCGGATCTGTTTGCAGGTGTAGCATTTGGTGCCACCACTTTCTGCCTGATTGTGATTGGCTTGGCCTGGATCTGGATTGTCTATCGGGCAATTCGCGGAATTATGCGTTTGAATGATAATCTGCCGATGTATCGATAAATCAAATTGGGATCTGGAAAGAGCAGCATATCGCTGCTCTTTTTTATAGCTCTATGATTTTTGGCAGCAGAATATCCGAATGAAGTAGGCACTATTCAGCATGTCTTCCCGCAGTTAAAACAGGTCGAACTGGATTTTGTCTGGAGTGGTACAACTGATCTGACCATGAATGGCGCAGCCGACAGCCGCAAGTTTGGTGATAAATTTCCAATCTATGCAGTACAAGGTTGGAGTGGTCATGGCGTAGCGCAAACTGTGCGTATTGGTAAAGCGATTGCGAATGACTTCTGTGACAAAGCCGATGACTTTAATATGTTAACCAGTATCCAGCATCAAGATATTCTATTTGGTCGAGTACTTGCACCGGTGGTGATTCTAATGGCGAAAACGGCCTATGATTTAAGTGCTTTGGTCAATCCGGGCAAAATGGTATCTTTCTAAAATTGAATATAAATATAAAAAAATCCCCCTTTTTGAAGGGGGATTTAGGGAGATTCATAAAGGGTTAGGGGGAGGGAAAAACTAAGAAAGATCTTCCCTCAATTCTTCCCTTTTTTCTGTTCTTAAAAACTTCGGTTTCCATTCACTGGCAATTACACCCAGTACCACCATTAATCCGCCCAATAAAGCCAGAGCAGGTAAACGTTCTCCAGCGAGTCGGCCAAACAGACTGGCCCAGATCGGCTCACCTGCATAGATAATGGCAGCCTGAGAAGGATCAACCATTTCCTGTGCCCAGTTCATGACCAGTTGAATCACTGCGCTGGCTATACCGAGGCCAACTAAAATGATGGCAAGGTGAGGATGGAACTCCGGTAGCTGAGGTTCGCCGAGCATTGCTGCCATAATAAAGCAGAACAGTGATGCGAAAATCAGCTGTAACACGGTCACGTGGCGCGTATTTACCTTCGGTGCAAAGTAACTGATAAAGATGATTTCAAGTGCAATTGCAATCGAACCCAAAATCGTCAGTAGCTGTCCAAAACTCAGTTGAATCGCACCAAAGCCATTTCCTGTTAAGAAGACCAGACCTAAAAAGGCGAGGGCTGCCCCAATCCATGTCATGACATGTGGTTTTTTACGAAACAGCAGCCATAGCAAGATAGGCACAAGAGGCACATACAGTGCGGTTAAAAAAGCCGATTCACTACTGCTAATCGTTTGTAGTCCAACTGTTTGCGTACCATAGCCCAGTGCAATGAGCAATCCGATGACCGCACCAGCAAAAACTTCAAAAGCGGACATGCCTTTGAGATATTTCCAGGAAATGAGTGTCACGGCAATAGCAGCAGCCATAAAGCGCAAGGCTACAAAAAGCACGGGACTGGCAAAGGTCAGTCCGTATTTCACCACCACAAAGGTTGTACCCCAAATGATGGTAATTAAAATCAGAGAAAGCTGAGGGAGCTTCGCTTTCCATATTGAGGATTCAGAGGATAAGGTAGACATGGGAGATCAGTATTCAGGTAAAAACAAAAAGAGGCCCGAAGACCTCTTTTACAGCAACATCAATCTTTCAGATTAAGCGTCTAAAACCGCTTGTGCTTCACGAAGATTTAAAGTGCCTTCATAGATCGCACGACCAGTAATTGCGCCAAGAATGCCTGGTTGGCCTTTTAAGCCGTGAACATCATCGATATTAGTGACACCACCAGACGCAATCACTGGAAGACCTGAGTAAGTTGCCAGGTTCACAGTTTGCTCAATGTTCACACCCTGCATCATGCCGTCACGTGCGATGTCGGTATAGACAATACTGGACACGCCTGCATCGGCGAAACGTTTAGCCAGATCAGTCGCTTTCACGTCAGTCACATTGGCCCAACCATCCGTTGCGACCATGCCATTCATGGCATCAATCCCAACAATGATATGACCAGCGAACTTTTTACATGCTTCTTCAACAAACTCAGGCTCTTTCACTGCTTTTGTACCAATGATCACATAAGACACACCTGCATCTAGGTAATGCTCAATGGTTTCCAGTGAACGAATACCACCACCGATTTGAATCGGTAAGTTTGGTTGTGCTTTAGCAATCGCTTCTACGACTGGCTTATGAATCGGGGTACCTGCAAAAGCACCGTTCAGATCAACCAGATGGAGACGACGCGCACCTTCATTTACCCAATGCTGCGCAGTAGCCACTGGATCATCAGAAAATACAGTATCGTCTTCCATACGACCTTGTTTTAAACGGACACATTTGCCATCTTTCAGGTCAATTGCAGGGATGATCAGCATGCTTTCGCTCCTGGCCTAATCGTCGATTGAATTTGAATGGCTGCCATCTTAACAAATAAACGGCGGATTTCTAAATCTAAATACTGAATCTCGCATATGAAAAAAACCTGTCATGGACAGGTTGGAGTGAGTGAGTACAGCTCATTGTTATTTTTATATCTGATCAGGCTGATCATTCCGCATGGATGAAATTCAATTAAACATATGCGAGTTGAAGTTCCAGATCCAGTGGACCTACTTTACCAAGCTGAGTACCCAGGTCATAAAGACCGTCATTGACTGCACCTGCTGTGGCGCCTACCGTTGTGACGATACTGCCGATAACTGGCAGATCTGCTGCCGTATCAGTAATTGGGGCAAGGTCATCCAGCAGTGCATCGACAGTGCCTGAGACATCTTGCAGGACACCACCCACACTCGCTACCGGATTACTGAGTACATCATTCACCAGATCTAGTGGCTGAATGCCAGCGACATAATCACCCGTTTCTGAAATCAGTCCACTCAGGTTAGAAGTAGTCTGCCCGACTGATGCAACCACATCACCGATGACTGGCAAAGAAAGCAGTGGAGCAGTCAGCGGCGCCGTAGTATCTAAAACGCTATCTAAGATATCAGAGACGCCATCTAAAGTTTGACCGACCAGGTCTGTAGTTCCATTTAGCAGTATGTCTATACCACCAGATAAATCTCCCTGTAATAGCTGGTCTGATACTGCATGCACGCCTTGACTCACATCTGCTAACAGTCCTGTACTGGTATCCAGGACAGTTTTTAGCGTATCGCCAACTACAGGTAATTGTGTCAGTGCGTCCGTCAAAGGTGCCGTCAGGGTACTGACTGTTTCAACCACTTCATCAACTAAGGTAATAACCGCCTTAGTCAGGAAGCCTACGGCTTTGCTAATACCTTGCACTGCCAGTGTGAATACCCCATTGAACTTACCGCCGCCCAATAAACTTGCCATGATTTTTACCCTCTAGAAATTTGAACCACTTAACGATAAAGAATTGTTATGCACATCATGTTTTAGCAAAAATCTGCCAAATTTATAGAGCCTAGAACCATAATTTTGATCATAAGTCAGGAAAATTTTATGTAAAATTCATGTTTATCAAAGGATTGATATTAATTTTATATTTTGTGAAAAAATGTAATTAAAAACAATGAATTATATTGGTTGTTTTGGTGCTTCTAAAAGATGAGTGGTGTTATTTTTGTGCATTTTTATTGTTTAGCTTAATGTTCGATTAAAAGAATAGTAAAAAAGTTGAGTAGTTTACTCGGGTTTTTAGAAAAGTGATTATTCATTTGCTAAATTTTGGTGCGTTACATAGTTTACATAATCTTACAATCGGTCGGCGCTTAATTTCTCAAGTAACAGTGTTAAGGAACATCCAGAAGCAATGATTATTTTCTTTAGGAAAGTTTCAATTCTCGGCTTAGGAGTTTCCGTTGCCAAAGTTCTTCCAGAATCAAAATACAGGCATAAGCATCTGCTGCTGCATAATCAATTTGTGCCGGGCAGAGTTTCTTGCTGGCCCAGTTAGAGGTACTGATCTTTTTGGACTTTGGGAAATTGACCTGGAACAGAAGTGCCATCGCATTTCTGACCCCAACAGCCTGTTTGAACCCAAAACTACCAAAGCATTTGGAGAGTTCCAGTACCCCATTTAATTCAATACCTTTTTTACGGAACAGATGTTTGTCATTTTTTAAGCCAAAGCCAGCTTTCATCTGATTGGGATTGGCAAATATCGGCTGTAAAAAATGCCATAGTTCCGTATTCATTTGAAATAAATACGCCCTTTCTCGGGTAGCTAACTGAATCAAATGCGGTCCTGTAGACTGTTCACCGGCTTTAAATATGGGCTTGGATTCTGAGTCAAAGCCAAAGACTTGTACCTGTTCAAGTTCTTCACGTATTACTTCTGCCTGTTGAAGATTCTGAATTACAATAATTTTTTCAAAGGAGATATTTTGAAATCTTGGAAGTGTGGCGATATCTTCTTTGGTGGGTAAAATTGGAGAATGAAGGGCATCCATGACGAGTCTGTGTGGGTCCGTGTATGAAGATGCAGCTTAAGACTTTTTAAATTCAGTCTAAAGCGCTTTTAAGGAATTTTTTTTTAAATCAAGATGAAAAGCCAGACTTATTTTTAGATCTGGCTTTTGAATTGAGTTGACTGGATTAAACTTATTGCTGTTGCAAATTTGCCTGTTTTGCACGATTGACATAGTCCTGATAAGACGGAACCGCCATGGCCGCTGCAATCCCCAAAACAATCAGCAGAATATAAAGAATCGCCAGTACATTTTCCCAGCCACGTGTGGTACGGGGGTGGCCAAACTGGCTGCTGTCACGGTTACCCGGAGCAAACAGGGCATACAAGGCAAATAAAATATTGGCGATAGGTACCAGCATCAGCAAAGACAGCCAGCCGCTATGATTTCGGTCATGCAGGCGACGAATTAAAAAGATGATACTGAAATAAATTACTGCAATATAAATTAATCCCATGACTACCAGTGATAGCATAGGCAAGGAGCCATCTGGACTCAGAAATGGATTTGCGCCTGGTAGAATGACAGCAGCTAAAATACCGACAAGCATTAAACAAAAGCCCATTAGCATATTCCAGGCCAGATATGAACGACGCCCAAAACGTCCCCCTGCATTTAAAGCAGAATCATTTAAATTACTCATTGTTATTTCCTTGTTTTTATCATTAAGATTTTTATAAGTAAATGAATGATATAGTAATTTATTAAAAAATAAAAGATTAAATATTGGGCAATAAAAAACCCGCTTCAAGCGGGTTTTTTTTAAACATGGATAGGATTAGATATTCCATTCCACGAAGTTTTTCAGCAGTTGTAAACCTGCGGTATGGCTTTTTTCCGGGTGGAACTGGGTCGCAAACAGATTTTCTTTATGCAGTGCCGTACAGAATTCCAGTCCATAGTTGCATGTCGCAGCCACGATGCTTGGATCTTTTGGCTCTACATAGAAGCTGTGTACGAAATA
>NZ_DFRO01000049.1:0-34949 GCF_002381195.1 Acinetobacter sp. UBA3461 | reverse complement strand
TTCCAGCCCATATGCGGTACTTTTAAACCTTCCACATCCGGGAAGCGTTTCACTTCACCTTCAAAAATACCCAGTGCATCTGCACCGCCATTTTCTTCAGAACGTTGCATCAGCGCCTGCATACCGACACAAATTGCCAGTACCGGCTTATTGAACACCGCATGACGTACCACATCATCAATACCCGCTTCATGCATACCGTGCATACAGTCACGCATTGCGCCTACACCCGGGAAAACAATCTTGTCTGCCTGAGCAATCAGCTTCGGATCATTGGTCACATCTACTGTAGCACCGACATGTTCTAATGCTTTGGCAGCGGAGTGAAGATTTCCCATGCCATAGTCAAGAAGGGCAATACGGGTCATTACAGGGTACCTTTGGTTGAAGCAACAGTATTGGCAGCACGTGGATCAACTTCACATGCCATACGCAATGCACGGGCAAACGCCTTAAATACGCTTTCAATCTGATGGTGACTGTTTTTACCTTTTAGGTTGTCAATATGTAAAGTCATCAGCGAGTGATTTACAAAGCCCTGGAAGAATTCAGAGAACAGGTCTACATCAAAACGGCCAATCATGGCACGGGTAAATGGAATATCCATAAACAGACCCGGACGACCAGACAGATCAACCACGACACGGCTCAAAGACTCATCCAGCGGGGCATAGAAGTGACCATAACGGCGTAAACCTTTCTTGTCACCCAATGCTTGTGCAAAGGCTTGACCCAAGGTAATACCACAGTCTTCTACAGTATGGTGATCGTCAATTTCCAGGTCGCCGTCACAATGAATATCAATATCAAACAGACCGTGTCGCTTGATTTGATCAATCATATGATCTAAAAATGGAATACCAGTATTTAAAGTGCCTTGACCAGACCCATCGAGATTCAAGCGAACTCGAATTTTGGTTTCGTTGGTATTTCTTACCACTTCACTGATACGATCTGTCATAGACACGTTCCTCAAATACGTCAAAATGATTGATGTAGAAAATATTTTCGCCGTGACGACGTCACCGCATATTAGATTGCTCAGGAGGGTTTATCAATGCCTATAACCGTACATGCCTATACTTCTTTGGAAAATGATGAAGTGCGCAGCCAGCTTGAGCGACTGTATGACACCAGCCCGGAGTTTAGTGATGGGGCTGATGCCATGGAACAACTAGAGCAAAACTTGCAACAGTATACCGTACTTTATACCGCAGAATTTAATACCCGTATTATTGGTGCGATCTGGTGCACGGGTCAAGGCGAAACCCGCCTGCTGGAGTATGTCGTTGTACATCCGGCCAATCGTGGACGTGGGGTTGCAGAAAGGCTGGTCAGTGAAGCGTGCCGAATGGAAGAAGAAAAAGGTGTGAAGGTGTTTGAACCTGGCTGTGGCGCGATTCATCGTTGTCTGGCACATATCGAAAAAATTTAAACTTTTCCTGTATCAAGGCAGCCTTAGGGCTGCTTTTTTATGCAAATTTTTGACTGAAAATGAATAATTTAGGCCGTTTTAATTAAAAATTAAGCAAGTGATAATTAAATCTGCTGCAAAAGTAGACGATTGATAAAAATTATACTTTTCATGCTTGACGGCATTGGGCTGAAACGGTTTAATACGCGTCATCGGCGTGATAGCTCAGTAGGTAGAGCAACGGATTGAAAATCCGTGTGTCCCCAGTTCGATCCTGGGTCTCGCCACCATATTCAAAACGATTTAAAGTTTTCAATCCCTGATCCCATCAGGGATTTTTTTTTGGGTCAAATTTTACACATTCAATCATTTTTTTTCTAATTTCGATTGACTAATGTGTGGAGATACGGCTTAATACACCGCATCGGCGTGATAGCTCAGTAGGTAGAGCAACGGATTGAAAATCCGTGTGTCCCCAGTTCGATCCTGGGTCTCGCCACCATATTCGAAAAAACCTCAAACCATGTTTGAGGTTTTTTTTCGCCTGTCATTTTGTTATTCAACAGAAAATGATCTTTGCTTATTATCCGGCTTTGAAACTGTGAGCGTCATATGCTTTTAGGTTTCGAGATCATTTTCCTGAGATGCCATTCATCCGAGCAGGCATGAGTTGCCCAAATAATCCAGGTAATCTAATAGATAAGAATATTAAAAATAGTTTATGACATCTGCAGTTATACAACTTGGGTAATAGAGAACTACGGGGAGGCAAGCCAGTGAATATTATGACAATGTCTGCATTTGGAATCATGCTGAGCACATTCAGCATGGGAGCACTAGCTGACGATGATAAAGTAGCGGTAACGCTGCCGACCTTGACCGTGATGGCGGAACCTGAACTGAGCAATGAAACCGGTTATGTTCCTTTTGTCCAGGAAGAAAAGACTCAGCGTGCCTTACAGCATCAGGTGATGCGCAGTTCCAAGGAAGCCCAGAATTTTGTACTGAATGCACAGGTGGTCGAAAATCTGGATTTTCAGCCGCAGAGCCAGCCTGACTTTAGTTCGGTTTCTCCAATGCTGCAGCAATATGTCATGAGTATTGCCCAAGGCCTGCAATCCAGTGATCCAACTCAAGGTTTAAATATCATGCTACAGCCGCTGGGGATTGATCGTAGCAATAGCCAATCTGCTGAATATCGTTTTCAACTGCAAATTAATCCGAGTACGATCAAACTCGGTATGCAGGATTATTTCAATAAACTTTCCCCTGCTATCCCTTAAGCTCAAAGCAATCAGTCTAACCCTAAGTCTTTGAATCCTCGTTAGTCGGGGATTTTTTATATCTGGAATTTTCGAGAGATTTATCTTTTATTCAAAAGCAATCTGCATAAAAACTGTTTACATCGAACACCAGTAATCATGCGGTATTAACCGTCTATCGACGCTCACAGTAATACTCAGCACCTTTACATAAGTTCAAGCAAGAATAAGGTTTCTCCCACTGAAATGACGATGCGGAGGTTTTCCTTATGCGTCCCCTCGATACAACTTTTCTGATGCTACTGAGTCTGTTTACTGCACTGCGTCTGGTTAATGCACATGCTGCACCCGATTCCGTCACCTTGCCGACACTGACTGTGATGGCCGATCGTGAACTGCGTGAAGAAACCGAGTTCATGCTTCCCCTGCAAGAACAATCCAGCCAGAAACAGGCCTTAAAGATGCGAATGATGAAGATTGAACGTGAACTGCAAGACTATACGGTTAATGCTGACTTCGCGGGTGATATTGAGATTCTGCCTACCACCAATCCGGCACGACTGGATAACCTGCCACCAGGGCTGCAACAGTATGTGCAGGCCATTGCCGATGGTTTGCGTTCTCCTGATCCACGTGATGGTATTTATCTGATGCTGGTACCATTTGATATTAACCGCGATGCCATTTCAGTTCAGGCGGCTCGGGAACAGTTTAATCCGAATAATGTTGACCGAACGCTGATTAATGAATGGTGTGCTGCCAACGGTTGCTAGGCAGGATTAAACGATTCAGAGCTGGCTTAAAAAAGGAATTTCAGTGAAATTTCCTCGTAGGATGAACTATGTCCCTGCATAGGGTTTTTGTATAGAACAATTGATTTATGTCTAAAAAATCAGCATATTGGTTAAAAGGAAACCTATACATAACTTGCAGCAGGGGAGCATGTGCATGCCGCGTGTCTTTATGGTCCTGGCTGGTGCGACACTTGTTGTCTTTGCATGGCTATTTTATCAATACACTGCGCAACAGCAGGAAGAAGCCGAGTTGATCGAATATGAAACTGTTCTGAATGAAAAGACAGCTGAAATCTTTGAACAGGCACAGGACTGGAGCCAGCCGATTCAGTTAGACATTGAAGAAGATCGTCTGGATGGTGATTATGCGGTCATGGCGGAATATGTATTGGGACAGATGCGAGACCGCGCTGAAGAACGTAATCAGTATTTGCGAGATCTGAAAGCAGCGAATTGGGAGCATTTTCTGGATATTGATCGTCTGGAGAAAGATCAGGCTCAAGGTTATAAAGAAACTGAGACCATGCTCAAGCAGGTGCATCAGATTGTGCAGAACTATGAGCAGACCATCCAGCACCGTGAAGAAAGCCAGATTGAACAGGTCAAGCGGCTCGATATCAAGCAGCGTTATCGTCAGCAGTTGGCACAGAACCTGAAAGCAACCCAGCAGGAAAGTGATGCCTATGCCATCTTTGCAATTGAAAAGCAGAGTCTGGCCAAGGCTGATCAGCTATTTGCCTTGCTCAAGAAATATAAATGGGAAAAACGCAACCGCATGTTTATGTTCCATGATGAAAAAGCGGTGCAGCCCTTTATCGCATTGTATAAAGATATTGAAAACCTGAATAAACAGATGCAGCAAATTAAGACCAAAAATCAGAAAATTGTTGAAGAAGCTTTGTAGCCTGAAAGCGTCATTTAGCTATAAATCATCCTGAGCATGGTGCCAAAAACAGAAGCATGCTATAGATAAACAGGAAATTATCAGTTGAATAAAATGGTGCGAGAACAGGAGCAATGCTGCATGACTCAGGACTTAGTCTGTTATAAGGAAATGCCGGTCTGGACACAGGAACAGATTCCTCAGGGCTTTCAGCGTCCGCATAATACCAAGGCGGGTACTTGGGCCAAACTGACAGTCTTAAAAGGTGAGCTGATTTTTGCCTTGGTTGATGAAGGCGGAGAAGTGCAATCTACTCATGTTTTTACACCTGAGCAGCAACCGCCATTCATTGAACCGCAGCGCTGGCATCAGATTGTCTCTGCCAGTGCAGATGTGGAATGCCAGTTAAAATTCTATTGCGCCCCACAAGATTATTTTCATAAAAAATATGCGATTTCTCCAACACATTCTGAAATTGTGGCTGCTACGCCTTATTTAACGGGTGGTCGTGCCTTAGATGTCGGCTGCGGAGAAGGACGGAATTCGCTGTATTTAAACCAGATGGGCTATGAGGTTGATGCCTGGGATGTGAACTCCCAGAGTCTGGAAAAATTTCAGAAAATTGTTGATGCTGAAGATATTCAGCAGATTCATATTGCACAGCGGGATTTGAATGCAAATCCAAGCATTTCTGGCAGTTATGATTTTATCTGCTGCACTGTGGTGATGATGTTCCTGCAAGCCAAGACTGTTCCAGCACTGATTACTCAAATGCAGCAGGCGACCAAAAACAATGGTTATAACCTGATTGTCTGTGCCATGGATACTGATGACATTCCAGCCCAGCCAGATTTTCCTTTTGCCTTTAAGCAAGGTGAATTAAGTGCCTTTTATAAAGACTGGAAGCTGATTAAATACAATGAGGATGTTGGTGAGCTATATCGCAGGGATGAGCAGGGTAACCGGATCAAACAACATTTTGCCACGATGCTGGCGCAGAAGGTCTCAGCTTAATTTTTTTAATATTTGAAAATACAGGCTGATTACTTAGTCGCAGGCCGTATTTAAAAATAGAAGGTAATAAAAAGGGATGTCAGATGACATCCCTTTGCAGTTTAAATCGCAGGATTAAGCTGCTTTTTTAAACCAAGAGAACCAGCCTTTTTTCTCAGCTTTTACTGCTGCTTCAGCAGGTGCAGCTTTCGCAGCTTCTACTTGTTGAGCTGCTTCAGTTTTTACTTCTGCTGCGTTAGCCATTGCAGTTTCTTTTGCTTCTGTAGTTTTTACGACAGCTTCTGTTTTTACTGCTGCAACTTTTTCTTCAGCTGCTGCTTTTGCTGTATCTGCTTTTACCGCATTTTCAGTTTTTACTGTTTCAACTTTCGTTTCTGCTGCTTGTTTTGCATTTGTTGCAGTTGCTTGAGCCGCTTCAACTTTCGCTTGTGCATTTGCTTTAGCTGCTTCAACTTTTACTTGCGCAGGTACAGCAGCTTGTTGAGCAACAGTTTGTACTGCTACTGTTTTAGCCGTTGCTGGAGCTTCAGCTGCCATTGCAGATGCAGAAGTTGCTAGGATTGCAGTCGCGATCACTGTTTTAAGCATGTTCATATAAACCCCTTAAGGATGTAGGATAAAAGAGGCTTGATCATACGCTTATAAATTTTAAGTAATTCATAAATAGGATTTTATTGGTTGAATTTTCCACTAATTTTACAAAGGGATAACATTTTGATTTTTAAATAACTATAATTATAAAAAAAACATAGAATTACTAGAGGGTTGGTTTGAGCGAGTTAGAAACAAATGGCTATTTGATATGTAGCAAATGTAATTCAACAAATAGGGTCGTTGAAATAGGCCGTCAAGGTGTTTATAAATGCGGTACTTGTAGAAATGATTTATTGGTTATTAATAAAGAAAAAAAGGGGATAAGTTAACAAATTTTTTGATTACTGCAGTTTTTGCTGGAATAGTTGGAGGATTTGGGATTGATCAATTACAAGAAAAGCTTAAACCATCAGAGATTAACTATTCAACATTAAATACTACTTGGAATGACATACAGGTTGAGCACTTTGATAGAAAATGTAAAGCAAATTATTCAATGAGTAAACCTAATTGGTCTGCAGAAAAAATTGCTAGAATATGTACGTGTTATGTTAGTTATATCGTAGAAAGAACTGATTATCCAAGGTCAGGACAATTAAGTAATATCATAGCAACAGAGGGTATTCGGGAATGCAGTTAAATGATAATCAACCAAATATTCATTTATCAAAATTTCTAGAGTTATTAGAAGATTGTTATGATGGCAAATTGAAAGCATTTAGTGATGATTTTTCAAACTTTGACGATGCTTTTTATGAAAAGTTAAAAAAAGAAGTGCAACGTGCAAAATTTGGTAAAATTTCTTTAAGAAAAGAAGATGTTTTCAAAAAATATAACTTTTTCCTAGAGTATAAAGTTTGGGAAAAAAACAATAATGATATGAAAATGAAAAAATTTGATTTAAATATTGATGGATTAATTAAAAGTATATGTAAATGAGAAAGGAAGCAAAATAGCTCCCTTATTAGTTTATTTACAAGCTCCAGGTACACGACAGGCACAACTGGAAGGAGCATGACAAGCATGATCATCGCCACATCTTGCTGCTACAGTGAAATCTGGGTATGGGCCAAACCATATTTCATATAACTCCTTAGTTCTTTTGAATGTATTTTCTAAGTTTTGTTGATCTAATTCATTATGAATTCCAAAATATGGATAATGATGTAGGTAAGTTCCAAAAACTTTTAAGCTGTCCATGTGGTAGCTGTGTGTATCTAAAATATGGGCATGCCAAAACTCATCAACTAGCTTATTAGGTACTAGTGTTTCTTTCGGATAAAAGTATTTTAATGCTAAAAAACGTCTGTACTCTTGTTCAGCAAATTGAAATACATCCTTAGACATTACTGCTTCTTTACCTAATGTAAGTTTAAATTTTAATTTGTCAAAATTTAGAGCTTCAATGGAGGCTGGTAAAATGCTGCTTTGTAAAGTTGAATCTGTTGTTAAATTAATTACTAAATTTGTCATGACTTTTCCTTTTCGTGTTGAAGATTTTATGTAGTGAGAGTGTCTACGAAAAGAATAATGACATTTTCAATGTGTTTAAAAAGGGACAAATAAGGGACAAAAAACCCCGCTTTTGCGGGGTTTCTTTTGATCACGTATCTAAGAATTAAACACGTTCGATCACTGTTGCAATACCTTGACCAAGACCGATACACATGGTCGCAAGACCGATTTGCGTATCTTGCTGTTCCATCACGTTCAACAACGTTGTTGTGATACGCGCACCAGAACAACCCAATGGGTGACCCAATGCAATCGCACCACCGTTATGGTTCACAATGTCTTGCTTATCATAAATGCCTAAGCCTTTAAGAACAGACAGACCTTGTGCAGCAAATGCTTCGTTTAATTCAAAAGTTTGAATATCAGAAATTGCAAGACCAGCGCGTTTCAATGCTTTTTGCGTTGCCGGAACCGGACCAAAGCCCATGATCGCAGCATCACAACCTGCAACTGCCATAGAGCGAATTACAGCACGTGGTTTAAGACCTAAAGCTTGCGCACGTTCAGCAGACATCAATAACATTGCAGACGCACCGTCAGACAATGCTGAAGAAGTCGCAGCAGTCACAGAACCGCCCTTCGGATCGAATACTGGACGCAATGCTTTGAACGCTTCAAGGTTTGCATCAGGACGAATTACTTCGTCGATGTCGCAAAGCTGTTTAAAGCCGTTGGCATCATGACCTTCAATGCCGATGATTTCGTTCTTGAAACGACCTTCCTGAGTCGCAGCCCAAGCACGGCGGTGAGATTCAACACCGAACGCATCTTGTTCTTCACGGGTAATGCCATTCATACGGCCTAACATTTCAGCGGTTAAGCCCATCATGTTCGACGCTTTTGCATAGTGCTTAGATGCTTCAGGGTTTAAGTCGATGCCGTGCATCATCCCAACGTGACCCATATGCTCAACACCACCAATGATGAACACATCACCTTGGCCAGTCATGATTTGAGCCGCAGCAGTATGAATTGCCTGCATAGACGAACCACACAGACGGTTAACCGTTTGACCTGCAACAGTCTTAGGAAGATCTGCCAGTAACGCGATGTTACGACCGATGTTCATACCTTGTTCTAGAGTCTGGTTTACACAGCCCCAGATTACGTCTTCAATTTCGTTGACATCGAACTGGTTACGAGCAACAAGCGCACGTACAAGTTCAGCAGAAAGGCTGTCAGCACGTACATTGCGGAACATACCATTTTTGGTTTTACCCATTGCTGAACGTACGCCATCAACGATGACAACGTCACGTGGATTTAAAGTAGCCATTCACGTTGCTCCTTAACCGTAGAATTTTTTGTTGTTAGCAGCCATGTCACGCAACATTTGTGGCGCTTCATAAGCTTTACCTAAGTGTGCGTACTTGTCGCAAAGTGCAACGTATTCAGCTACACCAGTCTGGTCGATATAACGGCATGGACCGCCACGGAATGGAGGGAAACCTACACCCATGATCATCGCCATATCTGCTTCAGCAGGTGTTGCTACGATGTTGTCTTCCAGGCAACGAACAGTTTCATTACAGAAAGCAAGCATCATACGGTCAATGATTTCCTGAGCATCAAATTCGCGTTTTTCCGCAGTTGCAACAGAAGCCACAAGTTCGTATGCAGTTGGATCAACCACTTTGGCTTTCTTGCCTTTACGGTCCAATTCATATTTGTAGAAACCAACGTCATTCTTTTGACCTAGACGTTTGTTTTCGTACATCACCTGGATTGAACCTTTGTAGTCAGGCTTCATACGGTCAGGGAAACCTTCCGCCATGACTTCTGCACCGTGAACGCCAGTATCAATACCCACAACGTCCATCAAGTAAGCAGGACCCATAGGCCAACCGAATTTTTCCATCACTTTGTCGATTTGCTGGAAGTCAGCACCATCTTTCAGTAGAAGGTCAAACGCACCGAAGTAAGGGAACAATACACGGTTCACCAAGAAGCCCGGGCAGTCATTCACAACGATCGGTGTTTTACCCATTTTCTGAGCAAGTACCACAGTGGTTGCAATCGCTTCGTCAGAAGTCTTCGCACCACGGATCACTTCTACCAATGGCATCATGTGCACTGGGTTAAAGAAGTGCATACCTACGAAGTTTTCAGGACGCTCCAGGTTTTCAGCCAGACGCGTGATTGAAATCGTAGACGTATTCGAAGCAATGATCGTGTTTTCACGAACTTTCGCTTCAGTTTCTTTCAGTACGATACCTTTCACTTTTGGATTTTCAGTCACCGCTTCAATCACGATGTCCACTTCTTTAAACTCGTCATAGCTTAAAGTTGGGCGGATGCGCGCAAGAGTTTCACCCATTTGTGCAGGCTTCATTTTCTTACGTTCAACTTGTTTGGTCAGTAAGCCATTTGCTTCTTTCATACCTAAAGCAAGTTGTGGATTACCAATGTCTTTCATGATGATTGGTGTGCCTTTGCTTGCCGCCTGGTAAGCAATACCACCACCCATAATACCTGCGCCTAATACAGCCGCTTGGTTCACAGGGTGTGCACCTTTCTCATATTTCTTGGAAGTTTTCTTCACCACTTGATCGTTGATGAATAGACCAATCAACGCACCTGCTTGCGGTGTTACTGCAGCTTTGGCAAAGCCTTGTGCTTCTGCTTTTAATGCTTCATTACGTGGAAGGCTTGCACCTGCCTGTAGTGAATCAAGCATCAATTTTGGCGCCGGGTACTGAGCAGGATTTGCTTTTGCAAGAACCGCTCCTTTGGCTGTATTGAACGCCATCATTTGCTCAAGCATGTTCAACTTAACAGGATCTAGTTTTTCCTGGCGTTTAGCTTTCCAGTCTAGACGACCCGCAATCGCTTGTTTAACCAGATCAATTGCAGCGTCTTGCAGTTTGTCCGCAGCAACCACTGCATCAACAGCACCGTCTTTCAGTGCAGCAGCAGGTTTCTTCGGATTGGCCATTGCCATCCATTCAACTGCATTGTCGATACCGATCACACGGCTTAAACGAACAGTACCACCGAAGCCCGGGAAGATCCCCAGTTTGATTTCAGGCAGGCCAACAGCAGCTGCTTCTGACATCACACGGTAGTCACACACCAGACACATTTCAAAACCGCCACCCAATGCTTGACCATTGATTGCAGCAACTTTAGGAATGTCTAAATCTTCAAAAGAGTTGAAGATATCATGAACAGGCAGTGCCCATTCTACAATTGCCTGTTCGCCTTGCGCGAAGTTCGCACCGAACTCAGTAATGTCTGCACCTACGATGAAGGTTGACTTCGCTGAAGTGACGATTAAACCTTTGATGTCAGCGTTTGCTTTTACCGCGTCAATTGCAGCTTTAAAATCTTCAATTGTTGCACGGTTAAATTTGTTGACCGACTCACCTTGTAAGTCAAAGCGGAATTCTGCAATTCCGTCCGAAAGCATTTGGACGGTAATGGCATTGCCAGCGTGGATCATGCCTGATCTCCTTTATTTTGGAGGACTTCTAAGTTGATGTTGTGAAGAGCCTATGCGCGATTCCTGCGCATATTTATGCTTCGCCAATCTTACGATAACTATATCCAAAAAGAACATAACAAGTTGTATCAAGCCGTGACGCAAGGGTCATCTATTTTTGCCTGAACTATTTTGGCTGTTATGCGTTCCAGTATGGCTCTTATCAAGCACAATGAACTGAAGATTCTGTTTCAGCTCACAATTTTTTAATGAGAACTCCATTTATATTGGGTGATAGCGAGGCTTTTCAAGTCTTTGAAAAAATCGTTTTACTGTCAAAAAAGTCAATTTAGGGCAGAGAATTTCTTTGTTGGTGTTTTGCAGTCTGATCAAAATCGCGCTCCAAGTCCAGCTTTGTTGCAGTTTGGTTGTGAGGTGGTAGTTTGCCGATAAGCTGGCTGGGATTGTGAATCGGCCCGGCTTAGAATGGGTGAAAATAAGTAAAAACCTAGAACAATAATAAGAAGATCACTGCATGAAATTGACAGATCAGACGCTGATGCAGCAGATGCAGATTTCATTGCCCGACATCCAGCGACGCAAGCAATTACTTGGACTGACCGAAGAAGCCCTGGCAGCACTGGCGACTGTGCGTGAACTGATAGAGCCAGGCTTGCAGGACACTGTGGCCGAATTTTATGACTATCAAACCTCTGTACCTGAAATTAATAATCTGATTGGTGATGTCGATACGCTTAAACGCCTCAAGGTCGCCCAGCATCAATATATTCTGGATCTGTTTTCTGGTTGCTATGACAGTGTCTATGTCAATAACCGCTTGCGTATCGGACTGGTGCATAAACGTATTGGGGTAGAGCCGCGTCTGTATCTGGCTGCCTTGCATCAGATTAAATTAGGCATCTTTAAACTGGTGGAACAGTATGTAGCGGATGCAGCCTTAGCGCGGCAGGTGCAGGACACCCTAGAAAAACTGTATACCTTTGATATTACCTTGGTGGTTGAAACCTATATCTGGAGCCTGGTCAAAGAAGTGAATAGTTCCCATCACAAACTGCAGGAATATGCCATGGCACTTGGTGCGCATGCACAGGAAATGGAAACCCTGTCCCGGCTGGATCCACTGACAGGGCTTTATAATGTGCGTAGCCTGACCTCGATGTTAAATGAATTACTTTATCGTGCACGGCAACAGCATGCGCCTGTGACCGTGGTATTCATTGATATCAACGACTTTAAACTGTTAAACGACCAATATGGCCATGTCTATGGTGATCAGGTGATTCAGGCAGTAGCGAGTACCTTAAAGCAGATTGCCCGGGATGAAGACTACTGTTTCCGCTATGGCGGTGATGAGTTTCTAGTGGTATTGCCGAACTGTACCGAGGCAGATGCCTTGCAAAGCTTTATTCCACGCGTAGAGCAGACCTTAAGCCAACTGACTATGCCGGTCAGTCTTAGTATCGGGATTCATCAGGCCGATGCCAATAGCGGCTATCTGGATAGCGCCAGCCTGATCCGCTGTGCCGATGACAAGATGTATGCGGTCAAGAAACAATACAAAATGAAAGGGAAATAACAGTAATCAATACGGCAATTCATGATTGCTACTGCATGCTGTATCACTTTTAAAATATCTGATGAGTTAAGTAATTTTGCTGGTAGATCCTATTTTTAGATTTACAATAGCTTTAAGAATGGGGGAGCACACATGCAGGTATTTCGTTCCAAAAAAGACTGGTGGCTGGTGGCCTTTCTGGTGTGTATGACCGGGCTATTGGTGCAGTTACTGCTGGTGATGTCAGCCAAAGGCACCATGCAGCAATATCCATTGCATACCGCGGTGTATATGCTGACGATTGTAATGATCTGGTGGCCTGTGCTGAATACCCGATATCAGCTTACTGCTGATCAATTGATCGTCAAAAGTATGTGGTTTAGCTGGCAAATTCCCGTAGCTGCTATTCAGGCGGTCACTCCAACCGATTATTCATCTGTTGCGCCCGCTTTGTCCCTGAAGCGTTTACGCGTGGATTATCGTGAAAATGGAACCAATAAATTTGTGCTGATCTCACCCAAAGACCAGATGGCGTTTATTAATGCGGTACAGAATCAGCAGGCATCTTAAGCGCTCATTCTGTGGTTGAAGCTATTCGGTCTGAATCACCAAATTGCCTTCAATACAATCTAGCTTCAGCGTAGACTGTTCAGGCTGATCTAAAAAATATACCGCTAAAACTGGTTCTAGTTCAGTACGCATCTTGCGACCCAGATGACGTGCGCCGTAGCGAATATCATGCCCTTGATAGAAATAGGCCTTGGCTGTATCGGTTAGGATCACAGTTCGCTTCTGATGCTGTAATCGCTGATTGAGTTTTTCCAGCTCAATCTCAACCAGTCGTGGCAGAGCATCATTTTGTACAGCCTGATAATGCAGGGTACGGTCAATTCTGTTCAAAAATTCAGGATCAAACTTACGCTGCATGACCTTTTCAATAATGCGCTGTGTCGGTACTTTTTTCAGGCACAAATTCTGAACCTGCTGCGGCAAATAACTGAGCTTTTCCAAATATTGCTGGGCAGCTTGCGCGCCAACATTACTGGTCATAAAGATCATACAATTCCGAAAATCGATGGTTTTGGTGCCTGCTGTGAGGGTTAAACGACCTGTATCCAGCACATTCATTAAACCTCGAATGACTTCGGTTGAAGCCTTTTCTAATTCATCAAATAGCATAATGCCCGGGCGGGTATGGCTACCTGCAATCGCAGTTTCATCGAACAGGCTATGACCTTCTTTTGAGCCGACATAACCCGGAGGCGCACCTGTTAACGCGGCGGCATAATGTTCTTGCGCCAGCGTATTCATGTCGATGCGGCAAAACGCATCTGGACGTCCATAGATAGCTTCGGCAATCAGGCGCACAGTCTCGGTTTTACCTACTCCGGTTGGGCCAAGCATCAAGGTCACGGACAAGGGACGATCCGGGCTGGAAAAATCGGCCTTGACCACATGTAGCATCTTTTCGATTTCATTCAGCGCAGCATCCTGCCCAATAATCCGTTCCCGGAGCAGGTCCATGACCGCCTTGGGTTCAAAGTGAAAGCGTGGCTTGCCAATCAGGCGGTCACGTTCCGAAGCGCTATGCGTGGAGGTGCCAGGCTGGACGATATGGAAACCGGAATGCTGCGTGGTCATCTTGGGGAATCTCAAAAACGAACCCGTCGAGCATAACAAAGATATCAGTTGAAATTTATAGCTTTTAGCAATCACAGTATAACGGTGAGCCTATAAATTAACCGGGATTGCATACTTATAAACTTCGCTTGTGGGCAGGCTTGATGGTAATTTTGTCACCGCGCTTGAAAATCAGGCAATAAGCATCACATTATCTGCATATTGCATGTGAAAAATAGGTTGCAGGTGAACGAGAACGCGCGTCCCCATATTGAAAAAATCCTGGCGAATATGACCACACTTCCGGGGGTATACCGGATGTATGGCAAGGATGGCGAATTGCTGTATGTGGGCAAGGCAAAAAACCTGAAAAACCGCGTATCCAGTTATTTCGTCAAGACCCTTGAACATCCGAAAACCCAAGCATTGGTGGCGCGGATTTATGATATTCAGACTTTGGTGGTGCGTTCTGAAACTGAAGCATTACTGTTAGAGCAGAACCTGATCAAGCTGCATCGTCCGCCATATAACATTATGCTGCGCGATGATAAATCCTACGTCTATATCTTTGTGTCTAGTGATAAACCTTATCCACGGATTGCAGCAGGTCGAGGTAAGGGAAAACATCAACCGGGCAAGTTTTTTGGACCTTATCCAAGTGCTTACAATGCCAAGGATACCCTGATCGTTTTACAGAAACTGTTTAATGTGCGCCAGTGTGAAAACAGCTATTTTGCACAGCGTAAGCGTCCCTGCCTGCAATACCAGATCAAGCGTTGCTCAGGCCCCTGTGTCGGACTGATTTCACCTGAAGACTATCAAGAAGATGTCAACAACTCGATTCGCTTCTTGCAAGGCGATACCAAGGAGCTGAATCAGCAGCTGATTGCTAAAATGGAAGCTGCTGCCGAACAGCTAGAATTTGAAAAGGCTGTATTTTATCGGGACCGTATGGCTCTGTTACGTGATGTTCAAGCTAATCAGGCGATCTACAAGGTCAAAGGTGAAGCCGACATTCTGGCGATTGCCCATCAGGCCGGCGTGACCTGCGTACAGATTATGCATGTGCGTAATGGTAAAATGCTGGGGGGTAAAAGCTATTTCCCGGATATCCAGGGTGATGATCTCAGTCAGATGCTGAGTGATTTTATTGCCAACTTCTATTTCCAGGTTGCGGATGAAATTCCAGCAGAACTGATCGTCAATGTAGAAGTGACTGATCGTAACGAGCTGGAACAGGCATTGGCCCAGCATTTTGATAAAAAAATCCAGATCAAGTCCAAGGTCCGCGAAACCCGTGCCGAATGGCTGGAACTGGCACAAATGAATGTGTTGCAAGGGATTAAATCGAAACTGGCGAATCACTTTGAACTGAATGAGCGTTTCCATCAGCTGGAGCAGGTGGTGGGACATCCTGTGGACCGGATTGAGTGTTTTGATATCTCACATACCATGGGGGAGGAAACGGTCGCATCCTGTGTGGTGTTTGATAGTGGCGGTGCGCGTAAGCGGGATTATCGCCAGTTCTCGATTAACGACATTACCGAAGGCGATGACTATGCTGCAATGCGTCAGGCGTTGACCCGACGTTATAAAAAGCACATGTTGCCCGACCTGTTACTGATTGATGGGGGTAAGGGACAGCTGCATATGGCAATGGAAGTCATGCAGGATCTTGGTCTGGACGCTTTTATGGTGGGTGTATCCAAAGGTGAGGGACGTAAACCAGGCTTAGAAACTTTACATTTTACTGATGGCACCAAGATTCAACTTCCCGAAGATCATAAAGCCCTGCATCTGATTCAACAGGTACGGGATGAAGCACACCGCTTTGCAATCACCAAACACCGTGCCAAACGCGACAAGAAACGAGGCTCTTCAGTTCTGGAAGTGATTCCCGGTCTGGGCCCAAAACGCCGTCGTGACCTGCTGACCCATTTCGGCGGCATTCAAGGTGTGCTGAAGGCTTCAGAGAAAGACTTGATGTTAGTACCAGGCTTAGGTGAAGTCATGGCTCGTACTATTTATAAAGTACTGCATGAATAAAAATCCAAATTAAATCATTTGCCAAAGTGCTCAGTGACGGAGAAGTCATTGAGCATTCACATCAATTCAAATTTATTGAATGATATCAGAACTGAAATGAACCACAGGGATGCACAATGACACTGGAACAGGTGTATGCAGCGATTGCTGTTGAGGAATGGGTTGATCTTCCAGCAGGATGGTTACAAGGACGGACCCTGTATGGTGGTCTGGCTGCGGCGATGATGATGCAAAAAGCGGTGCTGAGCATTAATGACCCGGCGAAACATCTTTTAAGCACCAGCGTAACTTTTGTGGGGCCGGTCCAGCAACGGCCAGTCAGGTTAACTGCAGAAATTCTGCGTGAGGGTAAATCCGTCACTACGGTTGAAGTTCGCCTGTGGCAGGATGATGCAGTGCAGAGTATCTTGTTAGCCAGTTTTGGTGTAGCACGTGACTCGACTATTCAAGTACATCAGGAGGCATCTGCTCCGGATTATCCAGCTCCAGAAAGCCTGTTTAGCATTCCTCCAAACGTAGGTATGCCGGAATGTTACCAGCAGTTTGAGGTTCGTTGGGCTGAAGTGAATTTGCCATGCACGGGGAGTGATCATCCTGATTTTGGCGGATGGTGCCGTTTTGATCCGGAAAGACATGCAAACCGCAAATTTGAAGTTGCTGACCTGATGGCAATTTTTGATATCTGGCCACCCGGTGTATTGCCGATGTTTAAGCAGATTGCACCAGCCAGCAGCCTCAACTGGACGGTGACCTATGTGCATCCAGTACAACATCAGTTGAATGATTGGTTTAAATATAAAGTATTTACTGATCATGCAGCAGATGGCTACGCGACAGAACATGCCTATCTGTGGGATGCTGAAAATCGCCTGATTGCGATTGCCAGACAGACAGTGACAGTGTTTGCCTAGTGACACTGCTGGCCAATTCGTATAAAGTGAAGCCTATTAACGATGGATCAAACCTCAATAAAAGTGTGCATTTTCATCGTACATGAGGGGAACAATTGGCGGTGTCTATGACTACAGGTCGTATCCTGAATATTCCAAACATCTTGACCTTGGCACGTATTGTCCTGATTCCAGTCTTTCTATTGGTGGCCTATTGGCCGCCGGCGATGGGGATTGATGAAAGCAATCCGGATATGACGCGTCATATGCTGTTGACTGCAATTTTTGTGGTTGCGGCGGTAACGGACTGGTTTGATGGCTATCTGGCGAGAACATTGAATCAGACTTCGGCTTTTGGTCGATTCCTGGATCCGGTGGCAGACAAGCTGATGGTTGCAGCTGCACTGATTGTACTGGTGCAATGGCAGCCTTCGATCTCCATGGCCTTTGCTGCAATTGTGATTATCTCGCGGGAAATTACGGTATCAGCTTTACGTGAATGGATGGCTGAACTGGGTGCGCGAACCAGTGTGGCGGTGTCTACAGTCGGCAAATACAAGACCGCCTTCCAGATGATCGCAATTACCGTATTTCTGCTTAACTGGCAGCCGCTAGATATGCTGGCTTATGCATTGCTCTATACTGCAGTTGTGCTCACCTTATGGTCGATGTTTATCTACCTGAAAGCGGCTTGGCCCTACCTGAAACAGCCTTAATCGAATATTGAATCAAGCCCCAGTCACTGGGGCTTTTTTTATGGGATATAGTAATTTGTAGGCAAAAAAATACCCAGCCTTTGGGGGAAGAACTGGGATGAAATCGGGGATATTTATCGCTATTATACAAAGATGTTGCCATCCTCTTAATTGCTATTATAGGAAATCCATTTTTTAATTCATGTACATTCTTGTAGTGTAATGTTGCATTTCTATAGTGGCATGTATCTGCCGTTTACAATCTATTATTTTGAAATGAATGAAGGGCTTAAATCTAATAAGACTCATAATTAAATTCTTTAAATAAGATAATTAAATTCAGCATTTTTAAACTTAATTGATTAGTAAAACTTCATATTTAAAATAAATTTAATCTATAAAATAAATAATATTGAAAAAAATTGATCTTAAAACTGACGCAAGCTGTTGTTCTGAGAAGTTTAGGAAAAGAGGCAGG
This sequence comes from Acinetobacter sp. UBA3461, assembly GCF_002381195.1. Lineage (NCBI taxonomy): Bacteria > Pseudomonadati > Pseudomonadota > Gammaproteobacteria > Moraxellales > Moraxellaceae > Acinetobacter > Acinetobacter sp. UBA3461. The sequence continues at coordinate 16,747 of NZ_DFRO01000049.1, read as the reverse complement.
ATATGATCTATTGATTAGAAAATAGATAACTAGATGAAGGGAATTCTAGGGATTTTATTTGCTTATTTACGGTACATTTCTGCAATCAAGAGAAAGGTGGGTGAGAAAATTAAAAAATGCTTTAAGAAAACCTTTTTCGGATTTCACTTGAGAGGGCGGTTCCTGTCTTTCATCATGTTGAGCGTCGTATAAAAAGTCTGTCTAATGATGGAGATTTTTTTAGATTGAAGCCTATGCATAATAAGCTGCTTGTCTTGCGGCGTGGCGGTATAGTGCATAAAAAAGGAGTCTTCTTAGACTCCTTCTTGACATTTGAAACTACGCGCTTCGCTTGTCTTGCGTAATTTTTAGAGCAGTGCATAAAAAAGAATCCCCAAGTTGGGGATTCTTTTAGATTAAAGCCTACGCGCAGCATAGCTGCTTGTCTTGCGGCGTGGCAGAGCAGTGCTCCGCTTGATCACGCCTCAGGCTTTAGCCCTTCAGCTTTTTCCAATGATTCATCATTATTGAAAAACTTCTCACGTTGTTCTTCAAGGAACTTTTTCGCATCCGCTTCAAACACGTTTAAACGCTTTTCATTGATCAGCGTAGTTTGATGCTTCAGCCATTCCTGCCAAGCCTGTTTAGATACAGTATCAAACAGTTCCTGACCCTTTGCACCTGGGAATGGTGCAAAGTCTAAGCCTTCCATTTCTTTTTGATACTTACGGCAAAATACTTGTCGAGACATATCAATACTCCGAATTTAAGATAGCGCAATTAAGCGTAAAGTTTTTCCAGACGTGCATAAGCGCGTTCGATTGCTGCTGCGACTTGTACAGGTGCAGTACCACCAATGTGGTTACGCGCATTTACAGATGCTTCTAAAGTTAACGCTTTTTCAAATACATCTGCCTGGATCAGGTCAGAGAATTGCTGTAGCTGTTCAAGGGTGAGTTCAGACAAGTCTTTACCTTCCTGAACACCAAGTGCAACGGCTTTACCCACAATCTCATGTGCATCACGGAAAGCAACGCCATTTTTCACCAGGTAATCTGCAAGGTCAGTTGCAGTCGAGAAACCACGAAGCGCTGCCTCACGCATGATTTCGATATTTGGAACCAGTGCAGGAATCATATCTGCAAATGCCATCAATGAACCACGAACGGTATCGATCGCATCAAATAATGGTTCTTTGTCTTCCTGATTGTCTTTATTGTAGGCTAATGGCTGACCTTTCATTAGAGTCAACAAGCTCATCAAGTCGCCATACACACGGCCAGTCTTACCACGGATCAGCTCAGGCACGTCTGGGTTTTTCTTCTGTGGCATGATCGATGAACCAGTACAGAAGCGGTCCGGAATATTCACAAACTTGAACTGTGCAGATGTCCACAGAATCATTTCTTCAGACATGCGAGACAGGTGCATCATGATTAAAGATGCTGCTGCATTGAATTCGATGCCGAAGTCACGATCAGAAACAGCATCTAATGAGTTTTCAGCTACTGCTTCAAAACCTAGCAGTTCAGCTGTATAAGTACGGTCGATTGGATAAGTGGTGCCTGCTAAAGCAGCAGAACCCAATGGCATACGGTTAACGCGTTTACGGCAGTCAATCAGACGCTCAGAGTCTCGGACCAGCATTTCAAACCAAGCCATCAAGTGGTGACCAAAAGTCACAGGCTGTGCCGTTTGCAGGTGAGTAAAACCTGGCATGATGGTATTGGTATTTTTCGCCGCCAAGCTCAAAATGCCTTTTTGTAATTTCTCTAATAATTTTAGGATGGCATCAATTTCATCACGGACATAAAGGCGGATGTCTGTTGCCACCTGGTCATTACGGCTACGGCCAGTATGTAATTTTTTACCTGTAATGCCGATACGCTGAGTCAGACGTGACTCAATGTTCATATGCACATCTTCAAGGTCAATGCGCCATTCGAAATTACCTGCTTCAATATCCGCCTTAATCGCAGTCAGGCCTTCAATGATGTCATCACGTTCTTGTTCAGTCAGCACGCCCACTTTTGCAAGCATGGTTGCATGCGCAATTGAACCCGCAATATCTTGTTTATAAAAACGTTGGTCAAATTGTACAGATGCTGTAAATTCAGCAACAAAAGCATCAGTCGCTTCAGAGAAACGACCGCCCCACATACCCGAAGTCTGGGCTTGTGATGGATTTGAGGAATTAGAAGATGTGGTCATGTCGGCTCAATAAGATTAAAAGCAGTAGAACGAAAAAGAGTATAGCAAATTCAACGGCTGTTGCCGAAGTCCCATCTGCTCAATCTGTTACAGATCCGATGGGGCAGCAACAATCTTCTTATTTTTTTGGCCAGATTGGCAATCGGCGTTATCTGCTGGAACTGTTTGTTGGCGGTAATGTTTTGGCTTTGGTACTGAGTCTGGCAGAAGCCCAGTCTTGGCAAGCGCTCAATTTTATGCACTTGCTGCAATACATCCTCTATATTAACTGGGTGTTGCTATCATTTGCGGCTTGTGTAGAACTGTTTCACCAGTATTTTGATCGTATGGGGATCAAATCTGCATTGATTACCGGATTCTTGTTCTTACAGGCTATCGTGCTGGTAACGACAGTTAGTTTAAACATTCTGATACATTTTGGGATAAATTTTCATCTGCATGATCTTACATCTGAAATTGCTTTTAAGCAGGTCGGAATGCACCTGAGTTTTGGAATTTTGCTCGGAACTTTCTGTTTTCGTTATCTTTACTTAAGGGAGCAATGGACACGTCAACGCCATAGCGAGTTAAATTCACGGATTCAGGCCATGCAGGCCCGGATTCAACCACATTTTTTATTTAATAGTTTAAATAGTGCTATCAGCCTGATCAGCATTGATCCTGATAAAGCGGAACATATGCTGCTTAATCTGTCCCGACTGTTTCGTGCCAGCTTTCAGGAATTAAAGCTGGTCAGCTTGCAAGAAGAAATTGATTTATGCAAACGTTATCTGGAGATTGAGCAAATCCGACTCGGTGATCGTTTGCAGGTTGAATGGAAATTAGAAAACAAAGACTTATACTCATACGTCCAAATTCCATTACTGACTTTACAACCCCTATTAGAAAATAGTATTTTCCATGGAGTTGAAAAAATTCTAACAAAGAGTACGATAAGCGTATTGATTGAAATCCTGCAAAATCAAATTAATATTATTATAACAAACCCATATTCACAGGATCATGCAGCATTAAAGCGGGGAAATGGTATTGCAATTGAAAATGTTCGACAGCGTTTGAAGGCCTATTATGGCCCGACAGTAACCTTTAGAACCTATGCCGGCAAGGGAATTTTTACGACGGTTGTGCAATATCAATATAAATAACAATAAAATACAGTTAACTTAACAACAATGACATGCCGTTAACTGAAGGAGGATAAATGGACATCCTGATCTGTGATGATGAGCCTCTTGCCATAGAGCGTTTGGCACGCCTGGTCAGCCAGCTCGGCCATACTGTGGTTGCAACCGCAACCCATGGTCAGCAAGCCCTTGATCTGGCCCATCAGCACGAGCCCGATGTCATTCTATTAGATATTCAAATGCCCGAAATGGACGGTCTGCGTTGCGCACAACATCTGCGCCAGCTTGACCCAATGCCGGCAATTGTTTTTTGTACGGCCTATGACCACCATGCGCTTGATGCATTCAAGTCGAATGCAGAAGGCTACTTGCTCAAACCAGTGATGCAACAGGAGTTAGCACAGGTATTCGAGCATTTAACCAAACTTACCCAAGCTCAGATGAGCCAACTAAAACAAAAAGAAAATATGGAAGAACTCAATATCAGCCGCCATCAGATTGCGGCAAAGACTTATCGCGGGGTGGAGCTTGTCCCTGTGGAAAATATTTACTATTTCCTGGCTGATCAGAAATATGTCACGGTACGGCATAAAAATGGCAGTGTCCTGATCGATGAAACATTAAAGGACTTGGAACAGGAATTTGGCCAGAATTTTATCAGGATTCACCGCAATGCGCTGGTGTCTGTAAACTATCTGGATGGGCTGGAAGTGGTCAGTTCGGGGCAGTATCAGGTGCGTTGCCGTGAGCTGGATGAAAGACTTGCAGTAAGTCGGCGCCATTTACCATTTTTACGTGAACGCATTCATAAGCTCTGAAGCGTATGGGATCGGGTTGCAGTTGAAACTTGCATAAATTCACTTGCATTTTAAAGTGATCAGGTTAAGTTTAGACTATTGTTCTCATTCACTGTATTTGAAATTTATGAAGACCCTAAAAATTGCAACTCGACAAAGTCCTCTTGCACTATGGCAAGCGGAGCATATCCGTGCACGTCTGCAGGAACTGCATGCCGACCTTCAGGTCGAGTTGGTCACGTTTGTGACACAGGGTGATAAAATTCTTGATACCCCATTGGCAAAAATTGGTGGCAAGGGCCTGTTTGTTAAAGAACTTGAGGCTGCATTACTGGATGGTCGTGCAGACTTGGCCGTGCATTCCATGAAAGATGTACCCATGGCACTGCCTGAAGGTTTAAGTCTTGCGGTGATCTGCGAACGTGAAGATCCATTGGATGCTTTTGTCTCTAATAGCTATACCAGCTTTGACGAGCTGCCACAGGGCGCTAAAGTAGGAACATCCAGTCTGCGTCGTAAGAGTCAGATTTTAAAGGCACGTCCGGACCTTGAGATCATTGATCTGCGAGGTAACGTCGGCACACGGCTGTCGAAACTCGATGCAGGCAATTACGATGCTATTATTCTTGCCAGTGCTGGTTTAAAACGTCTGGGGCTGGCAGATCGTATTCGTCATACACTTAAGCCTGCAGTCAGTTTGCCAGCTGTGGGACAGGGTGCGCTTGGTCTTGAATGTCGTGATCGTGATCAGGCCGTACTTGACCTGATCCTGCCACTGTTACATGCTGAAACTGATGCCTGTGTCCGTGCTGAACGCGCATTTAATGCCTATCTGGAAGGTGGTTGTCAGGTGCCGATTGCAGGTTATGCAACTTTACAGGATGGTAAAATTGCCATCGAAGGCCGTGTGGGTAGCGTGGATGGTGCCACCTTATTAAAAGCAGAATTACAGGGTGATGTAAATCAGGCAGAGCAGCTCGGTGTGACTCTGGCACAGAATTTATTGGCCCAAGGTGCGGGTGATTTGCTTAAAGCACTATATTCATAAGATTCATGCTGTTTATCAATACTCGCCCTCAGGATCGTGCTGTCCGACTCACACAGCAGTTACAGGCAGCACAAATTCCTGTGGTAGAGCTACCTTTGCTGGAACTGGTTGCACAGCCTTATTCAGCAGAATTGGATAGCTTGTATCAGCAGTTGAATCGTGCTCAAGTCATTGTGGTGGTGAGTCCGACTGCGGTGCAAATTGGCATGCAATATCTGGCGCAGGCAGGCATTGAACTGGCTACATTGGCCCATATACAGTGGATTGCTGTAGGGCGCAGCACTGAACAGACATTGCTACAATATGGCATTCAAAGTCATGTGCCTGAGATTGAAACCTCTGAAGGAATGCTACAATTACCGATTTTGGAGAGTCTTGAAAAAGATGCTGTTGTAGCCTTTTGGCGAGGTGAGGGCGGTCGATTATTTATGATGGAGCATTTGCGTCAGCAGGGTGTTGAGGTACTAAATTTTGTACTGTATCAACGTCAGTGTCCGGTTCAGTCACAACAGACCATAGCTGCGCTTTTGCCTCGATTGCAGGACAATCACCATTATATGGTTCTGATGAGTAGTGAAGCCAGCTGGTTAAACTGGGTGCAGCTAATGCAGCAGGACATCTCCGTGATCAGCAAGGGAATTTATTTGGTTTTAGGCCCACGTTTGGCCGCTATTTTAGGGGAATACCGTCAACATCATGCTGCAGCATTTGAGTATATACAACTCGAGAGCCTGAGCAGCGATGTGATCGTACGGGAGATGAAGCGAGTACTGGGGAACTCATGAAGAAAATTTTAATCGTGCTGTTCATTGTGGCATTCGCCTGGATGGCCAAAATCAGTTATGACCTGTTCAGTTTGCGCCAGGCCCATACAGAACTCAGCTCCAGCTTTACTCTATTGCAGCAGCAAAATGCCAGTTTGAATGACAAGGTGGTTGCACTTAAACGCCAGGTAACTGAACAGCGCCAGGATGCACCAGCTGTATCCAACTCACAGATAGCTACTGTACCTGAATCGCATGATGCCGAAGTGGTTCGTCAGCAACTCAGCCTGATTGAGTTCGCTTTGCAGCAGCAGCAATACAGCACAGCATTGGAAAAACTCAGTCAGCTGCAACTGGATTTGCCGAATTATACGCTTGCACCTGCTTTATTAGACGGTTTGGAGCGTGTACTCAGTAAAGATCAGGTAATGTTGCAACAGTTCATCAATAGTCGTCTGGTACAGCAGAATAAAATCCGGGATTTACTTAATCAAATGGATGCTGAAATTGCCAGGGAGTTAAAAGCCCAGCACAGTGCCACACCGGCAGAGTCTGGTTCCTTCTGGCGCAATCTGATTCAAATTGAAGCTGTGCAGCAGCCAAGTACGATGTTAATGCAGCGAGGACTAGTGTTGAAAGAGGCGCAATTACGTCTATTGATGGCACAAAACGCACTACAGCAAAGTCAACAAATTCCTTTCCAGCAATCGCTTGGTGCCGTGGCTGAAGTCCTCAAACAATTACCGGATGCAAAAAGCCAGCAATGGGTTAAACAGCTGGAACAGATCCGCACCATACCGCTGAAACCGGTTCCTCCTCTGAATGCCCGTACCTTAATGAGCTGATCGCTTATGAAACAGATTCTGCTTGCCTATTTATTTGTCAGTCTGCTCGGTATTGCGGCTTTAAGTCTACTCAGTTACGGTCACGGACCAGGGTATGTCTATCTGTACTGGCGTAACTGGCAGATACAGACCAGTCTATGGATACTGGCAGCGCTATTGGTTACGATCAGCTTTGTCATGCATATGCTGTGGTATGCGGTTACGCGTTATCTGAATCGCGAGCAGCGCAAAAAACAGCGCGTTTTCAGTTTTCATCATTTACATCCTTATGAACAACTGGCAGTGGTGTGGTTGCTCAATGCCTCACAGGATCAACGTGATTTTATTCAGCAGTCTTTTGCCCAGTCTGGATTATTAAAAGATATTATTCATGCACGTTTGTCTTGGGGGCAGCAGGATTTTGATGAGGCTTTGAAATCTTTAAATCAGTCCAATCCAATGGCATTTGAACTGGCTGAATTACAGCGTATTGAAGTGTACTTATCGCAACAGGATGGTCAGCAGGCATTAACCCATCTTGAATTCTTAAATCAGCATGAATTATCCCCTTGGCTGTTTAAAGTTAAATCAGCTTATGAGCAGAGATTAACCAAATTATGGGGGCAATTTGCCTTAAAGTTTCCCTGGTTGTATTTAAGATCAACTCAATATGGTCATTTAGAGCAAAATACTAAAACACTTTGGCTAGAACAATTATTACTGGCTTTTGAACAGGCGGATCAGGAAGATTTAAAATACTTGCAACAGCGCTATATCGACTTAAGCGAAGAAATATTTAAACGTGACTATACGGTCAAACTACTGTGGCTGAAATTGTTATTTAAAATGCCTGAAATGGGCGCCGAGCATGAAGCGCTAGCAGTACATTTACTGGAACAGCAATTTAATCAGGACGTATTTTATTTATGGTTCCAGCAACAATTACTTCGACAAAATCCTGATTATGAAGTTATTAACCAGCAAATTTCATTGTGGGAAGAAAAATATACAGCAGTGCCGGTCTTAACATTTGCCAAATGGCATGTACTGCAAGCTGCGGGTCGAGTAGAGGAAGCCCAGCAACTGCTTGCACTCTATCCAGATGATGTGCGTATGAGTTATCTGCGCATTAAATTTGCCTTGCAGGGGCAGGATGAGTTACAACAACAACTGAATCAGGTGTTTGAATCAAATGCCAATTTTATTGATACAAGAATATAGGGGATAATATATGGAATCACTTGCGCAGTATCCAGTGATTTTTGAGCAACGCGTGGCTTGGGGTGATATGGATGCCTTTGGTCATGTTAATAATGCGGTGTATTATCGTTATATTGAAAGTGCCCGACTGGCTTATCTGGATCGATTAAATATACTGGTTGGTCCATTATTAACTGTTGTGGCTACGAATCAATGTCGCTATTTAAAGCCTGTGGTTTATCCGGATCAACTTAAAATCGGTGTGCGTATTGAAGATATAGGCACTACCTCATTTCGTATGAGTTATTTATTATGGAGTGAGCAGCAGCAAAGTATAGTGGCAATTTCTGAAGCGGTTCTGGTTTGTATAAATAAAAATAGCATGCAAAAAATGCCAATTCCTGAAGATGTACAGGAAATAATAAGAAATTTAGAAAATACGGTTGAACATACAGTTTAAAATACGAGAAAATTATTTAATTTTGTAATTAATTTTATTATTTGTTGTTATCCGTTTAAATTTTTTTATTGAATATTTTATTTAATCTAAATATTATGAAAAAGTTATTTATAAAACGAATAATATTATTTTTATGGAGAGAGTGATGCCAGACATTACGAATTTATCAGTTGAAGAGTTAAAGCGTTTACAAGCTGAAGCTGAAGCATTAATTGCGTCTAAAAAAGACCAGGAAATCGAAGATGCTTATAATCAGGTATTAAGCATTGCAGAAAAAGTAGGTATGAGTATTGAGCAGTTGCTCGAGTTCGGTGCCTCTAAGCGCAAGAAATCATCTCGCAAGACTGTAGAACCACGTTACCGCAGTAAAGCAAATCCGGAAGAAACCTGGACAGGTCGTGGTAAACAGCCACGCTGGCTGGTTGCAGAACTGGAACAAGGTGCCAAGCTGGAAGATTTTCTGATCTAAAGATTTGACTGTGAATGTTGTCATAGGTCAGTCATGGAAATGATCTATATATCTTTAACCAAGCATCATTGCTTGGTTTTTTTATGCCCATCAATTGGCGTGGTGAAAAAAGTATGCATAATGTACTTATATTAAGAAAAGAATCATAACCAGGAACTGAAATTGATGGATTGGTTGGGGTGGGATGAGCAGTAAACCGAAAACTTTCAAATGGTTAATTCTTGCCATAGTCGCCTTTTTTATTTTTGTGGTCTTGCAGGTGCCGGCTGCCTGGCTGATTTCAAAATTTTATAAAAATAATCAGGTACTGCATAACGTCAGTGGCAATATTTGGCAGGGGAGTGCTGACTGGAAAAAAGGTCAATTGCGTGGCAGCCTCAACTGGCAGGTCCGTCCATTGGATTTGCTATTATTGCGTCTCGGGGCAAATGTGGAAGTACATAGCGGCAATACTAAAGTTGCCGGTGTAATGGCGTACGGTTTGACCAAAACGCTAGTCGCCAGGAATCTAGAAGGACAGGTCGCACCAGAAACCTTGAAAAATCTTGCAGATTGGCAATGGCCAACCAATGCAATTCAATTTAAGCAGCTCGATTTTAAATATAAGAAACAAAATGGCTTTAGTGATGTGAGTGGTCAGTTGAATTGGACCGGGGGAGAATTGATCTATACCTTTGCACAGCGTCAAGAGCGGATGAGTGTTCCTGTTCTTGCCGGGAAGCTGGCAGATGAGTCAGGTAAATTATTGCTGGATGTTCGCGATAGTCGTGATCAGAAAATGCTGAATATTGAACTTGATCCCGATCTGATGCTGAATGTGCAACTGACACAGCGTATGTTACTGAATGTTCCTTCCTATGAAGGTAAAGCTGGACTGGACACTTATGTCATCAGCACCCGTCAGCCGTTGATGGGAGGCCTAAACTGATGGCCATCAATATAGATAAATTTAAACAGCTGGATCTACAGACGTTTAATAAAGCAGCACCCGCACTTTTAGTTTTACTGATTCTGTATCTGTGCTGGAAACTGGCAGCCCTATTCTGGCTGGTCGTTGCACCGCCTCAAGCCCTGCAAGTAGAACGTGTAGAGTTGGGCTCACAGCAGTCACGAATTCCAAATATCAGCTCTTTCGCCTTATTTCAGGAAACTGGACAAAGTGCGGCAAGTGCGGAAGTCTCCAATATTCTGTTACAAGGGGTGATGGTTGCCAGTCCAAGCTATTTGTCTTCAGCAGTATTGAAGCTGAATGATCAGGTCGATCGCTATCGTGTTGGCGAGAGCTTGGGTAATAGCGGCTATGAGCTGGCTGAAGTGTACTGGGATCGGGTGATCATTCGTCAGCAAAATGGTGCGAGTAAGGAAGTTTTCTTTAAGGGCTTGGAAAATGGCTTAAATCAGCCTTGGCAGAGTAATGAGCAGAAAAGTGGGCGTTCATCGTCATCCTCAAATTGGGGTGGATCAGCGAATCAGCCAACAAATGAGCCTGCTTCACCGCAGAATGAGATTGGTCGCGCGATTCAGCAGATGAATGAAAACCGCGAACAGTATCTGGAAAATATGGGAGTTTCTGCAGGTGAAGGGGGTTATGAAGTCACTTCGCGAACTCCGGCAGTGCTGCGTAACCGTCTCGGTCTCAGACCCGGCGACCGGATTGTATCCCTGAATGGTCAAACCGTCACTGCAGGACAATCTGAAGTGCAGTTACTGGAACAGGCACGACAGCAGGGCCAGGTAAAACTTGAAATTAAACGTGGTGATCAGGTGATGACCATTCAACAGGATTTAAAGTGATGTGTCATCACATATAGGGTTGGGAAGCATTTAGGTTTATGGCTTTATTTAATAATAATCGATCAGCATGGGCGCTTTGTGTTGCCGCACCTCTGGTGGCTATGGTCAGTACCGCAACTTATGCGCAGACCTGGAAAATCAATCTGCGTGATGCAGACCTGGCTGCTTTTATTAATGAAGTAGCCGATATTACGGGGAAAAATTTTGCCGTTGATCCAAGGGTGCGCGGCAATGTCACAGTCATTTCAAACCGGGCATTAAACCGGGCTGAAGTCTATGATCTGTTTCTTGGGGTCTTGAATGTTAATGGTGTCGTGGCGATCCCGTCCGGGAATACCATCAAACTGGTGCCAGACAATAACGTCAAGAACTCCGGTATTCCGTATGATGCCCGTAACCGTGCGACTGGTGACCAGATTGTGACCCGGGTAATCTGGCTGGAAAATACCAATCCGAATGACCTGATTCCAGCACTACGCCCACTAATGCCACAGTTCGCCCATTTAGCGGCTGTGCCAGGAACCAATGCTCTGATTGTTTCCGATCGCGCTAGCAATATTTACCAGCTGGAAACCATTGTGCGTAATCTGGATGGTACCGGTCAGAATGATCTGGAAGCCATTACCTTGCAGTCGAGTCAGGCTGAGGAAATGATTGGCCTGATTGAGTCCATGACAGCTACAGGTGCTGCCAAGGATTTAAAAGGCTCACGTGTGCGGGTCATGGCAGATCAGCGGACCAATCGGATTATCATCAAAGGCGATACTGCAACCCGTAAGCGTATTCGCCAGATTATTGAAACGCTGGATGTGCCTGCAGCGGATCGTTTAGGAGGGCTAAAAGTCTTTCGCCTGAAATATGCCAGTGCCAAAAACCTGGCTGAAATTTTACAAGGACTGGTTTCTGGGCAGGCTCAGGGGCGTTCGAGCTCTTCTTCAGAGAACAGCTCCGCAGGAACTTCGCTGAATACATTGGGCAATAACAGCTCTGCATCCAATATGTCTCAGGAAGCTTCCACTTCCGGGATTCAGTTAAATTCAGGATTAGGAAATAACCAGCAAGGAATTACCAGTTTTAATGCCAATGGTGTCAGTATTATTGCTGATGCGACCCAGAATTCATTGGTAGTGAAGGCTGATCCACAACTGATGCGCGAAATCGAGTCGGCGATTAATCAGCTGGATACGCGTCGTCAGCAGGTGTTAATTGAAGCCGCGATTATGGAAGTGGAAGGTACGGATGCTGACCAGTTGGGTGTGCAATGGGCACTTGGTGATCTGAGTAGCGGTATTGGTCTGATTAACTTTGATAACTTTGGTGCCAGCCTGAAAAATATTGCTGCCGGCTATCTGACCGGTGGTGCAGCAGGGGCAGGCAGTGCAATTGGTACAGGGACCTCACTCGTGATAGGTGATTATCGTGAAGGCAGTGATGGTTCCCGAAAGCTCTATGGTGCATTGATTCAGGCACTTAAAGAAACCACGAAGTCGAATCTATTGTCTACGCCATCGATTGTGACCATGGACAATGAAGAAGCCTATATCGTAGTGGGTGAAAACGTTCCATTTGTAACAGGTTCAGTTTCTACGGGTGCGGCAGGTGTTGCCAACCCCTATACCACCATTGAACGTAAAGATGTAGGTGTGACACTAAAAGTCATTCCGCATATTGGTGAAAATGGAACCGTACGTCTGGAAGTCGAGCAGGAAGTTTCTGCAGTTGCACGTGATAAGGGGCAGGCATCAGATCTGGTCACCAGTAAACGTGCGATCAAAACTTCAATTCTGGCTGAACATGGTCAAACCATTGTGCTCGGTGGTCTGATTTCAGATAACACCAGCTACGGTCGTCAGGCGGTACCGGGTTTGGGTGCAATCCCTGGTTTAGGGCGTTTATTCCGCTCGGAAGGTAAATCCAATCAGAAGCGTAACCTGCTGATTTTTATACACCCAACGATTGTGGGGGATAAAAATGAAGTGCGTAAGATTTCCCAGCAGCGTTACAGCCAGCTGTATAGCTTGCAATTGGCGCTAGATTCGGATGGTAATTTTGCCAAACTGCCAGAAAACCTAGATGACGTATATCAACAACGTCTCCCTGTTTCTAAAACACCCGTAGGGTCGAATTACCAAACTGTACCGACTGCACCTGTAGCCTCACAGCCGACGGCAGTAGTCACTACGCCAGTTGCAATTGAACCTGTAGGGCAACAGCAATCTGTGCAACCAGTACAAAATATAGAAAAAACCCGAAATACAGTGACAACCACGACGTTGCGTCCGAAAAGCTAGAGGTGCGGTAGTTGCAAACAGCATGTTATGATCAACATAACAGAATAAAAGAGAAGTGGATGTTATGACTTGGAAAATTCAAGCCATTACTGGCGATCTGACGGGACAGGAAATTAGCATTGACCGTGACATGCTGGTGGGTCGTCATCAGGCAGCAGATATTGTGTTGCAGGCAGCAGAAATCTCGCGTAAGCATGCTGCCTTTTTGCTGAAGGAAAATGCACTGTGGGTACAAGACCTGGGTTCTTCAAATGGTACTTTTGTCAATGATATGCGCATTGATTCAGAAGCATTGCTGAAACAGGGTGATATCGTACAGTTTGCCAGCCTGAAATTTTCTGTGCTTGAACCAGCACAAGAAGTCATCGTTGAGCCTGAACTAGAACAGACAGCTGAACGTATTATTGAAGAGGCTGCTGAGAAGACTGCTGCCCATCAGATGAATGATCAGGGTATGCCAGAGCTAAAAGAACGTGATGCTGAAGTCCAGTTGACTCGTGATGGTATGCCAACCAATGTCGGTATTCCAAAACCGGCGCCAATTCCTGAAGGTATAGATTTATCTGCGGTCAAACCTGAACCAACACCAATTCCTGTTGAGCAACCTGTTTCTCGTGTAGAAGAAACGAAGGAACAGCAAAAAAATGCTTCAGTCGGTTTGATTTCTTTAATTGTTATTGTGATTTTAGCAATTATGGCCTGGCTATTCTTTAAATAAGCCAAGTATTGGTTACAATCAAGGCATGCAATCGCATGCCTTTTTTGTGGCTGCGTGATGAATAAAGATAAAGAGAGTGGAAATGTCTATAGCACAACTGGATAAACGTGAGCTGATTTTATTTGATCTGGATGGCACCTTGGTGGATTCTGCTTCTGACCTGTATCGTGCCATGAATATGAGCTTAAATGTGCTGCAACTGCCTTTTGTGACTGAAGAACAGGTACGAGTCTGGATTGGAAAGGGTACTTCGAAGTTTTGTGAAAGCGTACTACTGCACCTGACTGGAAGTTTGGATCCAGCACAGCATCAGGAATTACTAAATACTTTCCTGGAAGTCTACAATGCTGATCCATGTGTCGATACCGTACCATTTCCGGGCATTATTGAATTTCTACAATGGGGTAAAGCACAAGGTAAAAAGCTCATTTGTGTGACCAATAAGCCCGAACAGCCTGCACGCAGTATTTTAGATATTTTGGATATGGCGAAGTATTTTGATGACACTATTGGTGGTGACCGTTTTACCGAACGTAAGCCGGATCCGCGTCAATTGCTGCATTGTGTCGAGCATTATGCTGTCAGCAAAGAGCAGGTGCTGATGATTGGCGACTCGGTGAACGATGTCGAAGCTGCACGCCGTGCCGGTATAGATTGTATTGTAGTCAGCTATGGCTATAATCATGGTGAGAATATAGCAGACAGCCATCCTCAGGAGATTGTGGATGATCTACGTGAACTGCTGGCTTAATTAGGGTATTAGGGAATTAAAATGAATAGTTCTAAGGTTTTTCGATGGCGTCGCTCAGTCCAATTCTATTTACACACTGAGTAACCCTAATTTAAATTTAAAGAGAAAAACCGAATGACCACTCAAGCACAATTCCAGCAACTTGCTGCGCAAGGCTATAACCTGATTCCCGTTTACCGTCAGCGCTTGGCCGATACTGATACGCCCCTTTCTATTTTTGCTCGCCTTAAACAGCATCAACAGGCTTATCTGTTTGAATCGGTTGAGGGGGGTGAGAACTGGGCGCGTTATTCAATCATCGGTTTGGGTGAATCTACCGTGTTCTCCTGTAACGCAGGTGAACTGACGGTACAACATGCCGATGGCTCGATTGCAAAGCAGCACTGTTCAGACCCCTTCCAATACATTCGCGACTTTCAGGCGCAGTTTAAAGTGCCGACTCAAGCAGACTTACCTGCCTTACCAAGTTTTACTGGTGGTCTAGTCGGTTACTTTGGCTATGACTCGGTACGTTATATCGAGCCAAAGCTGAATAATGTCCCTGAAGCCGATCCAGTAGGTTTACCAGATATCTGGATGATGCTGTCTAAAACAGTGATCGTATTTGATAACCTCAAAGATACCTTGTTTTTGATTGTGCATGCCGATACGAATGATGCTAATGCATATGAAAAAGCACATGAAAAATTAAATGAATTGGAAAATATTCTGGCAACACCAATCAGTCTGAAAGCAGAAAAACATACTCCACCGCATTTTGAGTCATTAACCGGGCATGACAACTTCCTTGCTTCTATTGAAAAAGTGAAAGAGTACATCCGTGCTGGTGATGTCATGCAGGTAGTACCCGGTCACCGTATGGTCTCTGATTTCGATGGTGAGCCTCTACAGGTCTATCGTGCGTTACGCCACCTTAACCCATCACCCTACCTGTTCCTGGTACAAGGGCAGACCTTAGAAAACAAGACACCTTTCCATATTGTCGGTTCTTCACCTGAGATTTTATCTCGTCTGGAAAATGGGATTGCTACTGTACGTCCCCTGGCAGGGACGCGTCCGCGTGGTAAAACCAAAGAAGAAGATCTGGCATTGGAAAAAGATCTGCTTTCTGATGAAAAAGAAATTGCCGAGCATTTAATGCTGATTGATCTGGGACGCAATGATGTTGGTCGGGTGTCAAAAATCGGTAAAGTGCAAGTGACTGATCAAATGGTGATCGAACGTTATTCGCATGTCATGCATATTGTCTCGAATGTACAAGGTGAGGTGCGTGATGATGTTGACGCATTGGATGTTTTTAAAGCAACTTTTCCGGCGGGTACGCTTTCGGGTGCACCAAAAATCCGTGCCATGGAAATTATTGACGAAGTTGAGCCGGTAAAACGTGGAATTTTCGGTGGTGCTGTTGGTTATTTAGGCTGGCACGGCGAAATGGATATGTCGATTGCGATTCGTACCTGTGTCATTCGTGAAAATAAGGTCTATGTTCAAGCTGGAGCAGGGCTGGTTGCCGACTCAAATCCTGAATCTGAGTGGAATGAAACCCAAATAAAAGCTCGCGCAGTGATCAAAGCGGTTGAATTATCATCAAATGGTTTGATTTTATGAGTTTTTGACGTTTTTTTTGAAAAAAACACTTGCATGGTTTCTGAGTTTTGCTAAACTGCACACCGTTCCGATACGAAACGTACGAAACACTAAGAAACGCCGGCATAGCTCAGTTGGTAGAGCAACTGACTTGTAATCAGTAGGTCCACAGTTCGAATCCGTGTGCCGGCACCATCTTAGAGAGTTTCTAGTGTAGAGTAAAGAACAGCACTGATGTAAGTGTAAAAAATGGTGAGGTTCCCGAGCGGTCAAAGGGGGCGGACTGTAACTCCGCTACGAAAGTTTCGAAGGTTCGAATCCTTCCCTCACCACCAATTTTAAGACTTCAATAAGTGGTTTGTACCAACATCGTGCGGGAGTAGCTCAGTTGGTAGAGCGGTAGCCTTCCAAGCTACATGTCGCGAGTTCGACCCTCGTCTCCCGCTCCATTGAAGTACTAATATTTGCTCTTATAGCTCAGTGGTAGAGCACTCCCTTGGTAAGGGAGAGGTCTCGAGTTCAAATCTCGATAAGAGCTCCAGATTACAGTTTATCGCAACATTGTTGCAAAAGATTCCAAAAGCAGGCTATTTAGTCTGCTTTTCAAGTATTGGGCGTTTGATTTTTTTAGGCGATATGTCGGAGCTGAGTTTTACTCAGAATTGTGTTCGACGTAAACGAGGAAGATGAACATGGCTAAGGCTAAGTTTGAACGTAATAAGCCACACGT
>NZ_DFRO01000047.1:0-12186 GCF_002381195.1 Acinetobacter sp. UBA3461 | reverse complement strand
GCGTAATTTAAGTGTTTTCATGAGCTTATTTTAGATCATGTTAAATTAAATGTATTGATTTTTAAAAAATTCAACGACATTTTATGTCGTATTGCTTATATCTCTGACTTTCAGGACAGAGTTTTACGCTCCATTTGATAAAAGGAGAAATTAATGTTCCGCCAAGTAATCCATACTGAAAATGCCCCAGCTGCCATTGGCACCTACTCTCAAGCCATTTTAGTCGGGAATACACTCTACTTATCCGGTCAAATTGGTCTAGATCCATACAGCATGGAACTGGTTGAAGGCATTGAGACTCAGATTCGTCGTGTATTTGACAACTTGAAAGCAGTTTGCGAAGCAGCTGGCGGCTCTCTGGCAGATATTGCCAAGCTCAATATTTACCTGACTGACCTTTCTCACTTCCAGCTGGTTAACCAGATTATGGGTGAATACTTTGCCCAGCCTTATCCTGCACGTGCAGCTTTGGGTGTAGCAAGCCTACCTAAGGATGCACTGGTTGAAATGGATGGTGTAGTGATTATTAATCAATAAGTTATCAAAATCACTAAATCTCCAGCCTGCAATATTTAATTCTAAATTATAAATCGCTCTTGCGCAGAAATCCGAGCAGCACTCGGATTTCCGCTCAGGTGGTATTTTTTTATCTAAATCCCCAATTATTTTGAACGCATTTTCAAATGATTTTTATTGACAAACGATAATAATTATCAATAATATCACTTATCTTATTTAATTACTGTGGTTATCTGACATGTACGTTTGTCTATGCCGTGGCATTACTGATCAAGACATTAAAGAAGCTGTTGCCAATGGGGCGGAAAGCTATCGTGAAGTACGCGAAATGCTTGACCTGGGCACGTGTTGCGGTCGCTGTGCACCTGAAGCTCGTATGATCATCAGTGATGAAGTTTCCCAGATTGCGGCGCGTCTGGCAGTTGCAGCCTAAATAGTATATTGAATACCCCTATAAATATAATGATAAAAACAATGATCTCTGATCATTACTCCTCCCCGCCCTCGACTCTGGCGGGTTTTTATTGTTTTAGATTTCATTTGATACTATTTGATTGCGATTTTCATTTGCAGTTCAATAAATTACTCGCCATTGCCGAGCCATATGATTTAAGATAATCTGATATAAAAACCCATAAATACAAATGGGTCATCAAGCTATACGGAGTGATACAATGAAAGGCAATCGTGATGTAATTAATCAGCTGAACCAGGTGTTGTATCACCACCTGACCGCGATTAACCAGTATTTCCTGCATTCACGCATGTTTAATGACTGGAGCATTGAAAAGCTAGGTTCAGCCGAATACAAAGAATCCATCGTGCAGATGAAACATGCCGATAAAATTATTGAACGCATTTTATTTTTAGAAGGTCTGCCGAATTTACAGCATCTAGGTAAACTGTATATTGGTCAGCACACTCAAGAAGTGTTGCAATGTGACGTACGCAAAGTCAAAGAGAATATTGAAACCATCCAGCAAGCCGTGGCTTTAGCTGAAACTCAAATGGATTATGTGACTCGTGATCTGGTTCAAGAAATTCTGGAAAAAGAAGAAGAATATTTAGACTGGACAACGACTCAGCTTGATCTAATTCAAAGTGTGAGTATTGAAAACTATATTCAAAGCCAGCTTTGATTTCTTAAAGACATAAAAAAGCCATCATGATGATGGCTTTTTTATTGAGTTAAAACTATTTCGGCATATCTTTAATAACTTCATCATAGTTCAGTTCAGTTTTTTGAATCGTATTCAAACGCCAGAGCTGGTGATGTGCCTCTTTAATATAACCATTATAGGCCAGTAAACGAATATATTTTAGCAAGTTGTATTTGGTTGGATAACTCACCACCAATTTTTCATATTCATGAATTTCATTCTGACTCATCTTGGTATAAGGATTTACACGAATCCAGGCAATACGATGATTAAATTCTGTCAGCAAGAAGATCGGCTTTTCATTGGTAATTTTTTCCGGCTGCTGTTCATAGCGAATGCTCTGACCGAGTTTTGGTACAGCGGTATCATAATCCCGGTAAATGACTGCAATTAAAATAACACCCACCGCAAAGATGGCTTTTATCAGCCACGATGGCATAACAAGCTGCTTAGCTACATCTGAACGCTGCGCTAGTACTGTACCGATAATAAAACCCACTGGTAACAGGAAATAAGCATAGTGCTGTGGGAACTCAAACATGGCATGGGTAACAAAGGCACCGATCATCAGAATCCCAATGACAGATTCAGGCGTGCTGACCCAGCGTTGTAACTGATAACCTAAATAACCCAAGTAGGCCAAGAATGGCAGTCCAATGATCAAGCCATTCCAAAGCAGGAAATCGATAATAAAATTATGTGCGCTACGAATCCAGACCGGACCTTGAACTGTATCCGTGATCGAGACAAAAGCGACACTGGTCTGATACCAGCCATAACCAAACCATGGCTCAGCCTGAATCGCGGCCAACATTTGCTGCCAGATCGCAAGTCGTGACATATCGCCTGTAGCGCGCGAAACTACATCACGGCTTTGTACCACATCTGTATCTATCGCTTGAGCTGCTAGCTGGCTGAGTAATGGAAAAGCAACAATGCAGGAAATAAAAAAGACGAGCCAGGCTGTGCTGTAATACCATTTCAGGCGAATAATCCCTTTATATTGGTAGAATGCCAGATAAAATATGATCGCGATCGCAGCCACCCAAGCAGTACGTGACTGACTTAACGCCACTCCCATAACAATCACAGCAGCACAAGCAAATAGCCATTTGGTTTGGATTTTTTTCTTTTCATACAGATAAAGGCAGCTCATCAACGCCATAAGCAAAAAGGTCGCCATATTATTGGGTTGAGCAAAGTTGGCAAAAGGTCGCTGGTTGCCACTAATATTGACCATGCCTGGCAATATTGAATCCAGATTAGACCACTGACACAGCGCAATTAAACCCGTAATCGTCCCTGAAGCCAAAAATACATAACTCAGATTAGTGAAAGTTTCTTCTCGGTTCAACTGCCCCATTGAAAGGTTATAGCCTAGTACACTCGCCAGCCAGAAGCTCAACACATAGAGTGCTCCCATCATAGCTGTACTAAAGAAAAATACTTGTCCTGCTAGCAACTGGATAAGCGGCACGCCAGCGAGTAGCAATAAAGGCAAGCTAACTGTTGGAATTTTTAGTTTTTCTTTTAAATAGATTACAACTAGCGTAAATAATGCAAAAAATGCATATAGTTCACCCGTATAAGTCACCCATGGACGGTAATGAACAGGCATAAGCCATGCGAGGGAGATAAGAATTGCTGCGATCAGGACGAGCGTGAATTTCATGGAAATATCAGGCGGTAGAAGTTTGGCACATGATAAACAAAAAGCCGGTAATTTTGTGATTTCAATTTAATCTCTATTTATTTCTTATTCTTCTTATTCTTCTCAACGATATAAATATTTAATGCACAAAAACTGACATTATTTGTCACTTAGTTACATAAATTTACTTATACTTTTTTTAAATTTATAACTAACCAAATAATCTGTTGATTTCATAAGAAATTATTAAGTAATATACTTTGGCACACTTTGTGCTAACTATAAATTAGCTTACAAAGCTTATAATTAAATTAACAAACATTTGTGGAGAATGTTATGAATGCTCAAAAAGGCTTTACATTGATCGAGCTGATGATTGTGATCGCTATTATTGGTATCCTAGCTGCGATCGCAATTCCAGCTTATCAAAACTATATCAAACGTGCTGCATATACGGAAGTAACTTCTGCTATGGCTCCTATCAAAACAGCTGTTGATACATGTTATGCTATTGAAAAAGACTTAACCAAGTGTGATAGTGCAGGCGAAATTGGTGAAACAATGCCTACCAACCTCACTGCTAAAGCATTAAAATCAATTGCTATTGCAGAAAATGCGGTTATTACTGCTACACCTAATAATTTCAAAGGTATTGCAACTACCGAAATTTGTGTATTAACGCCAACAAAAGAACTTGTAGCGGCTGGTGGAGCTGAAACAGGTCGTTTAACTTGGACATATTCTGATAAGTGTGTAGACAACGGTTATGTTAAAAACTAATATTTAACTACTAGCAGTTTAAAAACGCACTTAAATTAAGTGCGTTTTTTATTTTTACCATTCTAAAAGGAGAAAATTATGCTTTTAAAAACACTAGAAAAAAACTTATCACCACAAGCACGACAGAAACTCAATACATTTAAAGCCTAGTCAACCCAAGCATGAATGCAAATTTCAACTCAAGTGATGAACTAGCATAGTATGACTTTATTATTCAAATTCACTTGGATCAGTGTGAAATAGATTATGAAATTTTTCAGCAATGGTTAATACAAGATATTAAATTTTCAGTAAAAGCAGCATCCATTCTTTCTGATCGCTTAAGCTCAGGTCTATTTCTACTCAATCATTATGAAAGTTGAATTCATCTAAAATTAATTTACCGCTAATTATTAAGTTAGCGGTATGATCACTTAATCTTAGGCTCTCTGCCTCAACTCAAAATTTTCTAACAACAGTGAAGTGCACTTTTCCAGCAGTTTTCATAATCCTTTTTTAACTGCTCATGATCAGTTTTAACCGCTTTAGTCTTACTTTTCGCTTGTTCAAGTTCTTGTGCAGCTTACTCAATTACCCCAATTAATGCAACATGACAGCTTTTCCTGATTGAACCATGCTTACGTCTTGCCTCCATTACAACAGTGTCATTACTAATTGCAGAGCCTTTCGGTAAGACAGTTAGTTTTATTAGCTTTTAGGCGATCTAAAGTAGTCGGTTATTTAATTAGAGTCACCCCAAAATTATCGGTTTATTCCCTAATTCATTATCTTTATCTTCTATTTTTCGATCATAATACTGATCTAAGACCTCTCCAATCTTCTTTACTCCTTCAATCACCCCTTGCTTAAACTGCTTTTGCTTTAATAATTGAACAATATGCTGACAAATCTGATCCCAGACTTCTTGAGTTGTCGCCTGTTTGATTCCTCGATCAATCACAATCTCAACCTTATGCTCACACAAGTTTAAATATAGCAATACCCCACTATTATATTCGGTATCCCAGACACCGAGCTCGGCAAAGAGTTGTCGAGCTCTACACAAAGTATCCTGATAATAGGCTGATCGTGCGGATAAGCATCCCTCGATTACGACCTGAATTTCTCCGACATGACCATGCTCTGCTTCTTCAACAGCTAGTGCAATCGCATGTTGATCCTGCTTGGAGAAAAAACGCTTGGTTGCCGGCATATAAAAGAAATGCTTGAGCCAGCGTTTAAAACTCGGCCGTGCATATTCTTCAAGCTTCGGCTGTGTGACAATCTCTGTTGTATCTGTCGTTGTTACCATGAGCCTGATGCTCCTCCCCCACCAAAACCGCCACCGCCTCCACCGAAGCCGCCACCACCAAAACCACCGCGGCCGCTACCGCCACGACCAGCACCAGAAGCAAAGGCATACAAAAGTAGTTGCGCCAGTGAAGTGATTAATACAAAAAATACACCAATCCCAATCATTAAACTGGCAATTAAGCCCATGCCATTGACTAGGCCAGCAACTGTACCTGCAACTGCAGCAGTTGCAGCACTAAGTTTTTTACCAAAAATCATCGAAGCAACCACACCAGCGATGATAATAAAAATAACCGAACCAAAAGTTGCTTGAGAAGCTTGCTGGGCTTTATAAGCCTGTTCCTGACGCTCTTTCAGTTCATCCGCGGCCTGTGCCGCGATTTCAGGATCGAGATTTAAAATCCGTTCTATTTCAGCCAGTCCTGAATCAATCCCCTGAGCATACTGCCCTTGCTTAAAATATGGCGTGATTTTATGGTTAATAATCCGTCCTGCTACGATGTCCGGCAGTACGCCTTCCAAACCATAACCGGTCAAAATCTGAATTCGGCGATCATTGATGGCAATGGTCATCAATAAACCATTATCCCGTTTAGCCGAACCAAGCTGCCAGGCTTCAGCTACGCGCATGGAATAATCAAAAATATCTTCCTGTCCGGTAGTCGGTACAATCACCACACCAATCTGACCTTTACCTTCATTATAAAGTTTCAGGATACGCTGGCTCAGCTGCTGCTTTTCAGCAGGACTCAGTAAATTTGCCTGATCAATCACCGGTTCATTCAGACTCGGCAAGTCGCGCTGAAGCTGCCCTTCTGCCATATCATTGGCAATTTGTGGCTGTGATGCTGCAGTTTCTGTACTTTGATCCGGAGTATTTTGATTCGTTTTAGGCTGCAAGATTTCACGCGCCACGATGACTTCTTCAGTATCCGTTGCTGTGGCTGTTTCTGCTGAAGCCGGTGTTGTTAGCCCCATACCCAATATGAGGAGCAACCCAGCACAGTATTTCAGCAGCATCTCAGGCATGTGATTTCTCGCTTATTTATACGTCAAATTATTCAAAAGACACCGTTGGAGCTTTCTGGGCACTTTGCTCTGCACTAAAGTTTGGTTTGGTATCCATACCAATCACTTTGGCTGTCATCACTTGCGGGAACTGGCGTGCATAAGAGTTAAAGTCCTGAACCGTAGTGATATAACGATTGCGTGCCACAGCAATCCGGTTTTCTGTACCTTCCAGCTGCACCTGTAAATCACGGAACTGCTGATTGGCTTTCAGGTCCGGATAGTTTTCAGTCACCGCGAGCAGGCGTGATAAAGCACTGGTCATTTGTGACTGTGCTTCCTGATAACGCTGGAACAGTTCAGGATTTTCCAAGACTTCCTGATCGACTTTGAGGCCTGCTACATTGGCACGTGCCTGAGTGACTTCTGTGAGCACCTGCTCTTCATGCGCGGCATAGCCTTTCACCACATTCACCAGATTCGGCACCAGATCGGCACGACGTTGATACTGGTTCTGTACTTCAGACCAGGCTGCAGTCACAGCCTCATCTTTGACTTGCAAAGTGTTATAGCCACAGCCACTCAGGGTTAAGGTACTGGCCAGCATCAAAGCTATGAGAGATTGTTTTAATACATGCATGATGTCTCATCCTCAATTCTTTATTGATATTTATATAATTAATTTGATTTTAAACAGTATTTTCTAAAGTTTTGTTACTTTTTATAATCTTTTTAATGCTTCCTATTTTAAGCTTGGAAATCATCAAAAATTTAAAAAACCCGCCGTAGCGGGTTCTTTAAATGATTTCAGTGAATTTTTAACTGTTAGATATCGAGGTAATCCAGGATACCTTCTGCAGCCTGACGACCTTCCCAGATCGCAGTGACCACTAGGTCTGAACCGCGCACCATATCGCCACCAGCAAAGATTTTTGGATTCGAAGTCTGGAATTTATATTGCTGCTGTTCAGCGGCAAGCACACGACCAGAACCATCGAGATTAATCTCGACATCTGCAAACCAGCCCGCTGGGCTGGTACGGAAACCAAAGGCAAGCAATACAGCATCCGCAGGCAAAATTTCTTCTGAACCTGGAATTGGTTCCGGGCTACGGCGACCACGACTGTCCGGCTCACTGAGTTGAGTCGTAACGAATTTCACCCCCGTCACTTTACCATTTTCACCGACAATTTCGATTGGTTGACGGTTAAACTGGAATTCCACCCCTTCTTCACGCGCATTTTTTACTTCACGACGTGAACCCGGCATATTTTCTTCATCACGACGGTAAGCGCACATAACAGACTCAGCACCCTGACGGATCGAGGTACGGTTACAGTCCATCGCCGTATCACCACCACCTAAAACGATGACTTTTTTGCCTTCAACGCTGATGTATTCCGATGGATCTTTTTCCCAGCCCTGACAACGATTGACGTTAGCAATTAGAAAATCCAGCGCATCATAAACACCATCCAGGTCTTCACCAGCAAAGCCACCTTTCATATAGGTATAAGTGCCCATGCCCATAAATACAGCATCGTAGTCAGCCAGTAACTGGTCGATGGTGACATCTGTACCGATTTCGGTATTCAGACGGAATTCAACCCCCATACCGGTGAAGATTTCACGACGGCGTTTCATCACATCTTTTTCCATCTTGAATTCTGGAATACCAAAAGTCAGCAGGCCACCAATTTCCGGACGCTTGTCAAATACCACTGGTTTAACACCATTGCGTACTAGAATATCGGCACAACCTAGACCTGCAGGACCTGCACCAATGATGGCAACTTTTTTATTGGTCCATTTTACTGAAGACATATCTGGACGCCAGCCCAATGCAAAGGCAGTGTCATTGATATATTTTTCTGCATTACCAATGGTGACTGCACCGAAACCATCATTTAAGGTACAAGCACCTTCACATAAACGGTCTTGCGGACAGACACGACCACAAACTTCTGGCAAAGTATTGGTTTGATGACACAGTTCAGCTGCCTGAAAAATACGGCCCTCTGCCAGCAACTTCAACCAGTTTGGAATGTAATTATGAACCGGACATTTCCATTCACAGTACGGGTTACCACAACCTAGACAACGATGTGACTGATTTGCAGCCACTTCAGTAGTGAAAGGTTTATAAATTTCCACAAATTCTGCTTTGCGGACGTCAATCTCTTTTTTCTCTGGATCTTGGCGTGCTACATCCAGGAATTGAAAGTCATTACTTAGGCGTTCTGCCATGTCTCTCTCCGTGGGTAGATGCAAGGGGTTCACAGTTGCCTTGCATCTGCCTTCATTTCTGCAGTAGTGGAATTATTGTGGATCAGCTTGAGTTGTTTTCAACAGCGTTTGCAAGTTGGCAGCTTTTGGTTTTACCAACCAGAACTTACGGCTATAGAAGTCAAACTCGTGGCGGATCTTGTACGCCCAAGCACTACCTGTTTCTTTAATATGTTCATCCAAGATACGACCCAGGAACGCTTTGTGCTCTTCCATCGCTTCCGTAGAAATACGGTTCAGCTCAATCAGTTCATGGTTGTAATGGTCAACGAAGTCGTTATCCAGATCAAGTACATAGGCAAACCCACCGGTCATACCTGCACCGAAGTTGTGGCCTACTTTACCAAGCACAGTCACAATACCACCAGTCATATATTCACAGCAGTGGTCGCCCGCACCTTCAATCACGGCGAAGGCGCCAGAGTTACGTACCGCAAAACGCTCACCCGCAGTACCTGCAGCAAACAGTTTACCGCCAGTCGCCCCATACAGACAGGTGTTCCCAATAATTGCGGTATTTTGTGTCTGGAATGGTGAACCTTTCGGTGGGAAGATCGAGATACGACCACCAGCCATGCCTTTACCGACATAGTCATTGGCATCACCTTCAAGGCTGATGTGCAGACCACCGGCATTCCATACACCCAGTGACTGACCTGCTGTACCCAGCAAGTTTACTTTAACCGGATGCGCTTCCATGCTGAGGTTGCCATAACGTTTTGCAATCTCACCAGACAGACGTGCACCAATCGAACGGTCACAGTTACCAATGCTGTAGTGATATTCGCCACCAGTACCTGCTTCAATCGCTGGCAGAATTTCTTCCACCATTTTCTCAGCCAGAATACCTTTATCAAACGGCGCATTGCCCTGAACTTCACAGTACTGTGCTTTACCTTCAGCTGCAGGATGTGACTCCAGCAGTTTGCTCAGATCTAGATGTGCATGCTTGTCAGTTTCACCTGGCAAGACTTCTAGCAGATCGGTACGGCCAATCAGGTCTTTCAGACTAGATACACCGAGTGCTGCTAACCATTCACGGGTTTCTTCAGCAATAAAGGTGAAGAAGTTGATCAGCATTTGTGGTTCGCCGATGTAGTGTTCTTGACGCAAGTGATCCTGCTGGGTTGCTACACCGGTTGCACAGTTATTCAAGTGGCAAATACGCAGGTATTTACAACCCAGTGCGATCATTGGCGTCGAACCAAAACCGAAGCTTTCTGCACCCAGAATTGCTGCTTTCACAACGTCCAAACCGGTTTTTAAACCACCATCGGTTTGTACGCGGACTTTACCACGCAGGTCATTTACGCGAAGGGCTTGATGCGCTTCACTTAGACCAAGCTCCCAAGGCGAACCTGCATGGTGAATAGAGGAAAGTGGAGAAGCCGCTGTACCGCCGTCATAACCAGAAATGGTAATGAAGTCAGCATAGGCTTTCGCTACACCTGCCGCAATCGTACCGACACCTGGTTCAGAAACAAGCTTAACTGACACCATCGCCTGTGGGTTAACTTGTTTTAAATCAAAGATCAACTGTGATAAATCTTCAATTGAATAGATGTCATGATGCGGTGGTGGCGAAATGAGGGTTACACCTGGTACAGAGTAACGCAAACGAGCAATGAGACCGTTTACTTTACCGCCCGGCAACTGGCCACCTTCACCTGGTTTTGCACCTTGCGCGACTTTAATTTGCAGGACTTCTGCCGAAGTTAAGTAAGCAGGAGTCACACCAAAACGGCCCGATGCAATTTGTTTGATTTTCGAGTTACGAATAGTGCCGTAACGCGCTGGATCTTCACCGCCCTCACCCGAGTTTGAACGACCACCAATCGTGTTCATGGCAATCGCAATCGCTTCGTGCGCTTCAGGCGACAACGCACCTAAAGACATACCTGCAGAGTCAAAGCGAGGCAGGATCTCTTCCACCGATTCCACTTGATCCAGTGCAATCGAATTGTCTGTTTTCAGTTTGAATAGGTCACGGATCGTTGCGATCGGACGGTTATTCACAAGTTCTGCATATTCTTTAAAATCAGCATAATTACCAGAACGTACTGCTTTATGCAGTGAATTAATTACATCCGGGTTAAATGCATGGTATTCCTTACCGAAGACAAATTTCAGCAAGCCACCTTGATCAATTGGTTTACGGTTTTTCCACGCGATATCAGCCAATTGTTTCTGGTCATTTTCCAGATCAACAAATGTTGCACCCTGAATACGGCTTGGTACACCAACGAAGCACGTGTTCACGACTTCATTGGATAAACCCACTGCTTCAAACAGCTGACCGCCACGATAAGACGCAACCGTTGAAATACCCATCTTGGACAGGACTTTCAGCAAGCCTTTTTCAATACCCTTACGGAAGTTGTTTTGCGCGTATACCGGATCACCCAGCAATTCACCTTTCGCGACCAGATCATTGATCACGTCATAGGCAAGATATGGATAGATCGCTGTCGCACCAAAGCCTAGAAGTACAGCAAACTGATGTGGATCACGAGCAAAACCAGTTTCGATAATCAGATTCGCATCGGTACGCAGACCTGTATTGATCAGATAATGGTGTACTGCACCAGTGACCATCACAGCATTAGCTGGCAAGAAGCCTTCACGAATTTTCTTGTCTGAAAGAACCAGTAAAGTCTTACCATCACGAATCGCTTGGGCAGATTCTTCACAGATACGTGAGATCGCCGCTTCAAGACCTTCCGTTTCTGGATAGTTCAGATCGATGTCCGCAATTTCATAACCTTTACGGCCAATGGTACGGATCTGATGCATTTTTGAATTCGTCAGCACCGGGCTGGATACGATCAAACGGTCTGCATGCTCTGGGCTTTGCTCAAATACATTCTGTTCACGACCGAAACAGGTTTCCAGTGACATCACGATCGATTCACGTAATGGATCGATTGGCGGGTTAGTGACCTGAGCAAACTGCTGACGGAAATAATCGGAAACGTGACGTACCTGACGTGATAACACGGCCATTGGCGTATCATCACCCATTGAACCTACAGCTTCCTGACCGCTTTCTGCGATTGGACGTAGTAACTGGTCACGTTCTTCAAAAGTTACCATGAACATTTTCTGTGCTGCTTTCAGGCTATCACCTTTTAAGCCTTGATCGCACAGGTATTCTTCCAGTTCAGGGCTACCCTGTAAACGTACTGAATTTTCACGCAGCCATTCACGGTATGGACGCATACGTTTCAGGTGGTTATTGACATCCTGAGTATCTAATACTTTACCAGTCAATGTATCCACAACCAGAATCTGGCCTGGACCTACACGACCTTTAGATACTACATCTTCAGGCTCATAACCCCATACACCGATCTCAGACGCCAGGGTGATATAACCATTTTTAGTCACGACCCAACGCGCAGGACGCAAACCATTACGGTCCAGCATACAGATCGCATGACGACCATCCTGGATGACTAGGCCTGCAGGACCATCCCATGCTTCCATATG